>DQNS01000144.1 GCA_015659035.1 Acidobacteriota bacterium | reverse complement strand
GGGCGTGTGAGAACAGCACGGCATTCCGGCCGACCATATACACACCCGCGGTCACCATGGTCGCGGCGTGAATGAGCGCCGACACCGGGGTGGGACCCTCCATCGCGTCCGGGAGCCAAACGTGGAGCGGAATCTGCGCGCTCTTCCCCACGGCGCCGACGAACAGCAGGAGGCAGATGGCCGACAGCACGCCGAACCCCACATCGACGTCCATCTCGGACGCCGCCTCGGCGACGGCGCGGAAGTCGAGGGTGCCGAACGTGAAGAAGATCAGGAAGATCCCGAGCAGGAAGCCCCAGTCGCCGATCCGGTTGACGATGAACGCCTTCTTGCCGGCGTCCGACGCGCTTTTCTTGTGATACCAGAACCCAATCAGGAGATAGGAGCAGAGCCCGACCCCCTCCCACCCCACGAACATGACGAGGAAGGTGCTGCCGAGCACGAGCGTCAGCATGAAGAAGCAGAACAGGTTCAGATAGCAGAAGAACCGCGCGTAGGCGCCATCCTCCTCGTGGTCCATGTAGGCGACGGAGTACAGATGGATCAGGAACCCGATGCCGGTCACGATCAGGATCATCATCCCGGACAGCGGGTCGAGCCGGAACGCCCACGGCACCTCGAAGGCGCCGATGCCGTCGACCGTCTCGAGCGCGATCGGTGGAATCCAGTGCGCTTCGGTCAGGCCGAAGATATTGGCGACATGCTCGCGATGCTCGAGGCCAAGCAGCCCCCAGAATGCGCCGACCGACAGCAGCAGCGCGCCGCCCATCGTCGCGCAGGCGACGACCGCCGTCGTCGACTTGCTGAAGTAACGCACACCCACCAGGCCGTTGACGGCGGCGCCGATGCCGGGCAGCACGGGGATGAGCCAGATCAGGTCCAGAAACATGATTGACAGGGCGTCTACCGGGGTCCTACCAGCGCATCACGTTCATCTCGTCGATGTTCACGGTCTCCTTGTTCCGGAAGAACGCCAGGAGGATCCCGAGCCCGACCGCCGCCTCGGCCGCGGCCACGGCGATCACGAACACGACGAACACCTGACCCACCAGGTTCTCGAGTTGCCTGGCATTCGCGACGAGGTTGATGTTGACGGCGTTGAGTATCAGCTCGATCGACATGAAGATGATGATGATATTGCGTCGCACCAACACGCCGATCACCCCGATGGTGAACAGCGCGGCGGAGAGAATCGTGTAGTGCGCCGGTGTGATCTCCATCATTACAACTCTCGCTTGGCCAGCACGATGGCGCCGACCATGGCGACCAGCAGCAGCACCGACGCCACCTCGAACGGAATCAGATAGTCGGTGTAGAGCAGCCAGCCGATCTGCTCGACATTGCCCTCGACCGGTGACGCGGCGGCGGCGGCCACCGGCGCCGACCCTTCCCGGCTGGAGCTGTAGACCACGATGCCGGCCAGCTCGAGCAGCACCGCGCCCGCCAACGCCAACCCGAACACACTGAGCCGGTGCGGGTCCTGGTGCGCCTCCGGCTCGCGCTTCAGGTTCACCAGCATGACCACGAAGAGATACAGCACGACGATGCCGCCGGCGTAGACGAGCACCTGGATCACCGCCAGGAACTCCGCCTCCAGGACGACGTAGATCACCGCCACACCGAGGAAGTTCATGACGAGAAACAGCACGCTGTGCACGGTGTTCGGGGTGGTGATGACCGCCACCCCCAGACCGAGGATCAGCGCCGAGAGCGCGTAGAAGGCGATGGTTTCGGCCATGGCTTACAGCAACCACACCTTGACGACGGCGGTCACCATGATGTTGGCAATGGCGATCGGAATCAGGACCTTCCAGCCGAGTCGCATCAGCTGGTCGTAGCGGTATCGCGGAAACGTGGCCCGGATCCAGACGGACAGATACAGAAACAGGCCCATCTTGCCGAGGAACCAGATCCAGCCCGGGATCAGGTCCAGAAACCCCAGTACGCCGACGCTCGGGAACGGTGGCAGCCAGCCGCCCAAGAACAGCGTCGTGAGCACCGCCGCGATGACGATCATGTTCGCGTATTCCGCCAGGAAGAACAGCGCCCACCGCATCCCGCTGTACTCCGTATGGAAGCCGCCCGTCAGCTCCTGCTCCGCCTCGGGCAGGTCGAACGGGACGCGGTTGGTCTCGGCCAGCCCGCCGATGAACACCAGCACGAACGCGACCGGCTGCACGAACCCGAACCAGAAACCGGTCTCCAGTTGCGCCTCGACGATGCCCACCATGCTCAACGTTCCGGCGGTCAGGATGACGCTGACCAGCGTCATCGTGACGGCGATCTCGTAGCTGATGAGCTGCGCGGCCGCCCGCAGACTCGCCAGCAGCGGATACTTGCTGTTGGAGGCCCAGCCGGCCAGGATGATCCCGTAGACACCGATCGAGGTCACCGAGATGATGAAGAGCAGCCCGACGTTGATATCGGTGATGTAGAACAGCGCATCCCCACCGAACGGGATCACCGAAAAGACGACCAGCGCCGGCACCATCGCCATGATCGGCGCCAGGGTGAAGAGCCACTTGTCAGCCTTCGTCGGGGTGATGTCCTCCTTCAGCATCAGCTTGATCGGGTCCACAATCGCCTGCAGCAGGCCCCAGGGCCCGACCCGCATCGGCCCGAGCCGCGACTGCACCCACCCCTGGACCTTCCGCTCGAGCAGGGGCATGACGGTGACCAACACGAGCACCCCGTTGAGCACCACCGCGATCTTGAGCAACGGGATGATGACGATGTCGATCATCGCTATCTGTCGACCTCGCCGAGCACGATGTCGATGGTGCCGATCAGCGCCACCACATCGGCGACCAGATGCCCGATGATCAACGACTTAAGCCCCTGCAGATTGCAGAACGACGGCGGTCGGACACGCAACCGATAGGGGTTGGTCGAGCGTCCGTCGCTTACGATGAAATACCCGAGCTCGCCCTTCGGTGACTCGATCGCGTGATAGGTCTCACCCGCTTTCGGCTTGATGAGCCGCGGCACCTTGCCCATCACGGGGCCTTCGGGCAACCCGTCGACCGCTTGGCGGATGATGCGAAGCGACTGCCGGAACTCCTCCAACCGGACGAGATACCGGTCGTAGGTGTCCCCGGTCGTGCCGAGCGGCACGTTGAACTCGAACTCGTCGTAGGCGGCGTAGGGTTCGTCTTTCCGCACGTCCCGGTAAACCCCGGACCCGCGCAGCGGCGGGCCACAGAGACCGAGTGCGGTCGCCGCCTCGCCGGAAATCACCCCGATTCCACGGGTGCGCTGGAGCCAGATCCGGTTGTTGGTGAGCAGCTCCTCGTACTCCGGGATCTTGGACTCCATGACGTCGCAAAACGCATGCACCTTACGGCCCCAGCCGGTCGGGATATCGAGCGGGAGCCCACCGATCCGCATGCAGTTGTAGGTCAACCGGGCGCCACAGTACTCCTCGAACAGATCGAGAATGAGCTCACGCTCACGCAAGGCGTACATGAACACCGTCACCGCCCCGATGTCCATGGCGTGGGTGCCCAGCCAGAGACAATGACTGGCCACCCGCTGGAGCTCGGCGAGGATGGTGCGGATGTATCGCGCCCGCCGGGGCACCTCCACCTCCATGAGCTTCTCGACCGTCTCGCAGTAACCCTGGTTGTTCGTGGCGGCCGAGACGTAGTCCATCCGGTCGGTCAGCAGGATGATCTGGGTCCAATCCCGGTTCTCGGTCAGCTTCTCGATGCCCCGATGGATGTAGCCTATGACCACATCGGCGTCGACGACCCGTTCGCCGTCGAGTCGCAGGATCACCCGCAGCACCCCATGGGTGCTGGGATGCTGCGGGCCCATGTTGATGACGAGCTCGTCGGTGTCGAACATCGGTGCTGCTTCGATGGCCATGACTCACTCACTCATGTGGTACGGCTGGCTATTCGATCTCCGTCTCGTCGGTCATGTTCCGTAGCCGCAGCCACTCCATCGGGCTCTCCAGCAGGTACTCGCCCGGCCCTTCGAGCGGGTAGTCCTTCCGCTGTGGATGCCCCTGCCAATTCTCGGGCATCAGGATCCGGCGCAGATCGGGGTGCCCGGTAATCGCCACCCCGAACATGTCCCAGAGCTCGCGCTCGAGCCAGTTGGCGGCCGGCCACAGCTCGGTCACCGACGGCACCGGCTCGTCCTCGCCCGCCCGTACTTTGACGCGGACCCGGTGCCGGCGGCGGGTGGAGTACAGACAGTAGATGATGTCGAAGCGCTTCTCCCGCGGCGGCCAGTCGCTGGCCGTGACGTCGGAGCAGTAGTCGAACGACCCTTCGTCCGACTCCTTCAGGAAACGGGCGACGTCGAGCAGCGACGTCGGCTGCACGATGACGGTCCAGTCGCCGACCCAGTAGCTGATCTGCTCCACCGCCTCGGGCAAAATCTTCTGCAGCGCAGCCAGGAACGGCGGCCGCTCGAGGTCGTCGGGAGGGGGCGGATCGATCGGCCCCGTGGGGGCCTCAGGCGGCGCCTTGGGCTTGGGCTTGGGCTTTGGTCTGGGCGCCGGCGCTGCAGCGGTGGCCGGCTTCGGAACCGCCGACGTGGGCGCGTCGGGCGTAGCGGCCGGCTTGGGCGCATCTGGCGCGGCGGCCGACGGCGGGTCAGCCGCGTGGTCGCCCGGTTTCGGTTCGTCGGCCATGAAACGGTGTCGTCACCCGGAAGAGAGACCGGGCTCTAGACCCACTCGAGCGCGCCCTTGCGCCACGCGTACACGTAGCCGAGGACAAGAATGAAGAGAAAAACCAGCATCTCGATCAACCCGAACAGGGCCAGCTCGTCCATGATGACGGCCCAGGGAAACATGAACACGGTCTCGACGTCGAAAATGACGAAAAGCATCGCGATCAGGTAATACCGGACACTGTAGCGACTACGCGCGTCGGTGTCCGGCTCGATCCCGCACTCGTATGGCTCGAGCTTCACCTTGTTGTAGCGCGAGGAGTTGACCAGTCCAGCGAGTACCAGGGTAAAAATGGCGAAGCCGATCGCGACCAGCACGAACAGCATCACCGGGATGTAAGCGTCAGGCATCGACGGTTATTCTACAACGAGTGTCCTGGCTCTGAGATTCGCCACATAACGAGCCGACAGCGAGTCCGCTCGACGTTCACGCGCCTCGATTCGCCCGGAAAGCTCCGATGCGGCAGGGGTGGTCGTGGCCGATCAGACGACTCGACCCGCGGGCCTGAAAACCGGGGGATTTTATAGCACGGGCCTCGGGGGTGTCAAGGAACGCCAGGCCGATGCCGGGACGAACACGACGGATCAAAACCCCCAGTGTTTACCGCGGGTTCTCCCCCGCGGCCCGGCACGGCGCCGCGGACCGCTCCTGACCCTGCATCGGCGGCCCAGTGGTGAAAGCCCCAAGTCGCACCGAGGGTCGTCGAGGTCGACGCCGCGCACGGCCTGTGCAAGGCGTGACGGGAGCATACAGGCCGTAAGTGACCGAGGCACAACGCAGTCAGGGCGGATGCAGCGCCAGCCAAACGCAGCTGGACTTTCACCACGGGCTGCTCGGACCGCGGAAGATGGGATTGCGCGCTATACTTTCGTCAGGAGTGCAGCCGCACATGCTCCAGGCTCAGTCACCGGTTCGACGTCGTGATCTCCCAGCGCTTCGCCTGCTGGTGGCCATGGCCGTCGGTCTGGTGAGCCTGGCAGTGCTGGGCCAGACCCAGAGTGCGCTGCGGGCCCAGGGCCGCGAGCGGTCGATGTTCGTCAGCGTCCTCGATTCGAGTGGAGCGCCCGTCGAGGGGTTGGCGACCACCGACTTCGTGATTGAGGAGGACGGCGCCGAGCGCGAGGTGCTACGCGTGGGGCGTGCGACCGCGCCGATGCAGCTGGCTGTGCTCGTCGACACGAGCGGGTCGGCGGCCTTCGCCACCCGTGACATCCGGAACGGGCTCGAAACGTTCATCTCCGGGGTGATCGAGGGCAACACAATCGCCCTGGTCACCTTCGGCGGCCCACCGCGTATCCTGGTCGAGTCCACCGATCAGCTCGACCGCCTGCGGGATGGCATAGGACGCATCTTCGCCTACTCGGACAGCGCCGCATATCTGCTCGACGCCCTGGTCGAGACCGCGCGCGGATTCGAGCGGCGCGCAGCGCCGCGACCGGTGATCGTCGTCGTGACGAGCGAAGGCATCGACTACAGCACGCACAGCTCCGGGCGGGTGCTCGCGGCGCTGGGGGCGAGTCAGGCGGCGACCCATGTGATCGTGTTGAAGGACCAGGCTATCAGCGCGGCGCTCCGCGCCTCGCGGCTCGAGGGCAGCCACCTCCTCGAGAGCCTCGATCAGCGGGACCTGGTGCTCGAACGGGGCCCGACGAGCACCGGCGGTCAGCGGCGCGACCTGCTGATGAGCACGGCGACCAGGGACGCGCTCGGCCGGCTGGCTGGCATCCTCACCAGTCAATACGAGGTGGTGTACGCACGACCCGCCAGCCTGATCCCACCCGAGCACATCGCGGTCCGGATGCGACGGAGCGACCTGACGGCTCAGGGGACCCCGGTCAGACGCACAGGAAACTAGTGGCCTGCATGCATTACCTGCCCGGATACGCGACCCGAGCGGCGGTGGCCCTGGCGGTCACACTTGCGGTGGCGACCGCCGTCGCGCAACAGCCGGACCAGCCGGCGTTCCGGACCGGTGTCGACCTGGTGTCGCTCAACGTGACAGTGACCGACGGCGACGACCGCTATGTGACCGACATCGAAGAGGCAAGCTTCCAGCTCTACGAAGACGGCGCGCGGCAGGACGTCGCGTTCTTCAGACGCACCCAGCTGCCGATCGCACTGGCGTTGCTGATCGACACGAGCGCGAGCATGACCGAGAAGATGTCCACGGCACAGCAGGCTGCGATCGGATTCGCCGAGCGGTTGCGTGACGAGGATCAGGCCAGCGTCATCGACTTCGACAGCCGGGTCAACATCCTGCAGGACTTCACCAACTCCATCGACAAGCTCAAGGCCGCGATCCGGCGAACCTCGGCGGGCGGGTCGACGTCGCTCTACAACGCCATCTACATCTCGCTCAAGGAGCTCGGGAAGGTTGGCGCCACCACGGTTGACGAGATCCGGCGTCAGGCGATCGTGATGCTCTCTGACGGCGAGGACACGTCGAGTCTCGTCGACTTCGACGAGGTGCTCGAGCTGGCGAAGCGGTCCGACACGGTCATCTACTCGATCGGGCTGCGGTCGCGGGACATCCGCAACCGACGCGGGTTCCGCGAGGCTGATTTCGTGTTGCGCCAGCTCGCCCAGGAAACCGGGGGCCGGGCCTTCTTTCCCGAGCAGGCGGAGGATCTCCCTGCGATCTATCAGCGCATCTCGGATGAGCTCTCCAGTCAGTACGCGCTGGGGTACATTTCGAAAAACCCGTTGCAGGACGGCCGGTGGCGTCGCATCGTCGTGCGGGTCGACCGTCCCAACGTCGCCGCCCGGACAAAGCAGGGCTACTACGCGCCGTCCATCAGGTGAGGGGCGACGGCTCCGCCGCCGCTCGACCCATTAGGGGTCCGGTCAAGAATACGTTCGCACTGTGTGGGCGTCGAGGCGCCCGGCTGGCAAGGCGCGAGGACGGAGCATCCCGGGAGTATTCGACCGACGAGGAACGCCGCCAGACGGGATGGATCGGCGGCCAGAAATGTGAAGTTATTCTTGACCAGTCCCTAAGGTAGACCGATGAACATGCTCCCGCTGCTGCTCTATATCGTCGCCGGTATCGCGTACGCGTTCTCCTTCGCGTATCGGAGTCAACGCACCGGGCGCCTCGCCACGGCGTCGCTGGCCGGCGCCGCGCTCGTCCACACCTTCGTGATCGGGATGCGCACGGTGGAGGTGGGTCAGCTGCCGTTCGTGGGGACGGCCGCGGCGATCTCGGCGTTCGTCTGGCTGCTCGCCGTCGCGTATCTCTATACCGAGGTCACGACCGACGAGCGCGCCATGGGTGTCTTCATCGTCCCCCTGCTGGTGGTGCTCCAGGCCGTGGCGGCGTTGAGCGACCGGGTGATCGAGCCAGCCCCGGTGCTCGACAGCCCCTGGTTCGCCGTGCACGTGTCGTCGCTCCTGTTCGCCTACGCCGCGTTCGCCCTGGCCTGCGTCATCGGGATCACCTACGTTCTGCTGTTCCGTGAGCTCAAGTCCAAGCGGCTAGGGTTCTTCGCCGCGCGGCTCCCGTCGCTGCAGGTGCTCGACGCGATGAACGGACGTGCGGTCGGTGTGGGCTGGCTATTTCTGACCGCGGGACTGGTAGTCGGGGCGGTCTGGCTGTTTCAGCTGCAACCGGAGACCGTGGACCCGCGGGTCCACGCCATGTCGTTTTTCGACCCGAAGATCTCGGTGGTCATGGTGAGCTGGTTGGTGTACTCGTTCGAGCTCTACGCCCGCCGCGCCATCGGCTGGAGCGGCAAGCGGGCGGCCTGGCTCTCAGCGGTCGGGTTCTCGATCATCCTGATCAACCTCGTACCGGTCGGGTATTTCCTGACGGACAGCCACAACTTTTGAGGTGAAAGCCCGAAGGAGTCAGGAGTCAGGAGACAGGAGACGCTGGAGGGCTTCGCCGGCGTCCAGTGAACACCACGCACGATGGATCTCTTGTTGCTGGGCGTGAGCCACCACACGGCGCCGGTCGATCTGCGCGAGCGGGTCGATTTCTCGAGGCGTGGCGTGAGCGAGGCGTTGCGGGAGCTGGCCGCGGGTCCGTCTCCGGCTGAGGCCGTGGTGCTGACGACCTGCAACCGCGCCGAGATCTACGTCGCCTGCGAGGACAGCGAGACCACGCGACCCGGCCTGCAGCGGTTCATGAGCCGGTTCCACGATGTGCCCGAGCACGACCTCGCGCCGCATCTCTACGTCCACACCGGCGCCGACGTCGCGCGGCACCTGTTTCGTGTCGCGGCGGGGCTCGACTCGCTGGTCGTGGGCGAACCGCAGATCTTCGGACAAGTCAAGGACGCGTATGCCGTCGCGGCGGACGGGCGGCACACGGGCGCCCTGCTGAACAAGCTGTTCACCTGGTCGTTCGCCGTCGGCAAGCGGGTGCGGGCCGACACCGGTCTGGGCGAAGGGGCGGTGTCGGTCAGTTACACGGCGATTTCGCTCGCGCGAAAGATCTTCGGCAGCCTGAAGGCTCTGACCGTGCTCGTGGTCGGCGCCGGCGAGATGGCCGAGCTGACCGCCACGCATCTGCAATCGCAACAGGTGCGCCGGATCGCCGTGACCAGTCGGACCCTGGCCCGGGCCCACGCGCTGGCGCGCAAGGTCGACGGGACGGCGGTGGACTGGACGGCGATCGACGACGAGCTGCTCGAGGCCGACATCGTCGTCACCGCCACCGGCGCCTCGACGCCGCTCATCAGCACGACCACCATCGACCGTGTCATGCGCGCCCGGCGCAACCGCCCGTTGTTCATCATCGACATCGGTCTACCGCGCGACGTGGAACCGACCGCCGGCGACCTGGAGCAGGTGTTCCTCTACAACATCGATGACCTGCGCTCGATCGTCAGCGACAACCTCGCGCGGCGGCAGGAGCAGACCGCCCTGGCCGAAGCGCTGGTCTCCGACGAGGTCGAGGCGTTCGTGGTGTGGCTACACGCACGCGGCACGATTCCGACGGTGGTGGCCCTGCGACGCCGGTTCGAGTCGGTTCGGCAGGCCGAGCTCACGCGGCTCGAATCGAAGCTGAACCGGCTGTCGCCGGAGGCGCGCGCACGCGTCGAGGAGGTCACGCAGCTCGTGGTCCAGAAGCTGTTGCTCACGCCGACGGAGCGGCTGAAGGCGACCGCCGATGAGGCCACGGCCGCCCAGTACGCGGAGGTCATCACCCAACTCTTCGATCTGGCCGCTGACCCGCCCGCCGCCGCACCAGCCACCGATGCCACCTCGCCGTCACCCTCGACGTCGAAAACCCCGGTCGCCTCGTGACCCCGCTCAGGATCGGCACCCGCGGCAGCGAGCTCGCGCGCTGGCAAGCCAACACGGTCGCCGCCGAGATCCGCCGACGAAGCGGTCGAGACTGCGAACTGGTGGTGATCACGACGACCGGCGACCGCCTGACCGAGGAGTCGGTGTCGACCCTCGGTGGTAAGCGAGTGTTCGTCAAAGAGATCGAGCAGGCGCTCGCGCGCAGACGCATCGACCTCGCTGTGCACAGCGCCAAGGACATGCCGGCCGACCTGCCGGACGGGCTGACGATCGCGGCGGTCCTGCCACGCGAGGATCCGCGGGACGCGGTCGTGTTATCCGCTGGCGCCACGCCGGCACCGGACCTGCCCATTCCCGAGTTGGTGGCCCTACAGGGCACCGCGCCACGCATCGGCAGCGGCAGCGTCAGACGGATCGCCCAGCTGAGGCGAATGTTGCCGACCGCCCGGTTTCATCTCGTGCGCGGCAACGTCGGAACCCGTCTCCGCAAGCTGGACGACGGCGGGTACGATCTGCTGATCCTCGCCGCCGCCGGGCTCAGACGACTGGGGTTCGCCGACCGCATCTCGGCGGCCATCGACGTCACTGCCTGCGTGCCGGCACCCGGTCAGGGCATTATCGCGATCGAGACGCGCACGGAGGACAGGGACACGCGCGCGGCCCTGACGCCCGTCAACGACACCGCGGCGACCGCCGCGCTCACGGCGGAGCGCGCGCTCGTGAGAGCACTCGGTGGCGGGTGCCAGGCGCCGATCGGGGCGTTCGCCGAGACTCTGGACGGCCGGTTGCATCTGCGGGCGGTGGTGGCGTCCCTCGATGGGTCGCAGCTGCTGCGACGCGAGGCCAGCCAGCCGGTGGAATCGGCCGACGCCCTTGGGGCCTCGGTCGCAGCGGGTCTGCTCGAGGATGGGGCGGGACCGATTCTGCAGGCCGCGCAGGACAGCGCGACGCAGGAGACAGGAGACACCTGATGACGTCGTTCTCATCATGTCGTTTCACCGGCGTGCTGGTCGTCGGCCAGCCCAGCTCCAGGGCAACGCGTGTCAGATGACCGAGGCCCGGATCTACCTCATCGGCGCCGGGCCGGGCGACCCGTCGCTGCTGACGGTCAAGGGACACCGGTATCTGACGACGGCGGACGTCGTGGTGTACGACCATCTCGTGCATCAGCGGGTGCTGAGCCTCGTCCGGCCGGACGCCGAGCAGATCGACGTCGGCCCGGCCGCGCCGTGCCCGCTCGAGCAGGACGCGATCTGCCTGCTGCTCGCCGAGAAGGCGCGGGAGGGGAAGACGGTCGCCCGGCTCAAGTGGGGCGACCCGTTCGTGTTCGACAGCGGCGGGAAGGAGGCGCTGTTTCTCCACGAGCAGGGGCTGTCGTTCGAGGTGGTGCCCGGCATCCCCTCCACGATCGGGAGCCCGAGCTACGCCGGAATCCCGGTCACCTATCCGAAGGCGGGCGACACGCTGACGCTGGTCCGGGGCCACGAGGGAGAGTCCAGCCTGCCGCCCAAGGTGGACTGGAGCCGTCTGGCCCGAGTGAAGGGCACCATCGTCACCTACGCCGCCGGGCCCCAGTTGGCCGCAATGGCGAAGGCGCTGCGACGCCACGGACGTCCGGCCAGCGAGCCGGTGGCGCTCATCTACCGCGGCACGCTCCCGAGCCAGCACACGATCCGAGGCACGTTGGCGGAGATCGAGCAGCTCGTGGCCCGGGCCGACCATCGCGAGAGCGCGGTGCTGGTCGTCGGTCGGGTCGTGGCGCTGCGGGACCACCTGCGGTGGTATGACACGCGTCCGCTGTTCGGTCTCCGGGTCGTGGTGACGCGGCCACGAACGCAAGCTGCCGAGTTGGTGACCCGGCTCGAGCAGATGGGGGCAGACCCGATCGAGGTGCCGACCATTCAGATCGTGGCGCCAAAGAACCCGGCTCCGCTCGCCCGCGCCTGCGCCCAGATCGGCGAGTTCGACTGGGTCGTGTTCACCAGCGCGAACGCGGTCTCGCACGTCATGCGCCGTCTGCTCGCGGGCCCGGGGGATGTCAGGGATCTGAAGGGTGTGCGGCTGTGCGCCGTCGGTCCGGCGACGGCAGAAGCGCTGTCGCACTACAGTATCAGGACCGATCTGGTGCCGGAGGAGTATCGCGCCACGGGGGTGGTCCGCGCGTTGTCGCAGGACCGGGATCTGACCGGCACACGCATCCTGCTGCCGCGCGCAGACCTCGCACGGGACCTGCTCCCAGCGAAACTGCGACAGGCGGGAGCGCACGTGACCACGGTCACCGCGTACCGGACGACCCCGGTCGACCTGGAGGCCGCCGGCGGTCCGGACATCTATGGCCTGCTGCTCGAACGACAGGTCGACATCATCACCTTCACGAGTGGGTCCAGCGTCAAGAACTTCGTGAAGGCGCTCGGCACGGACCACGCCGCCGACCTGCTCAGACAGGTCGATGTCGCCTGCATCGGCCCGGTGACGGCTGCCGTGGCCACCCGACTGGACATCTCGACCACGATCATGCCGTCCGACTACACGGTACCCGCGATGGTGCGAGCGATCGTGGACCACGTGACCGCACGCAGGCGCCACGAGGAGAACGAGTGATAGTGACGAAAGACGAACGACCGGCCCACGACACATCTGAGGCCCAGGTCCCGACTGACGAACCGGTCGGGCTCGGGCTGATCCACCGGCCCCGTCGACTGCGCAGCACAGCGGGGATCCGCGCCCTGGTGCAGGAGACGCGGCTCTCGGCGGACATGCTGGTCTACCCCCTGTTTGTCTGTGAAGGCACCGGCGTCCGGCGCGAGGTCTCGTCGATGCCGGGGGTGCACCAGCTGTCGGTCGACGAAGCGGTGCGAGAAACCCGCGCCGCGCGTGACGACGGGGTGCGGGCTGTGCTGCTGTTCGGGCTGCCGGCGCACAAGGACGAGACCGGCTCGTCGGCCGTGGACCCCGCCGCACCGGTGCAGTCGGCGACCCGCGCGATCCGCGACCAGCTCGACGACATGACGGTCATCACCGACGTCTGTCTGTGTGAATACACATCACACGGACATTGCGGCATTCTCGAAGGAGAACGGATCCTCAACGACGTCACGGTCAGTCATCTCGTCGAGACGGCGATCTCCCACGCGGTGGCGGGCGCGCACATCGTGGCACCCTCCGACATGATGGACGGCCGGGTCGGCGCCATCCGCCGCGGACTGGATGCGCGTGGGTTCGAGGGGGTCGCCATCATGTCGTATGCGGCGAAGTACTGCTCCGCCTTCTATAGTCCGTTTCGGGAGGCAGGCGACTCGGCGCCGGCGTTCGGCGACCGGCGCTCCCATCAGATGGACCCGGCGAACGTCGAGGAGGCCCTGCGTGAAGTGAAGCTCGACCTCGACGAGGGGGCGGACATCGTCATCGTCAAGCCGGCGATGCCGTATCTCGACGTGATCCGCCGGGTGAAGAGCACCTTCCACCACCCGACGGCCGGCTATCAGGTAAGCGGTGAGTACGCGATGCTGAAGGCGGCGGGGCGGCTCGGGTGGATCGAAGAACCGCGTGCCATGCTGGAAAGCCTGACGGCGATCCACCGGGCCGGAGCGGACATCATCATCACCTACTACGCGCGCGAGGCGGCACGGGCACTGGTGTAGAGAGCGCCCTGCAGGAGGCAGAAGACAGAAGTCGGAAGAAGCGGGATGGCTTCGCCGGCTTCGGTGTAGATCTAGATATCTCCAGAGGGTGACATCGTAACGTTTTGAGGCAAAGTTTTCGTGACACGCTGAGTTGTCTAGCCTAGCCTAGCGGGGCTCTGAGAAAAGCTTCTGCTAGCAAGGCGGCGCACCGCTTTCACTCGTCGGTTTGAGGCGCCGCTTCCTACTCGACGGCGACGATCATGATCATGTCGAGGGCCGTCTTGTCGGCCGGCAACTCCTGGTCGCCGGCCGGGTAGTCGTTGGCATCGAGAAGATACGCCACGACGTCGGTGTACTCCTCGTCGGTGAGCCGGCCGGGCCCATCCTCCGGCATCGACACCCTGATCCGCTCGAACAGCGATCCAACCGGCAACTCAGTCCAGAACACGATGAAGTCGCTGCCGGCGATGCTGGGCGCCATCTCACCGCCCTTCAGCTCGGGACCGTGACACGACTCGCAGTTCTGTGTGTAAACCCGGCGTCCGCGGCGGGCCTGCGCGGCGGTGAACACCCCATCAAGCACGCTGCTGGTGGTCTCTTGCAGACCGACCCGGGCCCCCTCTCCGGTCGCGGCTGCAGCGACGGTCCCGGTTGCCAACCCGCTCACCGAAGCCCACGCCAACGCCAGCCCAACATACCCTGCGGTCAGCAATCTCTTCATCCGTTGTCTCCTATTGGTCAGCCGAACACACAGCCGAGTCACGTCGTTCCCGGGTCATTCTGACATTCCGACTTGGACCCGATCAACCCGCCTAAGTGGCCCGAGTCTTTGCCCACCGGACCCATGATATCGTTCCGCTCTGATGAGTCCCGCTCGCCGCGGCACATCCCGCCGTCTGTTCGTCCAGGCCAAACGCATCTTGCCCGGCGGCGTCGACAGCCCGGTCCGAGCGTTCTCGGCGGTGGGCGGCACACCGCCGTTCATCCGACGGGCGCGCGGCGCGCGGCTCCAGGACGAGGACGGTCGGACCTACGTCGACTTCGTCATGTCCTGGGGACCGCTCATTCACGGCCATGCGCCGGCCGGTCTGACCAGAGCGCTGAGGGACGCGGCCGCTCGGGGCACAAGTTTTGGCGCGCCGACCGCGCTCGAGGTCGACCTCGGGCTCGCCGTGCGCCGGCTGATGCCGTCGGTCGAGCGGGTCCGATTCGTGAACTCCGGCACCGAGGCGACGATGAGCGCTCTGCGTGTGGCGCGCGCCGCCAGTGACCGCGACCGGGTCATCAAGTTCGCCGGGTGCTATCACGGTCACGCCGACGCCTTCCTCGTCCAGGCGGGCTCGGGAGCGACCACCCTCGGTGTGCCAACCAGCCCGGGCGTCTCGCGTGCCGTGGCGGCCGACACTCTGGTCGCCCGCTACAACGACCTCGGCTCCGTCGACCGGCTCTTCCGGGCGCACCGGAACCAGGTCGCGGCCCTGATCGTCGAGCCGCTCGCGGGCAACATGGGGATCGTGCCCCCAGCGGCCGGGTTCTTGGAGGGTCTGCGAACGCTGTGCGACCGCCACGCGACGATCCTGATCTTCGACGAAGTGATCTCCGGCTTCCGGGTCTCGCCCGGCGGCGCACAAGAACGGTTCGGGGTCCGACCCGACTTGACCTGTCTGGGCAAGATCATCGGCGGTGGGTTGCCGGTCGGCGCCTACGGCGGACGGAAGGACCTCATGGAGCAGGTCGCACCTGTAGGCCCGGTGTATCAGGCAGGGACACTCTCGGGCAACCCGCTCGCGATGACCGCCGGGCTCTGGGCGCTGTCGCAGCTCTCACCGGCCCTGTACGCACGTCTGGATCGACTGGGACGACGGCTGGCGACCGGGCTGGCCGCCGCCGCCCGCGAGGCCACGCTCGACCTCCAGGTCAACGCCCACGGCTCGGTTCTCACACCGTTCTTTACCGCTCGTCCGGTGCACGACTACCAGAGCGCGACCCGGGCCGACACCACCGCCTATGCGCGGTTCTTCCGGGGCATGCTCACCCGCGGCATCTACCCGCCACCCTCGCAGTTCGAGGCCTGGTTCCTATCCGGGGCCCACACGACCCGTCACATCGACCTGGCGATCGAGGCCGCGCGGGCCACGATGCACGCGATGCGACGAAGGGCGAGAACAGCCCGAAAGAAGACAGGAGACAGGAGGCGGGAGGCAGGAGAAGCGTGAGGGCTTCGCCAGCTTCCGTTTCAAAACCCACCGTGCCCGCCACCAAGACGGCCGGGTCGGGGGTCTTTTCCGGGGCAGTTCGCAAAAAAAGACTCCGACCCCTTCTGCACCGTCCCGGTCGATCCCAACGCCGGTGATATCATCCCGGTAGCGCTAGCAATGCCCACGGCGAAGCTCCATCGCACAATCGGTGTACGCGTCGGCGACGTCCAGATCGGGGGAGGCGCCCCGGTCGTGGTGCAGTCGATGACGATCACCGACACCGCCGACGCGGAGGCAACCGCCACGCAGTGCGTTGAGCTGACCGATGCCGGGTCCGAGCTGGTGCGGATCACGGTCAATACGCCGGCCGCCGCCGAGGCGGTACCGGAGATCAGAGACCGCATGCTGGACAAGGGGTGTCGCACCCCGCTGATCGGCGATTTCCACTACAACGGCCATCTGCTGCTGTCGCGCTACCCCGCGTGCGCCGGAGCGCTCGCCAAGTACCGGATCAATCCCGGAAACGTCGGCACCGGGAACCGGCGTGACGAGCAGTTCGCGACGATCTGCAAGATCGCCCGGGACGCGGGCAAGCCGGTGCGGATCGGGGTCAACGGCGGGTCACTGAACCAGGACCTGGTGATGGCCAAGATGCAGGAGAACACCGACCGCCGGCTGGACCGGCGCTCGGAGGAGATCATCAACGCATGCATGGTCATCTCGGCGCTCGAGTCCACTGCGCTCGCCCTCGAGGCCGGGCTCACCGCGAACCAGATCGTCATTTCCTGCAAGGTGTCGACTCCCCGCGACCTGATCGCGATCTACCGCGAGCTCGCCCGGCAGACGACCCAGCCGCTCCACCTCGGGCTGACCGAGGCGGGGATGGGCCTCAAGGGTCAGATCTGGTCTGCGGCGGCGATGGGTATCTTGCTCGAGGAGGGCATCGGCGACACCATTCGGGTCTCGCTGACACCGCGGCCGGACGGCGACCGGCGTGACGAGGTCTACGCGGCGTGCGAGCTGCTCCAATCACTGGGACTGCGTTCGTTTGCGCCGAGCATTACCGCCTGCCCCGGCTGCGGCCGTACCACAAGCTCCACGTTCCAAGAACTGGCCGAGCAGATTCAGCGTCATGTCCACGGCATGATGCCGGTCTGGAAGACCCGATACGCCGGGGTTGAGGAGATGCGTGTCGCGGTCATGGGATGCGTGGTCAACGGTCCGGGCGAATCCAAGGCGGCCAACATCGGCATCAGCCTCCCGGGCACCGGCGAGGAGCCCACCTGTCCGGTCTACGTCGACGGGCGTCACACGACCACGTTGCGGGGCCCCCCTGACGAGCTGGCCGAGGCATTCCGGCAGCTCGTCGACGACTACGTCGAGCAGCGCTACGCGAAGAAGAGCGTCGGGGTGTGAGGGTCCGTCTCATCGCGATCGACATCGACGGCACGCTGCTGGACAGCAACGGTCGTCTGCCGGACGCCAACCGCAGGGCGATCCACGCCGCGGTGACCCGTGGCGTGGAAGTGGTGCTGGCCACCGGCCGTACCTTTCATCACGCGCGTCCGATCGCGGCGAAGCTCGGCGCCGCCGTCACCCTGATCGTCAGCAACGGTGCACTGGTGAAGACCTCGGAGGGCGGCACGCTGGCCACCCGGTTCATCCCGCGCCACCTGGCCAGGGACCTGATCGTCGCCACGAGACCGGTGCGCAGCGGCGCCGCGATCATCTTCGACCGGCCCGACACCGGGCAGTATGTCTACGAGCGCATCGACTGGGCACATCCCCAGCGGCGGTGGTATTACGAGCGCTACCACATGTATATGACCGAGACGTCGCCGCTCGAGACGGCGCTCAACGAGGAGCCGGTGCAGGTCGCGTTCAACGGAGGGGTGGACGAGATGCGCGCGTTGGCCGACCACGTGCGTGACCTCCCCAGCGCCAGGCATCTGACCCTCACGCTGACCGAATACGAGGACCGCGACTTCTCGCTCTTCGACGTCACGGCGCACGACTGCTCGAAAGGCGCGACGCTGGCCGCCTGGGCCGCGCGACGCGAGGTGCGTCCAGCCGAGGTGATGGCGGTCGGCGACAACCTCAACGACCAGGACATGCTGGAGTTCGCGGGGCACCCGGTGGTGATGGGCAATGCCGTGGCGGAACTCAAGCGGCGGGGCTGGCCGTTGACCGCCGGCCACGATGAAAACGGGCTGGCGCAGGCGATCGAGACGCGGGTGCTGGAAGCCGGCACGTAGTCACCCCGGCTCCGGTGGAGGGCGGAGGGAGAGAGCCGCTCAAGCCGCCGGCACCCAGGCTCGCGCCCGACGCCACCAGGCCGCGACGAGCACGACACCGACCAGGATCAGACCGGTGGAAAGACCCACCCAGAGCCCGACGACACCCCAGCCCCGCTCGAAACAGAGCACGTAGCCGACCGGCAGCCCAACGAACCAGTGACCCGCCAGGTTCCAGAGCATCGGTGTGCGCGTGTCACCGAACCCGCGCAGCACCCCGGTCGCCACGCCCTGGAGCCCGTCGAAGAGCTGGAACAGGGCGGCCACGAGCAAGAGTGACACCCCGACCCGGATGACCGCCGCGTCGGTGGTGAACCACCCCAGGATCGCGTGTGGCGCCAGGACGAACACCACGGCGGCGCAGCTCATGAACCCGCCGCCGAGCGCCAGCGCCGCCCACCCGGCATGCCGGGCGCCGGGCGCGTCCAGCCGCCCGACCGCCTGCCCGACCCGTACCGCACCCGCCGACCCGACACCGAGCGGCACCATGAACGTGACGCTGGCAACGTTCAAGACGATCTGATGCGCCGCCAGCGTGGCCGGCGCCAGCCGGCTGGCGAGTGCTGTCACCGCCGCGAACACCCCGACCTCCAGGGTCACCTGCACGGCGGCCGGCAGACCGAGCGCGCCGAGACGGCGCAGACGATGAAGCTCGAGTCGGCGCGGCACGTCCCACAACCCGGTGCGATGCCGGCGATCGTGACCGAGGACTGCCAGGAACAGAAACAGCGCCAGATAGACCCGTGACAGACAGGTCGCCCAGGCGGCGCCATCGACACCGAGGCGCGGCGCGCCCAGGTTGCCGAAGACCAGCAGCCAGTTGGCCAGCACGTTGATCAGGTTCGCACTGACCAGCGCTGTCATGACCGGGGTGACCACGCCGAGTGCCTGCAGATACCGGCGAAGCGCCGTGTAGAGCAGCAGCGGCAGAATGCTCCAAATGATCTTCGAGAAATAGGGCGTGGCCAGACGCTGGACCTCTGGGTGGAGGCCCCAGCGGTCGAGCGTCGCGATCACCGCGGCCGTGACCAACGTCAGCGGCACCGCCAGCATCAGGCTGAGACCGACGCCGTGAAACAGCCAGCGGTGACACTCGTCGAGACGACCGGCGCCGTAGGCCTGGGCGACGAGCGTGTCGAGCCCCAGCAGGACGCCGATCCCGAACACCACCACCGCGAAGAACAGGACGCTGCCGACCCCGACCGCGCCGATCGCCTCCGGTCCGAGACGCCCCACCATCGCGATGTCGACGAGTCCCATCGCGATCCAGCCGAGCTCGGCGACGACGACCGGCACCGCGAGCCGGACCATCGGGCGCATCTCCCGACGGAGATGGCCGAACGCCGTGACGGCCTCGGTCACGCCGAGACCTCGGTCACGGGTTGCCGCCCTGGCGCGGTCGCGTGTCTCTCAGGCATAGGCCTCGACCGCCGCTCGGACGTGGCGCGTGGTGAGGTGTAAGGGGACACAACGCGGCGAACGGCGAAGAGACCGAAGATCAGGGAAGGAGACGCATCGAAGAACACGCGTCGTGGCGGAAACGTACTATGACGCAGACGCTGACGAAGCCATCCAGCTTCCTCGTGCTTTCTGCCTTCTGCCTTCTGACTCCTCGGGCATACGCTTAGCGCCAGATCATGAGACGCTCGATCCAGGGGTAGCGGGCAAGGTCGTTGTAGGTCACCGTCACTATCAGGGTCATCAGCAGAACGAAGCCGGCGAGCGCTATCCGCTCCTTGAGCCGCACGCTGAAGTCGCGGCGCGAGACCCCCTCCATCGCCATGATGAAGATGTGACCACCGTCGAGAATCGGGATCGGCAGCAGGTTCAGGATGCCCAGATTGAGGCTGAGCATCGACATGAACCCGAAGAACACGACCCAGCTCACCCCCACCGCTTGACCCGATAGCTGCAAGATGCCGACCGGCCCGGCGAGCTGCGTCACTGGCACGTCACGCTTCAGCAGACCCCAAACGGTCTGGAAGAGCAGCCCCGAGGTCTCGTAGTTCTGCTCGAGGCTCATCGCAAACGCCTCGAACGGTCCCAGCTCGATGATGTGCATCTCGTACGGCGTGTTGAGCGCCACCCCGATCTTCCCGACGTCGCCGACGAGCTGGGGCGTGACCACGATG
>DQNS01000140.1 GCA_015659035.1 Acidobacteriota bacterium | reverse complement strand
AGAACCACAGCTTGCCGTAATCCTCGCGCAGCCGGGTGCCGCGGCCGATGATCTGCTTGAACTCGGCCATCGATCCTACGACGCGTGCCAGTGCCACATTCTTGCAGGTCGGTGCATCGACGCCGGTCGTCAGAAGCTGCGAGGTGGTCAGGATCACCGGCGTCTCGGCTTCCAGATCCTGAAAGCGGCTGAGCATACCCTTGCCGATGTCACCCTCGTCGGCGGTGACGCGCGCAATGTAGTCAGGGTGTTTGGCTACCATGTCGGCATTGAGCCGCACGAGTGCGGCACGCATCTCACTCGCGTGATCCTGATCGACGCAGAAGACGATGGTTTTGGCGTAGCGATCGGTGTTCTTGAGGAAGTCCGTCAGGTGCCGAGCGATAGCCTCGGTGCGGGCGCGTAACGCCACGGTGCGCTCAAAGTCGCGGGTCTGGTATTCCTCGTCGGGCACCTCACGGCCATAGCGGTCGAGCTCGCCCGCGCTCGGCCGCCAGCCCGCCGCATCAAGGTCGGTCACGATGCGGTGGACGCGATAGGGCGCAAGGAAGCCATCGGCGATTCCCTGCGCCAAGCTATAGGTATAGAGCGCGTCGCCGAAATAGGCGTAGGTGTCGCGGCTCTCCTCTCGCAACGGCGTAGCCGTCATGCCGAGCTGATAGGCGGGCTCGAACCAATCGAGGATTTCTCGCCACGAACTATCGGCCCGGGCGCTCCCGCGGTGACACTCGTCGATAACGATCAGGTCGAAGAAGTCGGGTGCGAACTCGCGGTAGAGGCCTGAGCGCCGCTCATCCGCCGCAATCGCCTGGTAGGTCGAAAAGTAGATGTCGCGACCGTGGCTGACCGCACTGGGGCCGAGCTTCCAGCGCGCGTCGCCGAATGGCGTAAAGGTCTTGTCCTTGGGATCGTCCACCAGGATGTTACGATCAGCGAGGAACAGGATCTTGGGCCGGCGATGATCGCCGCGCTTGTTCCATCCTGCGGACCACAGCCGCCAGCAGATCTGGAAAGCAACCGCCGTCTTGCCCGCGCCGGTGCAGAGGTTGAGCAGCACGCGACGCTGGCCTCCATGGAGCGCTTCAAGCGAGCGATTGACGGCGATCTCCTGGTAGTAGCGCAGCGGCCGCTCGGCATCCGGAAAACCAGGCTCGAGTACCCGGTTGGCGGCAACCTCGGGCAGGTCGAGCTCGTCACGGAGGCGCTGCCAGAGCTCGTCAGGTGCGGGAAAGTCGGCGCGGACCGCCTCTGTGCCTGCCGCCACGTCGATTTCGATGATCTCATGTCCGTTGCTGGCATAGGCGAACCGCAGGCCCAACACCTCTGCAGTAAGCGTCCGGTCTTCTCCACCTTGCTGACGAGGTGATGCGCAAGCCACAGGTGCGGCACTGTGGCAGACACCGGTGCGGCATCATGGCGACGCGAATTATCGAGATGGTTGGGCCTGAACCGCGCCGGCGGTTCAGCGAAGATGACAAGGCGCGGATCGTGTCGGAGGCGATGATGCCGGGTGCCAGCGTGTTGGAGGTGGCGCGGCGACACCGGGTGTGCACGTCGCTGGTGTATCGCTGGCGACGCACGCTGCTGCGCGATGGGGTGGCGAGCGAAGCATTGCCGTTGCCGGGGCCGGCATTCATTCCGGTCGAGGTGGCGGGCGCGCCCATGGTGCCGCATTCGGAGCCGCTCGGGCCGGGTGCGGTGGAAGTGGTCGGCCCGGCCGGGCAACGCATCCGCCTGGCACCTCCCATCGACGCGCGGGTGCTCAAGACCGTGCTGGCGGGGTTTGCTTGATCGGGCCGCCGGGCGGTGTCCGGGTGTATCTGGCGGCCGGGGTCACGGACATGCGCAAGGGCTTCGACGGGCTGGCCGCGCTGGTACAGCAGCGGCTGCGCCAGGATCCGTTTGGCGGTGCGGTGTACGCCTTCCGGGGCAAGCGTGGCGATCTGGTCAAGCTGCTGTGGTGGGATGGTCAGGGTCTCGTGCTGCATGCCAAGCGTCTGGAGCGGGGCCGGTTCACCTGGCCGGCGACCGCGGACGGCGTCGCGGTGCTGACCCCGGCGCAGTTGTCGATGCTGCTCGAAGGGGTGGACTGGCGGCATCCGATCCGGTCCTCGCAGCCGACCTTGGCCTGGTAAAAAGTACGGTTTCCTGCGGCTTTCGCGTGTATCGGCACGGGGGTTCTGGTATAAGCGGGCGTGTCGCCCGATGCCGCCTCGCTGCCCGACGATATCGCCCTTCTGAAGGCCATGCTCATTGCTGCCGGCGCCGAGCTGGAGCAGTTGCGGATGCAGGTCGCGCGGCTGCGGCGCATGGCCTTCGGCCGTTCGTCGGAGAAGCTGACGCACCAGGCTGACCAGCTGGAACTCGGGCTGGAAGAGCGCGAGGCGGAAGCCGCCACTGCGGCGATGCCGGTGGTCACCCGGACACGGGAGACCGCCAGGCCGTATCGACAGCCGCTGCCCGACCATCTGCCCCGCACCGAGGTCGTGCATGAGGCACTGTGCGTCTGCCCCGACTGCGGTGGTGCCATGCGGCGCATGGGCGAGGACGTTACGGAACAGCTCGACTATGTGCCCGCCTCGTTCCGGGTCGTGCGCCACGTCCGGCCGCGGCTCAGCTGCCGGTCATGCGAGCGCATAGTGCAGGCGCCGTTGCCGTCCATGCCCATCGAGCGCGGCCGACCCGGTGCGGGGCTGCTCGCCCATGTGCTGGTGTCCAAATACGCCGACCATCTGCCGCTCTACCGCCAGTCGGGCATCTATGCTCGCCAGGGCGTCGACCTTGCCCGCTCCACCCTGGCCGACTGGGTCGGGCGCTCGGCCGCGCTCCTCGGCCCCTTGGTCGACGCGCTCGAGCGCCACGTCATGGGCGGCGCGACCCTCCATGCCGACGACACGCCGGTGCCGGTACTGGCCCCTGGCGCCGGTCGCACCAGGACGGGCAGGCTGTGGACCTATGTACGCGACGAGCGCGGGGCTGGCGGCGAGGCTCCGCCCGCCGTGCTGTTCCACTACGCGCCCGACCGCAAGGGCGAACGACCCGCCGGACATCTTGCCCGGTTCCGGGGCGATCTGCACGCCGATGGCTATGCCGGGTTCGACCGCCTCTATGGCGACCGCATCGCAGAGGTGGCCTGCTGGGCGCATGTCAGGCGCAAGTTCTTCGACGTCCACGCCGCAACCGGCTCCGCCACGGCCCGCGAGGCACTGGACCATATCGCCGGCCTCTATGCCGTCGAACAGGATGTGCGTGGTCGGCCCCCGGACGAGCGACGGCACGCGCGCCAGGCCAGGGCCGGACCGCTGCTCGATGCATTCCGTCAGTGGCTCGATGCAACGGGACCGAAACTGTCCCGGCGCTCCGACCTTGCGGTCGCTATCCGCTATGCGCTCACCCGCTGGACGGCGCTGACCCGCTATGCCGACGATGGTCGCCTGGAGATCGACAACAATGCCGCCGAGCGCTCGCTGCGCGGTATCGCCGTCGGGCGCAAAAACTGGCTATTCGCGGGCTCCGACCAGGGCGGGCACCGCGCCGCCAGCATCTACAGCCTGGTGGAAACCGCCAGGCTCAACGGCGTCGACCCCGAGGCCTGGCTGGCCGACACCATCAGACGCATCGCAGACCATCCGGCCCGCCGGGTCGCTGAACTGCTGCCGTGGAACTACCGGCCCGTTTGAGGTGACGCCGTCACCGGACGCTTACGATCCCACAGCTCGGCCTTCAGCTTGTCGTGGTACTCCTCGGCCTTGAGCGTGTCGGTCGAGCCAGTAGAGCGTCTAATGACCGTTCCGTCAGGTGCTGTGAGTTTGACATAGTAGATGTCTGCACGTTTCCAGAGTGCCATGTTGCCTCCTTGGATAAGGCACTCGGCTGCATTCGTGCAGGCGTAGGATATCCCGCTCGAGT
>DQNS01000116.1 GCA_015659035.1 Acidobacteriota bacterium | reverse complement strand
GCCGGCCCCCTTCCTCGAAGTTGTCCTTCGCCACACCCATGAGCCCCTGCCCGGCCAGCGCCGTGGCCGAGGCCGTCGTCATCCCGTTGATGTCCTCCGGCAACTCGTGGCCGTCGTAGCGGCCCCCGAGCGCGATGGCCCGCTCGGCGACCCGCGCGAAGCTCATGCCCTGCGACCGGTTGCCCCGGCGATAAACCCGCTCGCCGCCGATTTCGTAGTCGCTCGCCGACCCGCCCAGGTCACGTGCCGCGATCTCTTGCATCTTCTGACGCGCGTCGAGCGCCGCGGCCCAGTTCGACCGCGTGTGGGCGTGAGTCGTGGAGCTGCCGCCCTGCGACGCGCTCCAGGGGAGATTCCGGCTGGTGTTACCCCAAGCGACCTCGCACCGCTCCCACGGCATGTCCACACCTTCAGCAGCCGCTCGCATCGTGTCGAAGGTCGACCCGGTACCCAGATTCCCGACACCAGACTGGATATACATCCGGCCGTCAGGCTTGATGACGAACAGTCCATCGACCCCTGAGGCACCGGCCGAGTAGGTGCTGACGGACATGCCGACACCGGTCACCTTCGAGCCATTGCGCTGGCCGCTCCGCTGAATCCGCTCACTCCAGTTAAAGAGCTCGGCGCCCTTGTCGATCGCCTCCCGGACGAACGCGCTGGACACGTTACCCTGCTGGCCGGTGCGCCCTGGCGCACCATAACGAGCCTGGCCCTCGGGCGCGTTGATCTTGTGTACCTCGACCAAGTCGAGCCCGAGCTGCTTGGCCGCCCTCGCGATGAGAGGTTCGATCATCGTCATTGACTGGACGCCACCCGGCCCACGCTGCGGGCCACGCGGCGGCGTGTTCGTGTAAACGCCGGTCCCGCGCATCCGCATCGCCACCGGCTGGTAGGCAAGTGACCCCATACCACCGACGTTCATGTGATCACCAGACCGCCCATACGGGCCGCCATCGCCGATGGCGTGGATCTCCATCGCGGTGATCCGGCCGTCGCGCCGCATCCCGAGCTTGATCCGCGCCTGCACGCCCGGACGCGCCTTGCCGAACATGGTCTCGTCGCGCCGGGTGACCCGCATCATGACCGGCTTGCCGATTTTTCTCGACAGCAGGATCGGAATCTGTGCTTGTGGGTATCCGCTGATCTTGCTCCCGAACCCACCCCCGGTGAACTCGTTGATGAGCACCACATCGGACGGCTCGATCCCCGCATACCGGGCCATCGGACCGACGGCACGGGCCGTGCTCTGAACCGACGGGTAGACGAAGAGCTTGCCGCCCTCCCAGTAGGCCATGGTCGTCCGGCTCTCGAGCGGCTGGTGCGACAAGGACTGGAAGTAGGAGTTCTCCTCGATAATCACGTCCGCCTCGGCGAACCCGGCGGCGAGATCGCCATACTCCCACTCCGCACCGGCCGGAGCCTCCATCGGTATCTCACCGGGCGCCAACCCGGCCACGTCGGCGTCGGTCCACTTGATCTCGCCCATCTCGCGCCCGAGCGTGGTGTTGACGCCGACGGTTGTCCCCTCCTCGGTCTGCATGGTCCGCGCGTTCGGTCCACCTGGACGGAGGCTGTCGAGCGGGTCGAGGACGAACTCCAGCGGTTCGAGGTCGAGGACGATGAGCTCGATCGCCGCCGACGCGGTCTGCTCGTCGACCGCCGCCACGGCGAGAATCGGCTCGCCTTCGTAGTGCGGTTCGTTGGTCAGCGAAGCCTCACCCGGCGCGTTCACTTCCGGTATCTCGTCGGCAGTCAGGATGCCTTCGAAGCCCGGAAGCGCCTCGGCTGCGCTGGAGTCGATCGAGCGCACCCGCGCGTGGGGCATCGGGCTGACCAGCAGCTTGCAGAAGACCATGCCCTCGGCCCGATG
>DQNS01000113.1 GCA_015659035.1 Acidobacteriota bacterium | reverse complement strand
GTGCTCTGGGAGATCAACCTGGGGTCGCCCGTAAGCGGATTTCCTGTCACCTATGCGGTCGACGGACGCCAGTATGTGGTGGCGGGTACCGGTACGGGTGGCAATGCCTCGCGCTGGACCGCGATGACGCCGGAGCTACGACCCAGCGGCGGCAACAACCTCTTTGTGTTCGCGTTGCCGGATTGATGAACTGGAGCGGAGAGCCCCATGAGTAGCCCACCAGCCTATCGACCGGCGACGGTATTCGGTTAGGCCCTATGCGACCGACGGATCCTCTTTGTAGACTTCAAAGTTTATGTTGTCGATTCGGAATGCTCGAAAGCTAAGCACAGCACATAGTTGGTAATACAACATCGAGAACATATCCGTGAAGTCACGCAACCCCAATGCGGGAAGGGCAAAGGTTATTGCCAGGAACGTGTTCGCCGCAATGCTCGTCAAGACGATCGTTTTCACGACGAGCTCTATTTGTCGTAGTCGATCTTCATAGGCCTGGTGTGGATCTCTGCGGGGCGCAAAGATCGCGGCGTATCCGATAGCGGCGAGCGCCATGTTCAGAGCCGTCACAGCAAAGATATTGACATATCCAGCAAACCCAGGAAATGGGTTTTGTCTGATATAGAGGATGAGCAGCAGAAGGGTGATATACGTGAGGATCGCCACGCCGACAAATGTGGGTGAAACAAAATCAAACAACCGGCGAGGATGCAGTTCTGCTGTTCGGGTGGTACGTGAATGAGCGTTTCTCATCAGTCGAAAATACTTGACACCCGTGCGCGCCACGAGTATCACTGGAGAAACCTGGAGGAAGAAATATATTAGGAGAACAGATTGGCTGTCCCAATTGAGCATTTCTTCACTAGGTGAAGAGACTCCAATTAACACCAATGCAAAACCAGCCATGAGTGCCACAGTATTCAGATTCCTGTAAGTGCGCAGTGCTTTCTCTACAGTATCGATCGGCACTGGATAGAGCTTTGGATGGGTCGATGGTGGGTATGTATCGACCACACGCCTCACACGGCTGAGCACGTGTCGTGGAAGATAGAAGGAAATGAGGAGAACCTGGCTCAAGAATATGACGTAAAACAACATAAAGTTCCAGTTGGGTTCTGGCATGCTCATCTCCTCAATTACCGCGGCGATTCATCACGTCGCCGAATGCAATCCGAATTTCTGAATCCGTTACGCCCGACTCTCTGAATGTCGCTATCGTTTCGCCCATTTTCGTCAGCACCCACGCATTCAAATCGACAGTGCTGTTCGCCTTGGCATCCGGGTGCACGAAAGTACCGCGATACCCTTTGGTTTGAATGACTGAATCACGCTCCAGCAAGCGGTAAGCTTTCGCCACCGTCTTGTTATTGAGGTTCAGGTCGTTTGCAAGCTGGCGAATGGAAGGCAACCCATCCCCTGGGCGTAGTTTGTCGCACAGCACGGCCTTCTTGATCTGCCCAATCAGTTGAGCAAACAAGGGGACCGAATCGTCGATGTCGATGATTATTTCCATGGAAATCAGGTGCTCTTCATCCAGTTCAGGAGCAAGGGGGGCCAACCATGATCGGCACCCTGTCGGAGGATGCGGGCCAGC
Organism: Acidobacteriota bacterium; assembly: GCA_015659035.1. Classification (GTDB taxonomy): domain Bacteria; phylum Acidobacteriota; class Vicinamibacteria; order Vicinamibacterales; family UBA8438; genus NP936. The sequence goes on along the minus strand of DQNS01000113.1, from coordinate 24,824 downwards.
ATCAGGTGGTGCCCTCCTCAAGCGATGGCTACTTGGGACGCATCATGGCGCGGTCACGCACGCACATCTGGCCTGCTACCTCGACGAGTTCACCTTCCGGTTCAACCGGCGCCGCTCGCGCAACCGCGGCACGCTGTTCTTCCGCCTCGTGCAGCCAGCCGTCGCCCTCGACCCGGCGCCGTCCGAGTCGTTGGTCACGTCCGCCCGATTGTCTTGAAATGTGTTGTCCCATATGTACCCTGTGATGTAAGGGTACAATAGGATTGGACTGAATGCAAGTCAAAAAGATCGAGAATTTCACCAAATTGGCATGATCTGGTCGGTTTGGGGGGCCAGGCTCGTATCCTCTGGGGCTCAGACAAGACCACACGACGGACCCAGTACAGGCATAAGCTACAGATGCTAAATGACTTATAACTGGATCGATGGTGAGCGCGGCCGCCTGACAGCGGTCCACCATGCAGAAAACTATGCTCGCGAGGAGCCAACTCCTGCGCAGTGCGCTACGGCATCCCCGGCGGCGGAACCCTGCGCATCGTCGCCTGCTCGAAGGCGTACGCCAACTCGATCAGCCGTGGCTCGCTGCACGCTCTTCCCGCGAAGCTCACACCGAACGGGCGGGGCTTCAGCTCGACGCCTGCCGGCATGGGCGGATCCGGCTCGGACTGCGCGAAGGCGAAGGGCACGATGACGGTCGGATAGCCGGGCCGAGCCAAGATCCCAGCACCGCTCGACGCGGGAAAAAGGAGGGCGTCCAACTCGAGGGCCGTCATCACCTCGTCGATTCCGTGCTCGCCGTTCAAGCGCAAGTCCCGCGCGCGATCGGCCTCGTACTCGGCGCGAGCTTCCTCCAGGTCCAGCTCGTCCGCGCCGTCGAGACGGGCCTGCCCGTACTTGAGCGCGCCGGCCTGCTCGTGCGCCAGGTTCCACTCGCGCAGCTCCGTCAGCGTTTTGACCGGGGCGGAGTCGCCGAGCGTCGCGAGCCAGGCGTTGAAGTCTCGCTTCATGCCGTAGGAGAGCACGCTGCTACGGCGGCTCGCGAGCACGTTGTTCGCGGGATCGGGGTCCACGACGCTCGGGATGTCGGCCGGATCGACGATCGTGGCGCCTTGCTCCCTGAGGATATCGATCGCCTCGGCCATCACCGCCCTTCCCTCTTCGGAAAGCCGGTTCTGCGGCGTATCGGACTCGGGTACGCTGACAGAGTCGTAGTACAGAGCTCGAGGAATGCCGATGCGGGCGCCCTGCAGTCCGTCGGCGCGGAGAAACGCCGTGTAGTCTCCATTCACCGGAGGGTCGCATCGGGACGTGGTCGGGTCGTTCGGATCCGGCTCTGCGCCTTCGAGTGCTCCGAGCAGGATCGCGGCATCGGTGACCGTGCGCGCCATCGGGCCGGCCGTGTCCTGATCGCCGGTGATCGGGATCACACCCCAGCGGCTGACGCGCCCGACGGTCGGCTTGATCCCCACCAGCATGTTGGCATTCGATGGGGACAGGATGGAGCCCGACGTCTCGGTGCCCACGTTTCCGGCCCAAAAGCTGCTCGTGGTCCCGATGCCGGAGCTGGAGCCACCCGTACCCATGATGGGGCGACCATCGTTCCTGCCCTCCCGCGGATCACGGCGCGGGTCGTACGGATTCAGGCCGAAGCCCCCGACCGTGCTGTAGTTTCCAGGCATTCCGGTGGCGGTGAAGTTCGCCAGCTCGGTCATGACGGTCTTGGCGAGGATGATGGCACCGGCATCGCGCAGGTTCGTGGTGAGCGTCGCCCGGTACGGCGGCACATAGCCTGCGAAGGCCAGCGCCCCACCGGTGGTCGGCAGGTCGGTCGTGTGAACGTTGTCCTTGAGCGCGACTGGAATGCCATGGAGCGGCCCGCGTACGTGACCGTCGGCGCGCTCACGGTCGAGTCGTTCCGCCTCGGTGAGCGCGTTGGCGTTGACCGCAATCGTCGCGTTCACGCGCTCCTCGTAGAGGGCGATGCGCAGGAGGTGCGCTTCGACCAATTCACGTGACGTGACGCGCCCTTCCTCCATCGCGCGCTGCATGTCCGGGATGGTCGCCTCGACCACGTCGAAGCGCACCTCGCGGTCCGTGGCCCTCGTGCACGATGCGAAGAGCGGGGGAAGGAGCGCTGCGGCGAGGACGAGGGTGGGACGGGTCTTGCGCCTGGTCATGGAGTTGGTTGACGGTGTCTGAGGTTTTACGTGCGGGCAGTGTCACCGGACCGGAGCCAGAAGGGAGGCCCGCACGGCCGGCGGAGAGTCTCAGCATACCTGAGACGACACTAGTAATCAGCCGCGGCCAGCGAGGCGCGAACGATCTCGTTGTCGTTGCGCTGCACGACGTGCCGGTTCGCGAACGCCGGGTGCGCCCAGCTGACCACGCGGTCGAAGAAGCGTGCTGGTCCATACCCGGCGGCGGTCGTGGGCTCGATCAGCTTCGTGCGACTCTGTTCCACGTAGCCGGTCGGGGTGAACTGCGCGATGATCAGATCGCCGTCGTCGTTGTGTACGAAGTAGCGGTCGCCGTGCTGCACGATCGAGGCGCCACCCCAGCGGGCTTGCGGGGTCATCTCGGTGCTCATCCAGAGCCGTTCGCCCGTCCGCGCATCCAGCCCTCGCAGCTCGCCGTAGCTGCCGACGCCATAGACGTGATCGCCGATAATGACCGGCGTGGTGATCATGGCGTGCAGCCCGTCGGTCTGGTTCGGCAGGCTGTCGCGGCCCGTCCCCTGCCAGAGCAAGGTCGCCTCGGGGCGATCGGCGCTGAGCCGCATCATCATCGACCCCCGATAGAACTGCGACACGAGCAGGTAATCTCCGCCTCGGGCCGGTGTGGCGACCGAGATGCTCTCTCGCACTTCCCAGGGCTGGTCCCAGTACACCGCGCCGGTTTCCGGGTTGAGGGACGTCAGCGCGGTCGGATGCCAGACGATCAGCTGTCTGGTGCCGCCCGCCTCGTAGATGACCGGCTGGCCGTAGCCCATCTCGGAGGTGACCTCGATCGCGCGCCAGATCTCCTCGCCGGTGTGCTTGTCGAACGCCATCACGAGCGCATCGGGCTCGCCACCCACCAGCGCAATCAGACGGTCTCCGTCGACCAGGGGTGCGCTCGCGACGCCCCAGGTGGGCACGCTGGTGTCGTAGTCCGCGATGTAGTCCTTCTCCCAGATGAGCGCCCCGGTCTCCACGTTCAGGCAGAGCAGCCGGCCGGTCGCGCCGACCACATAGACACGATCCCCGTCCACGGTCGGTGTGGCCCGTGGTCCCACCGCGTAGGAGAACATGAGCATCCGGTAGGATGTCGGCCACTCGTGGGTCCAGAGCAGCTCGCCGGTCTGCTCGTCCAGCACCACCAGCCGCTCGGTGCCATCCACCGTGCGTGATTCAGGATCTTCCTCCCAGTCGGTGACGAAGACCAGACCGCCGGCCACCGCCGGGCCTGAGTACCCCGACCGGATCGGCACCCGCCAGGTGACCTCTAGCTCGTCGGGGAGCTGGTCGACGATGCCGGTCTCGTGCCAGACCGCCAATCGGTCGGGACCACGCCACTGCGGCCAGTCGTCGGCGACGACGTGCGTCGACGCAGCCAGACATCCGGCCAGCACGGACGACAGCCAGGCGAGGTGCGAGCGGGTCGAGTTCGTCATCGGAGTGCCTCTTGCTATTGGGGGTGTGCGCTCCGGAGCCTGTGGTGTGAACCCCGATCCGGACCGCTTCTGCATCATGATCTGCGGCGTGTACCACATTATGGATCAACCCAGGCGCGCGATCGAGGTCGTCACCCGAGACCGGCGATGCGCTCGGCTGGCAAGGCGCGACGAGGGAGCAAATTTGGCATTTGTGACCGAGGAGCAACGTCGTCCAGGCGGGATGCAGCGCCGGTCGAATGCAGCGGGGCTTTCACCACGGGCAGCTCCAGGTAGTCCGCTGGCGCGCCGTCGCGCAGCAGCTTCTCGGCGATCGCGTCCAGCCGGGCGTAGGCGTCGTCGATGGTGTGTTGGATGCTCTGGACGGTGGCCGGCCGGTAGCGGTCGTGGCCCCAGGGCTGGACGAGGTAGAAGGGCATGGGCCTCAGTGTAGCCCCGCTCGCCTCCCGTGCCTGCTAGAATGTCCGTCTCTCAAGACCGGTTGCCCGACCGTAGTATGGAAGACAAAGGATTGCGAATGACTCGACTCGGATTGGTGCTGATCATCGTTCTGGCTGTTGTCGGCGCCGCCTCGGCGCAGGATGTGTTCGACCGCGTAGAGCACAGCTATGCCGACAACGACGGCGTGCGTATCCACTACGCCAGCCTCGGCGAGGGCCCACTGGTGGTGATGATCCATGGATTTCCGGACTTCTGGTACACATGGCGAGACCAGATGGCGGCGCTCTCGAGCGAGTACCACGTCGTAGCCGTCGACCTGCGCGGCTACAACCGTAGCGACAAGCCGGATGGGGTTGCGGCGTACGCCATGCCGAATCACCTTGCCGATATCGCGGCAGTCATCCAGCACACCGGGGAGGAGAGCGCCACCATCGTTGGTCACGACTGGGGCGGCGCGGTCGCCTGGTCGTTCGCGCTGACCCATCCCGAGATGACCGACAAGCTGGTGATTCTGAACCTGCCACATCCGAACGGTCTCGCCCGCGAGCTGCGCACCAACCCGCAGCAGTACGAGAACAGCGCCTACGCGCGTACCTTTCAAGAAAAGGACCCGGACGATCCGACCGTGCTCTTTGGTCGCCCGATGACGCCCGAGACGCTCGCGTTCTGGGTCACCGACCCCGACGCGCGCGCGCGCTACGTCGAGGCGTTCGAGCGGTCGGACTTCGCGGGGATGCTCAATATGTACAAGGCCAACTATCCCGGCGGCAAACCGGGCGACGACCTGCCGCCGCTCGCCCCGAAGGCGACGATGCCGGTGCTGATGTTTCACGGTCTCAACGACACCGCGCTGCTCTCGGGCGCACTCAACAACACCTGGGATTGGCTCGAGAAGGATCTGACCCTCGTCACCGTGCCGGGCGCCGGTCACTTCGTGCAGCAGGACGCGAGCGAGCTCGTCACGACGACGATGCAGTGGTGGATCGGCCGGTAGGCCGGTGCGGCTCGCGCAGGAAACTCCGCTCGGTCCGGCACCGCCGTCTGGTGATACCCGACCAACAGCCGCTGGTGCCGCCGCCCGCACAGCTGGCACCTGAGCCGCCGCCGGACGTCCAGGAGCAGCACGTCCCACCCGCATCGATCGGCTCGACCGCGAACCGTTGACCGCAACTTCCCGGTGCGGTCACAATGTGGCGCGGGGTGGAGCAGTCCGGTAGCTCGTCGGGCTCATAACCCGAAGGTCGAGGGTTCAAATTCCCCCCCCCGCAACCACCACGTCTCACCCACACCGATCCGCAAGCCTGGTGGTCCAGGAGGACGCTGCGGTCGCACGCCTGACAGAACGCCCGGAGGGTGAAGGGGCGGTGATCAGCCAGGGTGCGGAGGACGAGGCCAGCGGTCACGACCCCCGCCAGTCTCGCCGGGAGGTCCGATACCGGTCGCCCGCAACGCTCAGGGCCATACAGGCCGATAGATCCGCTGAGCACCCGCATTTGTGCGCCTGTCGGGACAGTTCAGTGCCGGAAACTGGCACCGGTGGCCGCTTGGGCGTAGAATTCCTCGACTCGAAAAGATCATGGCCCTGACCGCCGGCACCCGCCTCGGGCACTACGACGTGACCGCCTTCATCGGCGAGGGGGCATGGGACAGGTCTGGCAGGCCATTGACACGCAGCTCAGCCGCCAGGTCGCCGAGCAAGGAGAACACCATGAGAATGTCGACATTGCTTCTCGCGTGCATGGCCTGGTGTACGGTGGCGATGTCGCCGGGCCCGGCGTTGGCCCAATACGGCGCCACCGACGGCGAATGGCGGAGCTATGCGGGCGACCCGGGCAGCACCAAATACTCGCCGCTGGACCAGATCGACGCCACCAACTTCGAGGAGCTCCAGATCGCGTGGCGTTGGCAGTCGGCCGACGGCGCGCTCGATCTCGACGCGCTGCGCGAGCAGCGATCGCGGGTCTCGATCAGAGGACTGCAGGTGACCCCGCTGATGGTCGACGGCACACTCTACTTGTCGACCGCCATGTATCAGGTGGCCGCGATCGACGCGGGCAGCGGGGAAACGGTCTGGGTATATGACCCACAGGTGTATCTGGGTGGGCAACCGACGCACGGCTACGGGTCGCGGGGCGTCGCGTACTGGACCGACGGACAGGACGAGCGCATCTTCTGGGGTACCAGCGAGGGCTATCTGCTGGGTGTCGACGCCAAGACCGGGCAGCCGGCGCTCGACTTCGGGAACAACGGTCGCGTCGATCTCACGGAGGGCATCCCACGGGCCACGCGGGGGGACACGAACTATCAGGGCCGAAACCTGCTCGGGGTCAAGTCGCCGCCGGTTGTCCTCCGCGATGTCGTCGTCGCCCCGACGATCATCTCAGACTTCGTCGTCCGCAAGGAAGCGCCGCCCGGCTGGCTGAAGGGGATTGACGCCCGCACCGGCGACACCAGGTGGATATTCCGCACGGTGCCGCAGGCCGATGACTTCGGCGCCGACACCTGGCTGAACGAATCCTGGCGCTATTCGGGCAACGTGAACGTGTGGCCGCCGATGAGCGCCGACGCCGAAACCGGCTATCTCTTTCTCCCGACCGGCACCCCCACCAGCGACTACTATGGCGGGCACCGCCCGGGTGACAACCTCTTCGCCGAGAGCCTCGTCGCTGTCGATATTGAAACGGGCCAACGGATGTGGCACTTCCAGGCGGTGCATCACGGCGTGTGGGACTACGACTTCCCCGCGGCGCCGAATCTGATCGATATCACGGTCGACGGCCGTCGCATCAAGGCGATCGCCCAGGTGAGCAAGCAAGGGTTCACCTATGTTTTCGACCGCGTGACCGGCGACCCGGTCTGGCCGATCGAAGAACGTCCGGTCGAGACCGACACGGACCTGGAAGGCGAGGTGCTGTCGCCGACCCAGCCGTTCCCCACCAAGCCACCGCCGTTCGAGTACCAAGGCCTCACGATCGATGATCTGGTCGACTTCACACCAGAGATTCGGGCACTGGCGGTCGAGGCGGTGCGGAACTTCCGGCTCGGGCCGCTCTTCACCCCGCCGATGCTGAGCGTGGACGGCGGGCTGCAAGGCACGATTCAGCGGCCCCAGATCGGTGGCGCCGCGACCTGGAGCGGCGCGGCCGTCGACCCGGAAACGGGGCTCTTGTATGTGCCGTCCTCGAACCGCTTCTCGGTACTGAAGTACTACACGCCGGATCCCGCCGAGGGTGGCAACCTCCGATTTACGCAAGCGGACTTCGGGAGCGGCACACAGCCGACGATGCCCCAGGGGTTGCCGCTGCTCAAGCCGCCCTACTCACGGATGACCGCCATCGACCTCAACGAAGGTGAGCACGCCTGGATGCGACCGAACGGCGACGGCGACCGGTATCGCAACCACCCGCGGCTGCGCGATCTCGATCTGCCGCCGCTGGGCGGCGAGGGCCGTGGCGGCCCATTACTGACCAAGACGTTGCTCATCAGCGCGTTGTCGGCCGGTGGCACCGACGGGGGACCCAGGCTCGTCGCGCGCGACAAGGCCAGTGGCGAGATCGTAGGGTCACTCGATCTTCCGGCGGGCGCCATTGGCACGCCGATGACGTATTTGCACGACGGCACCCAGTACATCGCGCTGACGGTGGGCGGCGAGGTGCCGGAGCTGGTCGCGCTGCGGCTGCCGTGACTGGCCTGCGATGCGTCACGTAGACTGCTACGGAGCTCGACGTGAAGGCCCCGGCGACCAGTGAGACCGCTCGGCTCATCCTCCGCAGACCAGAAGCGGGCGATGCCGCTGCTATCTTTTCGCGCTACGCGAGCGACCCAGTCGTCACGCGATATCTCGGGTGGGCGACGCATCAAGCGGTGGACGAGACACGGGGCTTTCTCTCCTTCAGCGACGCCGAGTGGGAGCGTTGGCCGGCTGGACCGTATCTGATCGGCTCACGTGCCGACGGCGGTCTCCTTGGAGGCACCGGCCTCGGGTTCGAGACGCCGCACCGCTGCGGTCCGCCCCGCTGAGGTCCGCCTTGGTGAGGTCCACCCTGAGATACTGGATGTGCTCCCTTGCATACGTTCCAGGATTCGACGTTTTGCCGGACGGCCTTCAGGTGCTCGGCATCAAATAGGGGTCGACTTCGTGGTGATTGTCACAGTGGCTTTCCGGTTCGACGCGAGGCTAGGGTAGATGATGAGGGAATTTCCCCGAAGACCGGGAGGGGCGAATGGCCGTAACACGGCGTGAATTTGTGACTGGCGCGGCACTGGCTGCTGCTGGAACGCTGACGGGGTTCCCTGCGATTGCCCAACGCGGGCCGCTTAAAGTCGGGGTCTTCATCAGCGAGGTGGATGCACAGGGGGTGGATGAACTGGTCGGGCCCTACGTCTCGCAGATGCGGGTTGGTCTCGGGCTGGCGGCGTCCGAGATCAACGCCATGGGCGGCATACTGGGGAGGCCCGTGGAGCTCGTTTACCGCGATGACGGGGGTAGTCCCCCTTCCCAGGCTGCCACAACGGCCCTCATCGCCGAAGAGGGCTGCGAGGCGATCGTCAGCGGCTTTCTCATGGCCTCCCCGCGGCTGATCACAATCCGTATGAATGCGTTGGACGCGCCGGTTCCCACGGTCCATGGCCTGTGGACCGACGGCTCCTATTGCGGCCCGATCGCAAAGCACTTTGCCCCGACGGCGAGGCAGATCGTCTCGCCGATCCGCGCCTATCTAGGCGATGCTTTTCAAGCTCGGCCCTTCTCGATTTCCAACTGGACCCCGTCGGGCCGAAGGGTCTCGGAGTACCTGTACGGCGCTCTCGGTGGCGCTCACACTGGCGATGCATTGGTCACGACTCCAGTGTTGGGGAACCATCCCGGCGAATACCGTGGGGTGATGCGGTGGGCTCATGAGGTGGAGTCCAACATCATCTGGAACGCGGATCCACGACCGTACGCGGTCAATGCTGTTAATCAGGCCGTCGAGCTTGGTGTCGCGGAGGGCAAGATCTTTGCGCATCTCGACTTCAGCGAGTGGCAGGCGTCACAGCTGGTGCCTGGCGCATCGATCATCACATGTGTCCCGTTTGTCGCCAGCGACCCAAGCCCGGCTGTCCAGGACTTCGTCTCACGAGCCCGTGCGATGCCCGGGGCCGAGCTTGTCACACATGTCGCCTTTACCCACTACAACTCGTTGATGGCGCTGAAGGCGGCGATGGAGCGGTCCGGAGAGGCGAGCGCGGCCGGGGGACTTGCCGGCCTCGATGGTCTAACGATCGAGACCGCGACAGGTCCGCTCACCTTGGATGCCGGCGGCTATCCGACGATGCCACTGTTCGTCGCAACTGCGGAAGGCGGCGGACAGCTGCACGTGGTCCAGAAGATCGATCAGATCGAGTCCGGCGCACCTTGCTAGTCGCTCGTCGCGGCGTGAGCCTCGGATGTGGTCGGGGTGGGGTGTCCCCATGCTCTCCCTGACCTCTGGACCTCTGATCGCGGATCCCTCTGGACTCTGAGGAACAGTCCGGGTTCGCTCGTCCCCGCTGTTCGACATCGGTTATTCTCGGTGTTTCTATCAGACATGACGGAGCAAAGCCGACTCGGAAGAGAGGGTGACGCGTTGCCGCCCAAGGGGGCGATCGCGATGCTGTTGGCCTGCATTGCCTGCAGCCTGGCGTTGCCGCACATCCCGGGCGGCCGCTGGGCGTGGTGGCCTCTGATGCTGCTGTCGACGCTGGTTCACGAGCTCGGCCACGGGCTCGCCGCCGTCTTCGTGGGGGGCGACTTCGTTTCGCTCGAGATGTTCGCCGACGGTTCCGGCGTCGCCGCCACGGCGCACTCCGGAGGCCGCACTGCCCGCGCCATCATCTCCACAGGGGGCCTCGTCGGGCCGGCGATTGTGGCCTGCGGGCTGTTTTTCGCCGCTCGGACCGAGCGGCGCGCTCGCGTCGCGCTGGGCGTGCTGGCCGGCGTCCTCCTCTTGGCGCTCGTGCTGGTGGTGCGCAATTTGTTCGGCGTCGCATACGTGCTCGCCCTCAGTGGTCTGCTCGCGGCGGTCGTTCGCTTCGGATCGGCCTGGGCAGCCCGCGTTGGTCTGGTGTTCCTCGCCGTTCAGCTCTCATTAAGCGTCTTCTCGCGTGGCGATTACCTGTTTACACCGGTTGCACGCACCGGTGCCGGCAACATGCCCAGTGATGTCGCGCTGATCGCGGATGCTCTCCTCCTGCCGTACTGGCTTTGGGGAGGAGTGTGCGGGCTATTTTCCGTAGCGGTGTTGGTGCTCGGGATGTGGCTCTTTCTGCGACCGATGGAGGCGACGACGTCCTAGCCAACCAAGCCTGGGTCAGGAGACGACGTTCCATCCCGCAACCCGGCCCCAAGGGCCCTAAGATCCCCGCGCCCTGGGCACGCCGCACGCCGCAACGCCCTCACTGAGGCGAGCGCCGGGATCAACCCGTCGCCGCCGCCGACCGCGACCGCCATCGGCAGCAGTAGTCCCGCCCCGAACCGCAGCACGTTCCGTACATGTCGCGGCAGCATGCTCGAATAATAGCTTGATCCTGAGAAACGCCTGTGACACGTTTCGGTCTTCAGAACCGCGAATCAGAACCAGGTGCGTACCAACGTCTCGAGGAGGTATCAGATGAGCTATCGATGGCTTCGTTTCCTCGCTGTTCCCGTTCTGGCGTTGGTCACCCCGGTCTTGGCGACAACATCGGCCGCCGGACAGTCCCCGGTGAGCAACACGGCGCGCCGGCCCGCGGACGTCCCCCCGACGCCCTGGGGTGACCCGGACCTGCAAGGCATCTGGAGTTCTTCTGGGGCCACTCCGATGGAACGATCGGACGAGTATCAGGGAAGAGAGACATTGAGCGACGAAGAGGTCGCTCTCATCCGAAGCGAAACCTCTGCGCGCGACCAACGACTCTTGCTCGCAGCGGCTCGGCGAACCGAGGCTGGGGGCAACGTGGGCGCCTACAACAACCTCTGGATGGACAGGGGAGCGCGGACGAATCGAACGTCGATGCTGGTGGATCCACCAGACGGTCGGTTTCCCCCGTTGACGCCGGCCGGGCAAATCGCCAGGACCAGCCGGCCGCGTGGATACGACTCGTGGGAGGACCGGCACATTTGGGAGCGGTGCGTCACGCGCGGCGGGATGCCCAATGCCATGTTTCCTCGTTCCTACAACAACAACATGCAGGTGTTTCAGGCTCCTGGGTATGTCGTGATGCTGCTCGAGCAAGTCCATGAGGTTCGCATCGTTCCGTTGGACGATCGCCCGCCGCTCCCCGGGAACATCGGCCAGTGGAATGGGGATTCGAGAGGGCATTGGGATGGCGACTCGTTGGTGGTCGTGACCAGGAACCTCGATCACAGGGTGAGCGCGCTTCAGCCGTGGTCGGTCTTCAGCTCGCACAGCGGCTCCGGTCAGGGCATGATCCTTGTTGAACGCTTCACACGTGGCGATGCGGATACGCTCGAGTACGAGGTCCAGGTCACCGATCCGCAGATGTACACGAGGCCATGGACGGTCGCGTTTCCCTTTACACGGACAGCTGACCTGATGTTCGAATACGCCTGTCACGAAGGCAACGTTGGCATGGAGGGCATGCTCGCCGGCGGTCGTGCCGAAGAGGCTGCCGTCGCTGGGTCAAGGTAGGGCGAGCCGATCCGGGTCGTCCGCGCCGGCGTCCGGAAGGATCTTCAGGCCGACCTGGCGGTTGAGCTGCGTGTCGGTGGCCTGCCACACCGTCGTCATACACAGGGAGGACATCATGAGCGAGATGATCGAGCAGCTGGTGCGCCGGTATGAAGGCGGACAGTTGACGCGGCGCGAGCTTGTTCTGTCGCTCTCGGCTCTGTTGCTGGTGCGACCCGCGGCGTCAGCGCAGCCGAGCGTGCCACCAATCCCGGTGAGCACACTGAATCACGTGACGCTGACCGTCTCGGACGTCCAGCGCTCGGTAGAGTTCTATCAGCGGGTGTTCGGGATGCCGCTCGTGACGACCCAGGGCACGGAGGCCGACTGGTCCGCGCCTACGATTCCTGTGCTTGGGATCGGGAACGGACCGCAGTTCATCGCCTTCGCGCGCGGTGCCACACCGTCGATTAACCACTACTGCTTCGGCATGGAGGGCTTCGATGCGGACCGCATCGTGAACACGCTCGCCGCGCATGGGGTGGAGGCGGGCGTGCGGATGCGGGCGGATTCCGATCCGCCGTCCGAAGAACTGACGTTCCGTGATCCGGACGACATCGTCGTGCAGATTCAAGACGTGAGCTACTGCGGCGGGTCTGGCGTCCTGGGTAATCGATGCGACCCGGCCGACCGCCCACGCGACCGCGACTGACCAAAGACCGGGAACGACGGCTCTCCAGCCCGGCATTCTCAGTAGTATGCTGCCAGCATATCAACCGATACGACCGACCGTGTCCACAATGCCCTGTTCGACGAGAAATCTTGAGGTGGGGAAGGAGATCGGTGTATAAAGATTTCTGATCCAGGTGGCCAAAATGGAAATTCCCGGTTTGGCGCCGGGCGAACCGCCAGGCGACACACGGAGGTGGTCATGCAGAGACGGATGCGCGCGGTCGGAGTGACAGTGGTAGCGCTCGTAGCGCTCGTCCCCGTGCCCGCGGTGGCACAGGCGTCCGAGGATGGCTGGACGGTGTCGCGAACGCCTGACGGTCAGCCGGATCTCGGAGGCGTCTGGGCGAACAACAGCGTGACGCCGCTCGAGCGGCCGGATGTGTGGGTGGGGAAAACCACGCTGACCGAAGAGGATCTGGCCGAGCTGAAGGCGGCGGCCGCCGAGGTTACCGCGAGCGGTCTGGACGCCCAGTTCGGCGACCAGCTCGTGCAGGCGGCGCTCGCCGGAATCAGCGACGCCGATTCCTACGACACCACCGGCAACTACAACCAGTTCTGGCTCGCCGACCGCAACTTTGATCACAATCGGACGTCGCTGATCATCGATCCCACCGACGGGAAGATTCCGCCGCGGACATCGGACGCCGAGCGCGCCGGGCGAGGAGTGCCACCGCCGATAATCGCGCCGCAGGCCGACTCGTGGGCGGACCGGCCGTTGAGCGAGCGCTGCCTCACGTTCGGCGTGCCGAACCTGTTGGCCGGATACAACAGCTACTATCAGATCCTTCAGAGTCGCGACCACGTCGTCATTCTCATGGAGATGATTCACGACGCGCGCATCATCCCAATCGACGGGCCGCCGCACGTGGGCGATGAGATCCGCCAGCTGCATGGCGACTCGCGCGGTCACTGGGAGGGTGACACACTCGTCGTCGAGACGACGAACTACTCCGACTTGGGCCTGTTCTGGAGCGCGGCCGAGGGGTTTCGACTCACCGAGCGATTCACGCGCGTAGGTCCCGACACGCTCCACTACGAGATCACGTTCGACGACCAGACGACCTGGACGCGCCCCTGGACCGTCCTGATTCCCCTGAAGCACAGCGCGGAGCCGATGTTCGAGTACGCCTGCCACGAAGGGAACATCGGCATGGAGGGGATCCTCTCCGGCTATCGCGCCCAGGAGCGGGCGGCCACCGGGTCGCGATAGCGTTTCCTCATCCTCGTCCCGGCCCCTTCGTTCGTCCGCGACGGTTCAGTCCGTCGCCGCGTGCCTACGCCGCCCTCCGGTAGTCGTGCTCCTCGACCAAAACTCGACACACTCTCGATAGGAGCGCGGCGGGAACTCGACGCGCGGCCTCTAGAGTGGAGGTCGAAGGCTGGCTATGCCAGCAGGGCGTCCAGTGTCGGGCCTCATGCCGGGTGCCGAGACCGAGGGGCATAGTCAGTTGGAGCCGAAGATCCCTGGGACCGTCGTCACGCCGAGGTCGGTTGATAGGCTAGCCACCGGCGCGAGTTGTCAACCAGGATCTTCTGGATCGTCTCCTCCGGCACGCCAAAGTAGCGGAGCTTCGGCACGAACTGCACGAGCACCGTCGAGAACCCATTACCCCAGTTGGCCTTGATCTGCGTCGTGTTGGCGAAGTCGGACGACAGCAGGATGTGATCCTCAAGCCCGGCCTCGAGGGCGTTCAGGACCATGTCCACTTTCTCCCGCTCCGGGATGAACGACGCGCTCATCTGATGGCCGACGGTGTCGAATCCGAGGAACGCGCCCCGGCGGGCGATCTCCTTGTGCGTCTCCCACCCCGGGTCATCGGAGCGTTTGATGGTCGAGAGGTGTCCGATACACAGGTGGGCCATGTCGACCCCCTGTGCTTCGTAGCTGTCGATCTGATCCAAGGCACAGGACGGGCAGCTCTCGTGCGGCACATGGGTGAAGATCGGGAGTCCGGTTCGGGCATGTACCTGGCTGATGGCGCGGATCATCTTGCGCTCGTCGTCATGCATCTCCGGAAACGAGCTGCCGACTTCGCCCAGCGCTCCCCACCGTTCGCGGCCGGCCTGTGCGACCAGGTGCGCCGCAACCTCCTCCTCGGGCAGTTGGATGATCTCCTCCGGATACCGTGGCTGCAGGAAGTAGCTGCCACCCAACACGATGTGCACACCCGACCGGGTGGCCATCGCCGTGAGGTTCGCGAGCTGTTGTTCGGTGCGTGGCCCGATCGAGGAATCTACGATACAGCTCACACCGTCGAAGGCTGCCATCCGCAGCTCCTCGACCAGGAGGTCGACCATCTCCTCGTCGGTGGGTCGAGGGGGCGGCGGCGTGTCGGGCGCCCTGGGCTCCGGCGGCGGGCTGCTGAAATTGAAGGCCAGATGCTCGTGAAACAGCGTCGCCCCCGTGCCGAGCGCCGCCGGATCGACGTCCCCCAGCACGGTGCGAACGATGGCGCCGTCCGGGAAGGTGACGGCGGCACGGGTCGGCGCAGGCGCCGGCTCCGACACCAGCTCCGGCCCACAGCCGGCCGTGAGGCCGAGCCCCGCCCCGGCCGCGCCGGCGCCGAGCAACCGCATCGCATCCCGGCGACTGAGGGCCCGCGCAAGAATAGGTTCCCATTTGGGCCGCCGATCCATCCCGTCTGGCGGCGTTCCTCGTCGGTCGAATACTGCCGGTATGCTCCCTCCTCGCGCCTTGCCACCCGGGCGCCTCGACGCCCCAAAAAGGGAACCTATTCTTGCGCGGACCCTTAAGCGCGCCGAACGAGCTGGTCCTGCGGTCATGACCTCCCTCCTGCCTGTTCCCTCAGCCTCAGCTCCGCGAGCGTCGCCGTCGTGATTGCCAAGACACAGTACCACTACTCGCAACCACTACTCACACTCGGTGGTAGAGTTGGCGACACATCAGTGACCAGATGATGGACATCCGGAAGCGGCGCGGAGATAGCGACCGGCTAGGCCTCCTGGTGCATGGCCGAGATTCCCCGTCTCGACGAACGGCTCTGTATAATCGGACCGCATCACCGGCCTACGACGTGTCCAGCGGCGCCCGCTTCCTGATGGTGCGTCGCAAGAATCCGGTGACGCCGACCCGAATCCGGGTCGTCCTCAATTGGCCGGACGGGTTCGGGCTCGACGAGGACTGATTTAGAGGTGAGGTCGTCAACTAGGAGGTCTGACATGAAAGGCTCAACAGGCATCATTCTTCTATCGCTGGCCATCGTGGTCGTTGGTCTTCAACCCGTGTCTGGCGTGTCGGCCCAGGGCGGCGCGTGGACGACACTTTTCGACGGGTCGAGTCTCGACGGCTGGAACGTGCTTGGCAACGCGAATTGGGAGTTGGCGGATGGCGCGGTGCAGGCCGACAGCGGCAGCGGTTTCCTCGTGACCGAGGAGTCCTACGCCGACTTCGAGCTGACCCTGGAGTTCTGGGTCGACGAGCCGGCCAACAGCGGTATCTTCATTCGCTGCGCGGATGCGCAGAGTGTCCGCGACACCAACGCCTATGAGGTGAATATCTACGACACGCGGCCCGATCAGACCTACCGCACCGGCGGCATCGTGCACCTCGCCGCACCGACGAGCGTCATCACGACGGGCGGACGCTGGAACACCTACGAGATCGTGGCGCAGGGATCACGGTTGCGGGTGACGTTGAACGGCACCCAGACGGTGGATGTCACAGACTCGCAGTATGCAGACGGGCCGATCGCCCTGCAGTATGGTGCCGGCGTCGTGAAGTTCCGGAACGTTCGTGTGAGGCGGCTGTAGGAGGGCCGAGTCGCCTCCCGGTAGGAAACGACGACTGATGGCCGATGACCAGACGTTCCGGCTGATCCTCATCCTTGGGCTGGCCGCCGTGCTGCCGGTCGGCATCTATCATCGGGTCCGATCCCAGGCGTCAGGCGAGAAGCTCGACCGGCGACAGGAAGGGCTCTTCATTCTCCTGACGCTGCGGCCGATCGGCTTGGCGGGCATGTGTGGACTGCTCACCTTTGTGGCGAGCCCCGCGCGGATGGCCTGGTCCTCGGTGCCGCTGCCGGTGTGGCTCCGCTGGGCCGGGGTGGGGATCGGGATCGCGGGAGGCGCGCTGCTGATCTGGACCATGCACAGCCTGGGCACCAACATCACCGACACCGTCGTGACCCGACGAGAGCACACGCTGGTGACGACCGGCCCGTACCAATTCGTGCGCCATCCGTTCTATGTGGCGTCCGCGCTCGCCTTCACGGCTAACGCGCTCGCCACGGCCAACTGGTTCATTGCGCTCATGGGCGGGCTCGCGCTGGCGTTGCTGGTCTTGCGCACCAAGATCGAAGAAGCACACCTCGTCACCCGCTTCGGCGACGACTACGCGCGCTACATGAGGCAGACCGGTCGGTTCTTCCCGCGTGTGGGGTCCGCGTGAACACCCCAACATGTCGTGGTGAGTCCCCATGAGCAGGAGCTGACAAGGACGGAGGAAGGAATGTCTAGGATTGCGAGTCCCCTCGTCGTCTGTGCCGCCTGGTGGTGTGCGATGCTGGTGTCGCCTGCCCCGAGCCTGGCCCAATACGGCGCCACGAACGGCGAGTGGCGGAGCTACGGCGGCGACCTCGGCAGCACCAAGTACTCCCCGCTGGATCAGATCGACGCGACGAACTTCCGGGACCTCCGTCTCGCGTGGCGCTGGCAGTCGGCCGATGGGTCGCTCGACCTCGAGGCCATCAGGCAGCAAGTGCCGCGCGTGCAATTCCGGATGTTCCAGGCGACACCGCTGATGGTCGAGGGCGTCTTGTACCTCTCAACCGCGATGCACCAGGTCGCCGCGGTCGATGCCGCGACCGGCGACACCCTGTGGGTGCATGACCCCGAGGTCTACCTGGGCGGCAGCCCGACCCACTTCTACAACTCGCGTGGTGTCGCCTACTGGACCGACGGTGACGACGCCCGGATCTTCTTCGGCACGAACGAGGGCTATCTGCTGGCGCTCGACGCCACGACGGGGCAGCCGGTCCTCGACTTCGGCGACCGCGGTCGCGTCGACCTGATGGAGGGCATCCCCCGCGCAGTGCGCGGAGAGACCAACTACCGCGGGCGCAACCTGCTCGGGGTGGCCTCACCGCCGATCGTCGCGCACGATGTCGTCGTCACGCCGAGCGTCATCTCGGATGGCGCGATCCGCAAGGAAGCACCGCCCGGCTGGCTCAAGGGGATCGACGCGCGCACCGGCGACACGAAGTGGATGTTCCGCACCGTGCCGCAGGCCGACGACTTCGGCGCCGACACGTGGCTGAACGAGTCGTGGCGCTACTCTGGCAACGCGAACGTTTGGACCATGCTCAGCGTCGACGACGAGATCGGCTACATCTACTTGCCGACCGGCACGCCGACCGGGGACTACTACGGGGGTCACCGATTGGGTGACAACCTCTTTGCCGAAAGTCTCGTCGCGCTCGACATCGAGACCGGCCAGCGCATGTGGCACTTCCAGGCGGTGCATCACGGGGTCTGGGACTACGACTTTCCCGCCGCGCCGAACCTGGTCGACATCACGGTGGACGGCCGTTCGGTGAAGGCCATCGCCCAGGTGAGCAAACAGGGGTTCACCTACGTCTTCGACCGGGTGACCGGCGACCCGGTCTGGCCGATCGAAGAGCGCCCCGTGGCAACCGACACCGACCTGGACGGCGATGTCTTGTCGCCGACACAGCCGTTCCCGACGAAGCCGCCGCCGTTCGAGTATCAGGGCGTGAGCATCGACGACCTCGTCGACTTCACACCAGAAATCCGGGCGATGGCGGTCGAGGCGGTCAAGGACTTCAGGCTCGGGCCGCTTTTCAGTCCACCGATGCTCAGTGTCGACGGTGGGTTGCAGGGCACGATTCAACGCCCCTACGTCGGCGGCGGCGCGAGCTGGACCGGCGCGGCCGTCGACCCCGAGACCGGGCTGCTCTATGTGCCGTCGATGAACCGCTTCTCGGTGTTAAAGTACTACACGCCGGACCCGGCCGATGGTGGCAACCTCCGCTACACGATGCGCGGGCTCGCCGCCGGCACCCAGCCTCGGATGCCGCAGGGCCTGCCGCTGCTAAAGCCGCCATACACTCGGATCACCGCGATCGACCTCAACGAGGGCGAGCATGCGTGGATGCAGCCGAACGGCGACGGCAACCGCTATCGCAACCACCCGCTGCTGCGCGATCTCGATCTGCCGCCGCTGGGTGGCGAAGGGCACGGCGGACCGGTGCTGACGAAGACCCTGCTCATCAGCGCGCTGTCTGCCGGCGGCACTGACGACGGTCCGAGGCTCGTGGCGCGCGACAAGGCGAGCGGAGCGATCGTCGGCTCGGTCGATCTCCCGTCCGGCGCCATCGGCACGCCGATGACCTACATGTACGAGGGGGCGCAGTACATCGCGCTGACGATCGGCGGCGAGGTGCCGGAGCTGATTGCGCTGAGCCTGCCGTAGGCGATGTACGTGCTGCGGGAGCAAGGGCCTCTGCCACCGAAGCCGGACGCCGTCGCGACCGACTTCGGACTTGCCCGTCCAACGCGGTGTTACGTGGGCAGTAGCCGCGCGACGTGCGCCGACAGTGTCTTCGTACGGCAGGTTGTCCGGCCTTCCCATCGTCAGCCTGGAGCGTCGATCTCCGAAAAACGATCCAGGAATACCAGAACAGCCGAGATCCGATTTCTAGCGTTGTCGTAAGAGGGTGAATGCCCCGTCGGCGACGTCAACATTGAACTTTCTACGCATTCACACGTATGATTAAAACAAGCGTTAGATTTTCTAGAGGTGATCAGACGACATGGCAGCCGACACCAAAGAACGCATCCTCAACGTCGCCGAGCGGTTCTTCGCCGACCGCGGATTTCCGGCGACGTCGCTTCGCGACCTCACGAGCGAGGCGAGCGTCAACATCGCCTCGGTGAACTATCACTTCGGATCGAAGGAGGCGTTGCTCGCGGCCGTGCTCGAACGACGTCTCCGCCCGGTCAACGCACGCCGGTTGGAGCTGCTCGACGCCATCGAGTCGGCAGCCGGCAACGGCACACCGAATGCCGAGGACGTGATCCGCGCGTTTCTCTCCCCGCCGTTCCAGAAGCGGCAGGAGTGGGGCGCGGCCGGCGACAACTTCCTCCGCCTCCTGGGACGTATTCACTCGGAAACGAATGAGGAGTTTCGCGCCACATTCTTCCAGCAGTTCGAGGGGGTCTTCCGTCGCTTCGGACAGGCGTTGCAGCGCGCCCTGCCCCATCTCGACGCAACCGACGTCGGCTGGCGCATGTTGTTTCTGGTCGGATCGATGGCATTCACGATGGCCTGGGGTGACTCGTTCGCGTCGATTGGCCCAGGTGCGAACAAAGATCCAGACGACATGCTGGAATCGCTGATCCAGTACGCCGCGGCGGGGATGGCGTCCCCGGTCCCGATCGGCGTACCGGTCGGCCTGGCACAGAAGGGACGCACGTCGTGAGTCTCCGCCCGTTCATCGCGCTCGTCGTGACGGTGACCGTCGGGTGCGCGGCGGCGCCACCGGTCGAGCCGCCACAGCTCGACGTCACCGTGCCCGACACATGGACGGCCGCCGACACCTCGGTCGGCGAGGTCGCTCCCGACTGGTGGACCGATTTCGGCGAGCCCGGTCTCTCTGCCGCGGTCGAGATCGCCCTCGAGGGGAACTTCGACCTCGCGGCCGCCGCTGCGCGCCTCGAGCAGGCAGCCGCGGACGCGCGCATCGCGTCGAGCGCGCTGCAGCCGACGGTCCAGGCGAGCTACAACGGGAGCCGCCGGAAGCAGAACTTCGTCGGCTTCCCGATCCCGGGCCTCGAAGGGCGTGTGCTCAGTACCGTCTCGACGAACCAGGGCGTGTCGCTCGACGTGTCGTGGGAGATCGACCTGTGGGGACGTCTGCGGGCCGATGCCCAGGCGGCGCTCGCCGACCTGCAGCGTTCGGCCGCCGACCTGCGCGGCGCCCAGCTGTCAATGGCGGGACAGACGGTGAAGGCGTGGTTCGCGATCGCCGAAGCGCGACAGCAGGTGGCGCTGTCGGATGAAACGGTCGGCAGCTTCCTCGCGTCGGCCGAGCAGGTGCGGGAACGATTCGAATCGGGGATTCGTCCGGCGCTCGATCTTCGACTGGCGCTGCTGAATCTGGCGAATGCCGAAGCGCTGCGCGACCAGCGCCGCCAGCAGCTCGACGCGTCGGCGCGTCAGCTCGAGGTGCTGCTCGGACGCTACGCGGCCGGAACAATCGACCAGCCGAGCAGTCTCCCGGACGTGACCGCCGACGTGCCCGGCGGGATTCCGGCCGACCTCGTCGCGCGCCGTCCCGACCTGGTCGCAGCCGAACGGCAGGTGGCGGCCGCAGGTGCCCGTCTCGGGGTCGCTCGCAAGCAGCTGCTGCCGAACATCACGCTCACGGCCGCCACCGGCACGGCGACCAACGCACTGCGTTCGCTCCTCGACGGCAACTTCGGCGTCTGGAGCCTGCTTGGCAACGTCGTCGCACCGTTGTGGCAAGGCGGCCGGCTCCGCGCGCAGATCGACCGCGCAGAGGCGCAGACCGCCGAGGTGCTCGCCAACTACGCGAACACCGCACTCGTGGCGTACGCAGAGGTGGAGACGGCGCTGGCAGCTGAGGCGTTTCTGGCCGACCGGGTCGGCCACCTGACGAATGCCGTCGAGCAGGCTCGGGCAGCGGAGCGGCTCGCCGAGGAACGGTATCGAGCCGGCCTCGACACCTATATCACCGTGCTCGACTCGCAGCGGTCGGCCGTGCAGGCCGACGGTGATCTCATCGCGGCACGTCGACTGCGGCTCGAGAACCGCGTCGACCTGTATTTGGCGCTCGGTGGTGGTTTCGACCAGCTTGAGGCGCCGATCCAGATTCAACAACAGATAAGTGACAGCACCAACCAACCATAGGACCGTCATGGCGTCCCTCGGAATTCAGAGACGAGGGCGCTCACGACGGATCGGTAGAAACGGATAGCGATCATGAATCGGATGACTGTTCGAACGTTGAAAATCGTGGCGCCACTGTTGCTGCTCGGCGTCGCGGGCTTGGTGGCCGGCGTGATGATTTGGAACCGCCCGCCGGTGGAGGTCCAGGTCCCGGTCTTCACGCCGCCGGGTGTGCGCGTGGAGGCGGTCACCCTGCGCGACGTTCCGTTCAGCGTGACGAGCCAGGGGACGGTGCGGCCACGGACCGAGAGCCAGCTCGTGACGGAGATTGCCGGCCGGGTTACCTCGATTGCCCCCTCGTTCGCCGAGGGCGGTTTCTTCGAGTCGGGTGACGTGCTGGTCACGGTCGACCCGTTCGACTATCAGCAGGCGGTCGTGAGTGCGCGCTCGCAGCTCGCTCAGGCACGGCTACGCCTCGCGCAAGAAGAGGCCGAGGCCGAGGTGGCGATCCGCGAATGGGACGCGCTCGGTCGCGGCGACCCACGCGCGCTGACGCTGCGCGAGCCGCACCTCGAAGACGCCCGCGCGTCGGTCGCGGGCGCCGAGGCCAGCCTCGAGCGCGCGGAGCGCGACCTGGAACGGGCGGAGATCGTCGCGCCGTACGCAGGGCGCATCCGGCAGAAGAACGTCGACATCGGGCAATTTGTTCGGGTCGGCGACGCGGTCGCGACCATCTACGCCGTTGACAGCGCCGAGGTCCGGCTCCCGCTGCCGGATGAACAGCTTGCCTATCTCGATCTGCCGCTGTCGTATCGGGGCGGTTCGGATCAGCCCCAGCCGCGCGTGACGCTCCGCGCCACGTTCGCCGGCGAAGCGCACGAGTGGCAGGGGCGGATCGTCCGCACCGAGAGCGAGATCGATCCGGTGAGCCGCATGGTCCACGCCGTCGCCGAAGTCTTGGACCCGTACGCGCCCGGGCCGAACCGGCGTCGTCCGCCACTGGCGGTCGGGATGTATGTCGAAGCGGAGATCGCGGGGCGCACGGTGCGCAACGTCGCGGTCGTGCCACGCGCGGCGATGCGCGGCCGCGACCGCGTGCTGGTGGTCGATGCCGGGGACCGCTTGTCGTTCCGCGAGATCGATATCCTGCGGGCAACCACCGACGCCATCTACGTGCGAAGCGGCCTCGCCGAAGGCGAGCTGGTCGTCGTGTCGCCGCTCGATACGCCAACCGAGGGTATGCGGGTACAGCTGGCGGATGCCGACGCTGATCTGCTGGCGCGCCGGCGCGATAGGGCACCGGCCGAGGCACCGGCGGTGACCAACGACGCCGCGGCGCGGGACCGTGCGTCGGCAGCCGGTGCGCCGGGCGCCGCGAGTTTCGACCGCGACCCGAGCCTGAGCCGCGACGAGCAGATCGCCGCGATCCGCCGTCAGCTCGCGGTGCTGGCGGGCACACCGGTCGCGTCGGCGGCGGGCACGCCGCCGGACGCCTCGCCGGTTATTGATCGGGCCAGCGCGCCGGGTGCCGCGGATTCCGACCGCGACCCGACCTTGAGCGGCGACGAGCAGATCGCCGCGATCCGCCGTCAGCTCGCGGCGCTGAGGAGCACGACGGCCGCGCCGCCGACGGGCACGACGACAGACGCCTCGCCCGACCGACCCACGGCCGCGCCACGGCGGGTGGCCGATGCCGGAGCGGGCGCGACGGTCGCAGCACCCGACACGGCTGCGGGCACGAGCGGACCGAGCGGTACTGGTGCGGGCGTTGGCCGGGGTGCCCGGGGAGAACGGCGTGGCCGTGGAGGACGAGGTGGGCGAGGAGCGCGCGGAGTTGGGGGACGCCGTGACGGGCCGACGGCGATCGGCGCGGCGCCGTCGGCGACACCGCGCGTCGAGTCCGACACCGCGCCGACGCCCGCTGCACCGCTTCCCGAGCCTGCTGCACCGGTCCCCGAGCCCGCTGCGCGCCCGGCCGGCTTCGCTGACGCCGTGCCGAGCGTCGCTGTGCTGCCTTTCGTCAACGTGTCGCGCAACCCCGCTGACGATTGGATCAGCACCGATATGACGGTGGCGGTCCAGACCGCGCTCGAACGGACAGGGGCCATGGGGGTCGTCACGTTCGCTGCCGCCGACGAATCGACCGCGCTCGAGACCGCGGGTGCGCGCGGGGCCAGGTGGCTTGTCGGCGGTGGGTATCAGCGGGTCGGCGACCGGCTTCGCATCACCGCGCGGGTGCTCGATGTGGCCGGCGGCGACCTCATACGCGTGGTGAAGGTGGACGGCGCCGTCGACGCGCTCGACACGCTGACCACCGAGATGGTCGCCACCGTGCGGGCGGCGGTCGACGACGGCGGGGAGGCCCCGCGGACCACCGCCGCTCGGGACCTCCGCCGCCCGGACGCTGGTGCGGGGGGCCTCGCACCACCCACCGCCGACGTACCCGCGGCGGTCGTCGTTGACGCCGCGCCAGGCGGAACGGCCACGAAGACGCTGGTGGTGCTGCCGTTCGACGACCTGAGCCCGAGCCCGAGCCCGAGCGGCGACGGCGTGCCGAACGTCGACCTGGGGGCGGCTATCACCGATGCGGTCGCCGCCCGCCTGGCCGAGCTGGCGGCGGTCACGGTGGTGTCGTCCGACGACGGCGCCGCTTGGGTCGTCGGCGGTGGCGTCCAACGGATCGGCGGCGTCGTCCGGGTTACCGCGCGGCTCGTCGACGTCGAGAGCGGATCGGTGCTGACGGCGGTCAAGCTCGATGGGACGATCGACGCGCTCGCCGAGCTGCAAGCGCGCGTGGTCTCGGCGATCAGTGACAGCGTTCGCGAGGCGCTCTCGGCCCAGGACGCTGCGACCGGTCGAGGTGCCGATGCCGAGGTGGCCGGCGCCGTCGAGAGACGGCCATGAAGGGCGCCATCGAATGGTTTGCCCGCAACGGCGTTGCCGCAAACCTCATGATGGTCTTCATCATGATGAGCGGCATCATCGCCGTGACCACCGTCCGGGAAGAGCTCATGCCGGAGATCGAGCTCGACCGGATCAGCATCCAGGTGCCCTATCTTGGCGCCGCGCCGGAAGAGGTCGAAGAGGCGGTCACGATCCGGATCGAGGAAGCGATCCAGGGGCTCGACGGCATCAAGCAGATCCAGTCGACGGCGGCCGAGGGGATGGGCACGGTCACCGTCGAGCTCGAGCTCGGCGCCGATGCGCGCAAGGTGGTTGACGAGGTCAAGAGCAGCGTCGACGCAATTACGACCTTTCCGGTCGAAGCCGAGAAGCCGATCATCCGCGAGCTGACCTCGCGTATCCAGGTCGCCGACATCGCGATCTTCGGCGACGTCGATCTCTTTACGCTCAAAGCCACAGCGGAGCGGGTCCGCGATGAGCTGACCGCCATCCCGGGCATCACACAGGTCGAGCTCGTCAGCGCACCGCCGTACGAGATCTCGATCGAGGTCTCGGAGGTGACGCTACGACGGCACGG
>DQNS01000125.1 GCA_015659035.1 Acidobacteriota bacterium | reverse complement strand
CGTCGAAGAGCCAGCGACCTCAGTCGGAGGCGCATCATCGACGAGGTGCAGCGGCGGTGCCTGGGCCTGAATCGTAACCCCCGCCCTCGTTGAACCGCCCGCGACCTGCCCGATTTCCGTTCAGAACTTGCGGCCCCTTGTGAAGAGGGGGGCGGGGGAGCGGCCCAGCAGGCAGTCACTCGGTCCGGAGGGCCGCGACCGGATTGATCCGGCTCGCGCGACGCGCCGGCAGGTAGGCAGCGAACAGTGCCGTGCCGCCGAGAACGAGGGGCACCCCGATGAACGTCAGCGGGTCGATCGTGTTGATGCCGAACAACAGTCCGCTCAGCAGCCGCGTGACGACAAGGGCGACGATCAGACCGACCGCCCCGCCGACCATCACGAGCTTGAGGCCGCTCGCGGCCAGTAACCGGACCACGGTGCCGCCGTCTGCGCCGAGCGCCATCCGGATTCCCACCTCCCGCGTGCGTTGAGCGACCCCGTAGCTGACCACGCCGTAGAGTCCGATGGCGGCCAGTGCCAGCGCCAGCACGCCAAACGCGGACAGGATGAAAGCAGCGAGCTGCGCCGGCAGCAGCATCAACGCCAGGTGCCGTCTCATCGTCTTCGCTTCCCCCACCCAAAGATCCGGGTCGACCTCGCGACCGGCGCCGATCAGGGCCAGCGCCGTCTGTTCCGGGTCGGCCGTCGTCCGCGCGACGATAGTCAACGAGCGCGCGAACTGCTGCGAGAAAGGCAGATAGACCATGTTGCGCGGTGCCTCGCCAAGCGTCCGCACCTTGGCGTCGCGCGTCACGCCGACGATCAGCAGGTCGGGGTTGTCCTCATCGGGTCTCCGCATCAGCCGGCCGACCGCGTCGCCGTCACGCCAGAATCGCTGGGCCATCGCATCGCTGATGACCGCCACCGGCTGGCTATCGGGCAGGTCGGCCTCGTTGAAATTGCGGCCGCGCAGAATCTGGATGCCCGCTGCCTCGAAGAACCCGGGGTCGACCGCGGCAAGGTCGGCGAGGAATGCCTCCTGGCCCGGCGGCGGCACGTGGCCATCGACGTTGAAACCCGTCGACTGGGTGCTCAACGAGTTCAGGTGCAAGTTGTCAATGAACCCGATCGCCTCGACCCCAGGCAGCTGCCGGAAGCGGTCGAGCAGACGGCGCGTGTAGACCCGACCCTCCGCGGCGGTGAACCGCGCTGTCGGGACCACGAAGGTCATGAGGGCGGTGGGCTCGCGACCGAAGCCGGGGTCGACCGCCTGCACCTGCTGAAGGCTGTGGAGGAACAGACCGGCGCCCACCAGGAGCACGAGCGAGACGGTCATCTGCGCGATGACCAGGGCGTTGCGCCACCGGATCTGTCCGGGCCGCCCGCCGCCCGCGCTCTCGCTCTTGAGCGTGGTCGCCAGGTCCGGACGCGTGCTCTGGAGGGCGGGCACCAGACCGAGCAGGGCGCCGGCGACCACGGAGATGCCGAGCGTGAAGGCGAGCACGTTCCAGTCGAGGCTGAAATCGAGCGTCACCGGAATCGGCAGCGGCAGGTCCGCGTTCCCAAGCAGATCGAGGAGCCACAGGGCGATCCCGATGCCCACGGCGCCCGCAAGCAGGCTCAACACCATGGTCTCGGTCAGGAGCCGTCGGATGAGCGAAGCCCGCGAAGCGCCGAGCGCCAGCCGCACGGCGATGTCTCTGCGCCGATCGAGCGCGCGCGCCAGGAGAAAGCTCGCCAGGTTGGTGCAGGCCAGCAGCAGCACGAGCCCGACGACCACCATCAGGAGCCAGGCGCTCTCCCTGATGAAGACATCCATGGGCGGGAATAGCAGGACATCG
>DQNS01000069.1 GCA_015659035.1 Acidobacteriota bacterium | reverse complement strand
CCTATCGGATTTGGTGTGGTTCTGACGAACCTGCCTCTTGGCGGTCTAATGGAATCTGTGGTTGCTGGTAGGGTAGTTGAGTCATTTGCTGTAGATGGCCAACCAGCCGGCCTGATTTCCAGGATATTCTACTACGGGATTGCCTGGGAGATACTACCCAGTCTCATCTTCCTTGGCTTGGGAGCTATGACCGATTTTAGTCCACTCATAGCTAATCCCAAGACCCTGCTACTTGGCGCCGGCGCCCAATTCGGTGTTTTCTTCGCCTTTTTGATAGCCTTGCTATTTGGATTCAGTATGAATGAGGCTGCTTCCATAGGCATAATTGGTGGCGCTGATGGGCCGACTACTGTCTATCTTACGAATAGACTGGCTCCTGGTTTTATCGGGGCTACCGCCGTAGCTGCCTATACCTATATGGCGCTTGTGCCTATTATCCAGCCCCCGATAATAAGGTTGCTCACTACCAAGAAAGAGCGAGCCATCTATATGGAGCCTCAGTTGAGGTCAGTGTCTAAGACTGAAGAAATTTTGTTCCCGGTAGTTGCGACTGTTATTATTATCCTGCTGGTGCCCAAGTCAGCGCCCCTTATTGGCATGTTCATGTTTGGTAATCTACTACATGTTAGTGGTGTTACTGACCGACTGGCTGATACCGCCGCCAATGCCCTTATGAATATCCTGACCATCCTGCTTGGCTTATGCATCGGTTGCTTTATGAGTGCCGAGGGCTTCCTCAAGGTAGAGAGCTTGATGGTATTTGTTCTTGGAGTAGTAGCCTTTGCGACCGCCACCGCCTTTGGGTTGATTCTGGCCAAGTTGATGAACCTTGTTTCCAAGGAGAAGATCAATCCAATGATAGGTGCTGCTGGTGTCTCCGCAGTACCAATGTCAGCCAGGGTAGTCCAGAAGATGGGGCAGGAAGCTGATCCCAATAACTTCTTGCTGATGCATGCTATGGGACCCAATATTGCTGGCGTAATCGGCACCGCCACTGTTGCTGGGATATTCTTGGGTATGCTAGGCTAGTCTCAGAATTTCTATAGCAGAACGGTCGCGGCGCTGTTCAAGGCTGCACCGGGCGGCCCGAGGCTGCACCCGCTCGCGCTGGAGCCTGAGGCCGCCCTGGTGGATGAGCCCGCGGCTCCGCCCGTGGCGCCGCTCGGCGAGCCGCCTCACCCGATCCACTTATCAGGAACGCGGACGTCTTGGACCCGGTAACATCGGAGCTCTGAGTCTACCACTCGATGACAAACAGCGGACCGCCCCCCTCGATCGCCTGACCGGGAGAGACATAGACTTCCTTGATCGTGCCGCTCGCCGGGGCCATGATAGGCATCTCCATCTTCAAGGCCTCGATGTCGCACATGCGGTCTCTCTCTTTGACTTGGCTCCCCTTTTCGACATGAACCCGGAGCACCCTTCCCCTCATGGGGGCCTTCACAACCTGTTCAGCCATCCCTTTCCTTCCTTCAAGACAGACAACAACCGAACGCACACGATCCCGCACTCACATCGTGTTCTCAGCGTGGGTCATTCTTCGGGAGCAGAAGTGGTCGAATTCTGGAGAGTACCGAAGTCAGTGGCACATGATCGAGGCTTGGCGCACCCTCCTGTATTGTGACGAAGACCACGAAGCCAAGAACACGCGTGACCCCGTGGCCCCGGCTACGCGCTCCAAGGAGGCACTTCAAAAGGTCCACACCAAGCGACTCGAAGGCGGATCGCAGGGGGAACTTCAGATTAATACCCCCTATTTCGGATGCACTACACTAGCGAAGTCCTCCCGCCCTCGCCAAGGCTTCGGCGGACAGGCCGGCTTTCTCCTGCCTCCTTCCTCCTGTCTCCTTGGGCGCTCGCCCTAGCGGTCCCCGATCGGAACGTAGTCCCGCTGCGATGCCCCGACGTAGATCTGACGTGGCCGCGCGATCTTCCGCGTGTCGTCGTGGAGCATCTCTTCCCACTGGGCGATCCACCCGGCGGTGCGTCCAATCGCGAACAGCACCGGGAACATCGCCGGGGCGAAGCCCATCGCCTGGTAGATCAGCCCCGAGTAGAAGTCGACGTTCGGGTAGAGCTTGCGTGAGACAAAGTAGTCGTCCTGGAGGGCGATCCGCTCGAGCTCGAGCGCGATATCGAGCAACGGGTTACGACCTGTCACCTCGAACACCTGATCAGCCGCTTCCTTGATCACCTTTGCGCGTGGGTCGTAGGACTTGTAGACCCGATGCCCGAACCCCATCAGCCGCCCTTGCCCGTTCTTCACGCTCTCGACGAACGCCGGCACCTGGTCAATCGACCCGATCTGCTTCAGCATCCGGAGCACCGCCTCGTTGGCGCCACCGTGCAGCGGGCCGTAGAGTGCGGCCGCCGCGCCGGCGAGTGAGGCATACGGGTCGGCGTTCGAGCTGCCGATGTTGCGCATGGCGCTCGTGCTGCAATTCTGCTCGTGGTCGGCGTGCAGGATGAACAACACGTCGAGCGCGCGCTCGAGCACCGGGTCTGGCCGATAGACCGGCTCGGTTCGCTTAAAGAGCATGCTCAGGAAGCTGCCGGCGTAGCTAAGCTCATTATTCGGATACACGTACGGCTGACCTACGCTGTGGCGGTACGCGTAGGCGGCGATGCTCGGCACCTTCGCAATGAGTCGGAGCGTTTGTCGGCGCCGCGAGGCCGGGTCGTCGATCTCCTTGGCGTCTGGGTAGAACGTCGAGAGGGCGCCGACGCTGCTGAGGAAGACACCCATGGGATGGGCGTCGTACCGAAACCCCTCCATGAACTTCTTGATGTTCTCGTGCAGCATCACATGGTGCGACACGTCCTCACGCCACGTCACCAGTTCGGTCTCGGTCGGCAGGTCGCCATGTAGCAGCAGATAGGCCGTCTCGATGAAGGTGGCCTGCTCGGCCAGTTGTTCGATCGGGTATCCCCGATATCGCAGGATGCCCTTGCCGCCGTCGATGAAGGTGATCGCGCTCCGGCAGGATGCCGTGTTGAGAAAAGCCGGGTCGTTGGACATCAGCCCGAAATCGTCCGGGTCAACCTTGATTTGGCGCAGATCCATGGCTCGGATCGTGCCGTCGGTGATCGTGATCTCGTACTGTTTTCCCGTGCGGTTGTCAGTGATCGTCAGTGTGTCAGCCATGTCTAGAGAGGATACTCAAGGAGCCAGAAGTCAGAAGTCAGTCCGCCGAAGCTCGCCGTTCGATGATACACGGCGAGCGAAGGCGGGGAGTCTGCCAGAATGTCAACTCTGCCAGGACGATAGGAAATATTAGACCACCCTCGTTCACGTAAGATCCACTATTCGACCCAAGCGCCCAAGCGCCGGCCCCCCTCGACAAACGGATTGAGCCCCTCGCGCAAGCGGGTTGTCACCCCGACCGAGCACGTTGCGCTAAGAATGCCCGCACCAAGGGCCGAGGTCAAGTGTGTGCTGCCAGGACGGTATTCGGCTACGTCGCACCGCATCTCGGCTTCCGCGACCCCCTCGACGGTGGCTGGGCTCAGGCGGCGAGGCCGGACGAGGGAGCATACCGGCCGGGTCTAGGGTCCTACCGCAACCAGAGATTCGTCAGTCCGGATAAAAATCCGGCCGTCGGAGACAGCCGGCGACGAGACCACCCGCTCGCCCAGGTCGTTCCGCTGCAGGATGTGCAGCTCGCGCCCCGCCTGAAGCACGACGGTCTCGCCCGTCTCGCTGAAGAGATATACCTTCCCGTCGCCCGCCACCGGTGACGCCGAGTAGATGCCGCCGACGCGATCCTGCCAGACGCGACGACCGGTCTCGGCATCAACGGCGGTCACGATGCCGTTGCCGTTGGCCATATAGATCAACCCCTCGTAATAGAGGAGCGACGAGATGTACGGCGCGCCGGTCGGCACCCGCCACGCGACGTGGCTCTCATCCACGTCGCCCCTCCCACCCAACCTGATCGCCATGTACGGGCCGGCCCGATGGCCGCGGCCGGTGTAGAGGGTGCCGCTGTCATCGTAGGTGGCCGCCGCGATCGGGTACTCATTGTGCCCGCCCGTGTGCCAGAGCCATATGCCGGTCGATGGGTCGTAGGCATCGAGTCCCTCGCTCGCGTTGACGATCAGCTCGGCCCCGTCCGGCCCAGCCACGACGAGCGGCGTGCTGAAGGACCGCAGCCCCTGACCGCGATCGACCTTCCAGCGCTCGTCACCCGTCCGCCGGTCGAGCGCAAGCAGATACGCGCCAGGCTCGTGATCGCACTGGAGGATGATCAGGTCCTCATAGAGGACGGGCGAGCTCGAGTGGCCCCAGACGATCTCGAACGGTCCGTAGTCGCGGCCGAGATGACGCTGCCAGACCAGCCCGCCGTGCATGTCCAGCGCCACGAGCTGCCCGGTGGCGAACCAGGCGTAGACTCGCTCGCCGTCCGAGACGACGCTCGGACTGGCCATGTTGTGCTTCTGGTGCGCCTGGGGCAGGTCGCCCTCGGCCACGATCTCGTGTTCCCAGACGACCCGGCCATCCACGCGGCTGAACGCGCTGACGACGAAGACGATGCCGTCGCCGTCGCCATCGACACGCCGGCCGCCGAGTGGCCGCTCGTCGGCGGGCGACTCCGCGCCGCCTCGTGCGAGCGCCGGGTGGGAGCCCGGGCGCAACGGGCCACGACCGATCTGTGATGTCAGCAAGACCAGGTCGCCCGCCACGATCGGCGACGACACACCGAGGCCGCGGAGTGGCGTCCGCCACGCCACGCCGGTGTCGCGGCTCCACGTCGTCGGCAGGCCGCGCTCACTCGACACCCGCCGGCCGTCCGGTCCCCGCCAGCTGGGCCAATCCTCGGCATGGGCGGCGCCGGTCAGTGCGACCAGCCCGATGACCAGTGACCCGGCGAGCTTGTTCATCGTCATGCCTCCTACCTGGACGGCAACGCGAGGGCGACCATCTGCGCCCCCTGCAACGTCAGCACGATGAACTGCCGGCCGTCGACCATGTAGGTCATCGGCGTGCCCAGCGGTCGCGCCGGCAACGCGACCCGGCCGAGCACGGCGCCGGTGGCCTTGTCGTACGCGACCAGCCAGGCGGAGTCGTCCCGCCCCGCCGGTCCGAGCCCGTGGACCAGCAGAGTGCTCGTGACGAGCGGGCCGCTCGTCGTGTGCTGACCGCCCAGCGGGGGCAGGTCGAGCCCGGCGAGCGCCGGATGGTCGCGAATCCGGTCCGCCCCCGGCCCGGTCGGCGTCTGCCAGACGATCTCGCCGCGATTCATGTCATAGGCCGTCATCCGGCTGTAGGGCGGTTTGATCAGCGGCAACCCGCGCGGACCGGTGACCGCCGGAGGACGGGCCGGATGAATGCTCTCCGGACCGAGCTTGCCGTTCGGTACATACCGCAGGTTCGTGAAACTCGGCTTGCCCTCGACCAGCACCATGCGCGTCAAGCCCGAACGGGACGGCACGTAGAGGAAGCCGGTGTCGGGGTCGGCGCCGGCCCCGCTCCAGTTCGCCCCGCCCCCCGAGCCGGGTACCTGCAAGGTACCGTGCGTCCCGTTCCTGTCATACAGCGTCTGGGGTGTGAACATTCCACCGTAGACGTACTGCCGCATGATCTCGACCGCTTCGGCGCGTAGCTCCGGCGTGAAGTCGATCAGCAGATCCTCGGTCACCCCCTGGTATTCGAAGGGTGGAGGCTTGGTCGGAAACGGCTGTGTGGCCGCCGCCTGCTCGCCCGGCACGTCGGACGGCGGGACCGGGCGCTCCTCGATCGGCCAGACCGGCTCGCCGGTGAGGCGGTCGAACACGTAGGTGAACCCCTGCTTGCTGACCTGCGCCAGCGCCTTGATCGGCCGGCCGTCGACGGTGATGTCCATCAACGTCGAGGCAGTCGGAAAGTCCCAGTCCCAGATGCCGTGATGAATGGCCTGGAAGTGCCAGACCCGTTCGCCGGTCTCGACGTCCAGGGCTACGATCGACTGCGAGAACAGGTTGTCCCCCTTCCGCTCCCCGCCCCAGTAGTCGTTGGTCGGGGCCGTGGTCGCGAGATACACGTGCCCCAGCTCGTCGTCGCCGCTCAGCGTCGACCAGACGTTCGCGTTGCCGGTGTACAGATTCGACCCGTCCTCCCAGGTGTGCTGGCCGAACTCGCCCGCCTGCGGAATCGTGTGGAACACCCACTTCAGGTCGCCGGTGCGCACATCGAACCCCTGCACCGAGCCGGGCGGCCATTCCTTCAGGGTCGGTCGGTCGGACATCGCCGCCCCGGAGATGACGGTGTCGCGCACGACGACGGGGGGCGAGTTCGGCGACACGGTGTGTCCCTCGTTGCTGAACAGCGGCAGATTGCCGCGCGTGGCCCGCGGCACCGCCGTATGCAGATCGGACTTGCCGTCGACGCCGAAGCTGTTGATGGGGCGGCCGGTCCGCGCGTTGACGGCGATGAGAAAGCCGTCGTGCGTGCCGAGCAGGAGCCGCTCGTCGTCGGCGCCGTCGGTCCAGTAGGCCAGCCCGCGCGTCTGCCACGGACCGACGATGCTGGCGTTGCCGCCGGTGGTATAGGCCCGCGGGTCGTGCACCCACAGCGTCTCGCCGGTCGTGGGGTCCAGCGCGACCACCTGCGCCAGCCCGGTGCTCAGATACATCCCCCCGTTGACGACGAGCGGCGTCGCCTTCAGGCCGTTGGCGTCGAGCGGAGGCAGGTAGCGGCGCTGCAGGCTCTCGATGAGCGCGATATCCGCCGACTCCCAGGTCCACGCAATCGACAGAGTCTCGAAGTTGGACCGGTCGATCTGGTCGAGGGGCGAGTACTTCTGGCTCCAGTTCGTACCGCCATAGCTGGGCCATTCACCGCCCGCGTCCGGGGGCTGCGCCGCGGCCCACGTCGCCGTTGTAGCGACCATCGCGACCATCGCAATGACCAGACTCCCGCGTGTCCACGCATCCATCACCCGCATGACACCCCGCTCGACCCAGATGAACCACATACGCCAATGATGGACGCTCACGCGACTGCGTGCAAGGACCTAGAGTCGTCCCGAATGGGCAGAAACGGTCCGTTTGCGGCCTACGAACGTGGGTCGTCCGCACGGGCGTCGCTGGCCCCGCGCCGTTTCCAGCGGTGTAGGACAAAGAGGTAGACGGCGACGTTGACGGCAATCGCCACCCCGCCGAGCATAACCTGCATGGTGCGCGTGAGTCCCGGCGGGTAGAGGACCGGAATGAGATAGTGCTCCACGAACCCGGCCTCGTACGCGGACGCTCCACCGGCGGACCGAAGCATATTTTCGAGCGGCGTGAGCGGGCAGATCCAGCCCTGGAATTCGATGACGGCGATCCAGGCGGCCGTGGGAAGGTGAACCCACAGGCTCCACTTCCTCCACAACCCAAGCAGGCCGCCGAACAGCGCATAGACAATGAATACGAGGTGGGCGACGACGACCAGGTCGGCGAGCAACCGGTAGAGCACGGATCAGGGTATCCTTCATCCGAGTGTGGCGTCCATGAACATGAAGCGGTTGCTCCAGCTCAAGCTTTCCCTCGTGCTGCTGGCGCTGCTTGCCGTGCTGGGATGGTCGCGGGCGGCTGGCGCGCAACCCGTGATCGCCAGCGATCGCCCTGGCCTCGGCACCGGAGCCGTCGTGCTGGACGCCGGGACGATCCAGCTCGAGGCAGGGGCCGAGCTGGCAATCAATGACGAGCGGCGCTTCAGCGCGGGCCAGATCGTTGTGCGGTGGGGACTGCCCTTCGCTGAACTGCAGGCGCTCGTCAACTCCTTCGTCCTCAGCCGGTCGCCGGACCAGGCGATGGAAGGGTTCGAGGACCTCGGTCTTGGCGTCAAGATTCCGCTCGTGGCTCGTGAGGACGACAGCCTTCAGATCTCTATGCTCGCAAGCCTGAGTCTGCCGACCGGATCCCGGTTTCTGACGACCGACGAGGCTGTTCCAGCCGTGGCTCTGCTCGTGGACCGCGCCGTGTCCGAGCGCTGGAGCGTCTCGACCAACCTGGGATACACCGCTGGACCGGACGCACAGCAGGACGTGTGGTCCGTGATCCTGACGCCGGGCGCATCGATCCCCGGGCCCCTCAATCTGACCGCCTTTGTGGGTTACGCTGGATTCTTTGTCTCCGGACCCGACCGCCATGTCGTGGAAGCGGGCCTGACGTTAGGGCCCTCCTCGGACCTCCAGCTCGACGCCAACTGGGGCATCGACGTCGACACCGGAGACTTCTTCGTCGGCATCGGGTTCGCCAGGCGATGGGGGTGGCGCGGTCCGAAGGTCTACGATTCCGGCGAGTAGACCGCTCGACGTTCCGGCCCCGGCGTTGGTTGCCGCCGATCTTACCCAGGCGATCTTCTTGGCCTATGGGGCCTGCCCGACAAATGCTGGGACCCGTACGAGCACGTAGGTGATGTGCCCCCCGTCCGGCACCAGGTAGCCGTGCGGGGTCGTGGCCGGAATGTGGAGCATGTCGCCGGCGCCCACGGAATACCGCATCCCACCCACAATGCCGGTGCCCCGGCTCCCTGTGCGGTTGACCATGTCGCCGCCCACCAGCAACGTGGCCTCGCCGCTCCTCACGAACACCACGTCGATGATGTCGTCATGGATCTCGGGGATGCCGTCCGCATCCCGATGAATGAATCGGAAGCGGTGGGCTCCGGAAGGGTTGCCGTAGTCGGCGAGCGTCTCGCGGGCCGAGTGGTCGGGGCCCACCCTCGTGGACAGAGCCGCATCGCGCCGTGCGAGTTCTGCTGCACTCCACATGGCGAATCCCGGCGGGTCGAGCTCGAGTTCCGGCGCGTCGGCCCGAACAACGGGCTCGCCTACGAATGCCGGGACCCTGACGAGCACGTACGTAATGTGCCCCCCGTCCGGCACCAGATAGCGGTGCGGGGTGTTGGCCGGAATGTGGAGTATGTCGCCCGAGCCCACGGGATACCGCACCCCACCCGCAATGCCGGTGCCCTTGTACTCGCCGTTGCTGCCTGTGCGGTTGACCATGTCGCCGCCCACCAGCAGGGTCCCTGCACCACTTTTGATGAACACGACGTCCTCGATGTGCTCATGCTGCTCGGGGATGCCGTCCGCGTCCCGATGAATGAATCGGAAGCGGTGGGCTCCGCTGGGGTTGCCGTAGTCGGCGAGGGTCTCGCGCGCCGAGTGGTCCGGGCCCACCCTCGCGGACAGGGCTGCATCCCGCTGTGCCAGCTCGAACGCACTCCACATGACGAATCCCGGCGGGCCGGCCTGCAGTATCGGCACAAGCGCAACCGCCACCACGAAGAGACGAAGCGGCACGATCACTCGTTGTTGCTCCCCCGCTTTGCCCGTTCGGCCGACAGCCGTTCGTAGTCCTCCTGCTCGAGGTAGGTGACGTCGACCCAGGCGAACCCCATCTCGTCGACGGTCCGGTCGCCGTAGCCCACCCACTGTGCCGGGTCGGGATTGTTCCTGTTCGCCGCGGTGTTGTCGTGCCACGCCGTCACCTTGATGACCGTGCCCTTCGGCAGAATCGGCGCCACGTCATCCGCGTAGACATAGTTGACGTGCCAGTTCCATTGGAAGTTGTCGACCAGGTTGAGGAGCTCCTGGCGGCCATCCGGGTAGATGGCCTCGATCGACATCGCCTTCCCGCGCATGTGCATGTGCGGCTGAAAGTTCTCGAACCGCGCCGGCGCCTTCAAGACGGTGAACCCCTCGGTCGTCGTCATCTGGCCGGGGCGGATGTCGATCTCGCCGGTGCGTCCGCCGAACGCGGTCAGAATGGTCCGATACCGCGGCTCCTCGCCCAGTGGGTAGAGGTAGACCGCCATCTCGACAACGTCATCGCGGACCTCCTCACCGATGGCGTGGTAGTGCACTTCCCATCGGATCTTCGAGCCCGGCAGCATCAACTTGCCAGCGTTCGCCGGGAAGATCTCACCCACCTTGCCAACCGCCCACTCCATGAACAGACCGGCGCCCGGCTGGTCCCCGTCGTTCCCCGCGGCGAAGCTGCGTGCCAGCCCGGTCAGCGCGTCCTCGTTCTGGACGAGGTTCGCCAGCACATGGTGGACGCTCTTGCGACCACTCGGGAACGACGGCTTGATCTCGATGGCCCGCACCCACCGGGGTTGGGTCACCTCGGTATCGACGATCGGCCGCCACCACTTATCCTGTCCGTCGGCCGGCATCGTGAACGGATCCGTCCGCACGATCAGATCCGGCTCGCCGAACCGCTCGACGAGCTGCCAGGCGGTCGGATCCGGCCAGGCGATGGGACTCGGCAAGTCGTTGCTGTCACCGAGCGGCGCACCGGCATCGACCCATTGCACGATGGTGTCGATCTGTTCGTCCGACAGCGATCGGTCGTTCTTGAACTGCTTGATGCCGACGTTCCTGGCGATGTGCCACGGGGGCATCTCCCGCGCCAGCACTCTCCGTCTGATGGCGCGCGCCCAGGGGCGGACCTCTTGATAGGTCAAGAGCGACATCGGCGCGATCGAGTCGGGCTGATGGCAGACCTGACACTTCTGCTGAAAGATCGGCGCCACGTCCCGGGCGAACGTGACCCCCGTGTCTGCCTGCGCTGCCGCCGCTGCCGGCACCGCCAGCAGCAGGCCGAATACGCACCAGAGAGCTGGGCTGCGACCGCTGAACCTGATTCCTTTCATGACCCGCTCCTTGGTTTATCTCGTCACGTGGACTTTCACGAACCCGTTGGTCCAACAGCACTGGGCGTGCCCGGCATGCTCAACGCCGGAGTAGTCGTTGACGGCAACCCGCACGACGTAGTCGCCCGGCTCGTGAAACGTCGCCGTCGTCGTGGTCTCCCCACTGGCATCGTCGATCGCGATGCTCGGCTCGCTGAAGCTCACCGTGCCCGGCCCCTGGTGCTTGACCCAGGTCATCGTCATCGCCGGTCGATCTGGCGGGCCGAAGGGGATGTCGGTGGGCCGGCGGATCAGATCGTCCCGGCCCCAGACGGTCAACCGCAGCGGGGCGCCGACCGTAACCGCGCGCGGTCCGACCGTCAGGCCGGTAGGACCCTGGCCTGCAGGGCCCACCGGGTCGAACCTGATCGTGGGGGGGACGTTGCCGGACGCCGGGTCATGCAGGGCGTCGATCAGCCAGTCGTTGTGGAGGTGCCCCGGAATGGCGAACGTCTCGCCGTTCGACGTCAGCGTCCAGACGACTCGCTGGTCACCGAAATCGGCGGGGACCCTCACGGTGAAGACGCCCCAGTGGCGGCCGGTGCGAAAATGTGTCGGCTGCCCGTGATTCGCATCGCCCGGCTCGACGACGTTGTCACGCCCCACGGGGATGTCGAGCACTTCCGTCGTGTTCCGGTTGAAGTAGCCGAACGACAGCGAAAACGTGCCGTCGGGATTCGGATACCAGCCCTCGTAGGCGGGCGTCACGGATTGACCGGTCTCGCGGAACGGGTCGAGCGGCAGCTGTCCGGCGCGTACGGAGGCCAGGTTGGCGCCCGCGACAGTGACGCCAACGACGACCGCGAAGACACGGCGAGTCTGCATCGTGCCGAATGCCCCGTCGATGCTCGATGACGGGTGTCAGAAGAACCCTACCACGCCCTCCTCCCCGGATCATCCCGACCAGATGGCATGTTGGACGCGAACGCCCCGGACAGCACCGTCAGCGCGCCGTCCCGACAACGACCGGTATAATTCCGGAGCCTTTTCCCTTTCTTGGACAGGAGGAGTCGGTGCGCTTCCAGCGGACTATTCTCGCGCTCGCCGTCGCCGCCACGGCCACGATAGCGCTCTCGGCCGAAGCAGACTGGCCGCAGTTTCGCGGTCTGCATGGAGGGGTCGCCGAGGACGACCCGGCTCTGCCTGACACATGGGGGCCGACAGAGAACATCGTCTGGCAGATCGACATCCCGGGCCGGGCGTGGAGCTCGCCGATCGTCTCGGGCAACCACGTCTTCATCACGTCGGTCGTCAACACGACCGGCGTCGAGACCCCACTCAAGCCGTTGACCCAGTATCAGTCCCGCTCCTTTGACGGCCCGATGACCGGGCGCGACCTCGAGACACCGTCTGTCCCGCTTCGCTGGGTGCTCTACGACATAGACTTCGTCACCGGCGCGGTGCGGTGGGAACGGACGCTGCACATCGCGGTGCCGGACTCCAAACACGAGAAGAACAGCTACGCGTCCCAGACGCCCGTGACAGACGGCGACCGGGTCTATGTCTACCTGGGGTATGTCGGTCTGTTCGCCTTCGACATGGATGGCACGCAGCTGTGGTCTACGCCGATGGACGCGTTCGAGATGCGGGACGGCTGGGGGTCGGCCGCCTCGCCTCTGGTACATGGCGACCGCCTGTATATTGTCAACGACAACATGGAACAGTCCTTCATCGGCG
The DNA here is from genome assembly GCA_015659035.1 of Acidobacteriota bacterium. Taxonomy (GTDB): domain Bacteria; phylum Acidobacteriota; class Vicinamibacteria; order Vicinamibacterales; family UBA8438; genus NP936. The sequence goes on along the minus strand of DQNS01000069.1, from coordinate 13,220 downwards.
CCTACGACACGGCGACCGGATCGGAAGTGTGGAGGGTCGACCGGGACGAAGCCTCCAACTGGTCGACGCCGTTCATCTGGGACAACGACGTGCGCACCGAGATCGTCACGACCGGCACAGGCGGTGTGCGCTCGTACGACCTCGAGGGCCGGTATCTGTGGAGCCTGTCGGGGATGTCGTCGATCCACGTGGCGACACCGTTCGCGCGCCACGGGCTGCTGTATGTCAACTCGGGCTACACCGCCGATGCGAACCGGCCGGTGTACGCCATCCGTCCCGGTGCGAGCGGCGATATCACGTTGGCAGACGGGGCGACGAGCAACGCATACATCGCCTGGATGCACCCGACACTCGGGTCATACAACCCGTCCGCTCTGGTCTATGGCAACTATCACTACACGCTGCTGGATCGCGGCCTCCTGATCTGTCACGACGCGAGAACCGGCGAAGAGATCTATCCGCGTCAGCGCGTGTCGCCGGGCGGCTCGCTGTTCACGGCTTCACCGTGGGCGTACAACGGCCAGATCTTCGCTCTCAGCGAGGACGGCGACACCTACGTCGTCAAGGCCGGTCCCGAGTTCGAGCTCCTCGGGACGAACTCGCTCAACGAGTGGACGCTGGCAACACCGGCAATCGCCAACGGCAGCCTGTTTGTCCGGACGGTGTCGAGGCTCTACCGCATCTCCGAGCGTTGAGAGGACGTCTGGCCGGACATGTCGAGTGAAGGCGGCCACCGAGACGTTGTGCGTCGGCAGTTCGGGAAACAGGCCGCCCGCTGGGAACAATACCTGAGCTACCTTGATAGTCAGGACGTCGTCGAATGGATATCCGGTCACCTGGAGCTGCGCCCTCACTTTTCCGTGTTGGATGTTGCCACGGGGACCGGTCTTCTGGCTCGCGCCATCGCACCGCACGTACACAGCGTGGTCGGACTGGACGCGACTCCAGAGATGCTAGACGCAGGGCGCAAGCAGGCTCGAGCTGACGTCCTTGGGAACGTGGTCTTTGAGGAGGGAGAGGCTGAACACCTGCCCTACCCGGACGAGGCCTTTGATCTGGTGACCAGTCGCATCGCGATGCACCATTTTCCGGATCCCCTGGGCCCGGCTCGGGAAATGGCTCGGGTGTGTCGCCCCGGTGGGCACGTCGCCATCATCGACATCACGTCCTCTGACAACGCCGAGGTCGCGGCCGCCCACAACCGGCTCGAGCGCTTGCGGGACCCGTCACACGCCCGCTCCATGCACATCGCAGAGCTGCGGCAGATGGCCGAAGCCACCGGACTGGACACCGTCCGCACCAGCGTGGCCGACGTGGAGGTCCACGTGGAGACGTGGATGGACCTGACCGACACCCCACAGGACGCACGAGTCACGATCCGGCAGGCCATGGAAGCCGACCTGGCCGCCGGCGCCCCGACCGGCATGCGCCCCTCCTGTAAGGATGGCGAGCTGGTGTTCTCCCACGCCTGGGTGATCCTGGTTGGCAGGAAGCCGTAAGTCTCGCCACTCGCGGTAGTATGTGGCACCACGTGTTACGAGAGTAGGAGGTACGGTGGGAAGCGTCGAACAGCAGTGGCGTCGGGGATTCTCGCGCCGACAGGCGTTGTGCGGTCTGGCCTCGTTTCTGGCGGCGTCGCCCCTGTTGCACGCGCAGCGCGACCCGTACCCGCTCGGCCCGCATCGACGGGTCCTCGGCTTCGACGAGATGCGCACCGCGTTCGATTTCGAGCCGGTGTTCCACGACAACGTGCCGCTCGCCATTTACGACTACACCGCGCACGGCACCGATTCCGAGTTCACGCTGTACCGAAATCGGGATGCGTTTGACTGGGTCGAGCTGGTCGGGGGTGGGGGTGTCACTCCTGCGGAGGTCGACACATCGACCGAGCTGTTCGGGGTCAGGATGGACAGTCCGATCATGCTCGCTCCGACGGCGCGTCAGCGGGACCTACATCCCGATGGCGAGCTGGGGATGCACCGCGCGGCAACGAACACGGCGACGACCATGATCGTGAGCAACGTCTCGAGCTTTCCGTTCCCACGAATCGCCGAGGCCGCCGAGGGGCCGCTCTGGTTCCAGCGCTATGCGACTCGCGATCTCGAGGGGAACCGGCAGGTGCTCGACATGGCGCAGGAAGCGGGCTGTCAGACGGTTGTCGTGACGATTGACCAGCAGGCGTCGTATTACGAGCGCGACCTCCACGACCGCAACCTCGGCGGCGCCCCGCGCCGAGCGAGTCGACGAACGCCCGAGAATCCCCCGAACCCGTATCGGGTCGGCGCCGGTCGGCTGTGGTACGAGTGGAAGCTCTTCGACGACCTCCGGCCGATAATCGAGGTCCCGATGCTGGCCAAGGGCATCTTGACCGGCGAAGGCGCAAGAAAATGCCTGGAGCACGGTGTGGACGGCATCATCGTGTCCAACCATGGCGGACGATCCCTCGACTATGGGCCCTCAACCCTCGAGGTGCTCGAGGAGGTCGTGGAGGCTGTGGGCGGTCGGGTGCCGGTGCTGATCGACAGCGGATTTCGGCGGGGGGCAGACGTGCTGAAAGCGCTGGCGTTGGGCGCCGATGCAGTGTGTCTCGGCCGCGCGTCCCGCTGGGGTCTGGGCGCGTTCGGTGAGCCGGGTGCACAGAAGGTGATCGAGATCATCAACACCGAGCTGGTGCACGCGATGGCCGCCGTCGGACGGACCACCATTGCGGCAATCGACCGGAGCATCGTGAGAACGAATTTCCCGTAGAGCAAGTGAGGTGCGAGGGAGATGAAGGTCGACAAACGGCAGACGCTGCGACGGCTCGGTGGGTTCGCGGTCGGCGCCCCTCTCGTGACGCGGCGACCCCAGGAGGGCGCGCCGTCGGCGCGTCTCGCCCCGGTCGGCGAGCTGGTCAACGTCCCGGAGTTTGAGGCGATGGCCAAGCTCGCGCTGTCGCCCGACCGGTTCACCACCATCAGCGGCGGCCACCGCACGTCGTTCGACCGGATGACCCTGCGACAGCGGCTGATGGTCTATGCGATGGATCTGGACCTGACCACCCCGCTCTTCGGCTACGAGATGTTCGCGCCGATCCTGGTGGGACCTGTCGGCCACCAGGGCGAGCTCCACGCAGACGGCGAGCTTGCGACCGCCCGTGGGGCGTCGGCCGCCAAGACGGTCATGGTCGCCAGTCGGGAGTCCAGCTATCCGATCGCCCAGATCGTCGCCGAGACCAGCGAGCCGGTCTGGTATCAGGTGTACGCCGACGGGGACCTCGGGGCCACGCGAGACGCTGTCGCGCAGGCGGTCGGCGCCGGCTGTCCGGTGCTCTGTGTCACCGTGGGGGTCTCGTCGACACAGACGCCCATTCGCACCGACTGGCGTGTGGTCGAGCAACTCGGCCAGGCCGCCGGCGTGCCAGTCGTCGTCAAAGGGATCATGAGTCCGGGCGATGCCGAGACCGCCCTTCAGCACGGCACGCAGGGGATTGTGGTCTCCAGTCACGGTGGGCTGGTGACGGGGAGCGGCACGTTGCCGGTGGACATCCTGCCGGCGGTGGCCGATGCCGTCAATGGACGGGTGCCGGTCCTCGTCGACGGGAGCTTCCGGCGGGGTACCGACATCCTGAAGGGTTTGGCGCTGGGCGCAACGGCCGTGATGCTTGGCCGGCCGCCGATGTGGGGTCTTGCCGCGTACGGCGCCAGCGGCGTGCAGACCGTGCTCGAGCTGCTCCAGACCGACCTGGCCAGGAACATGGCGATGTCAGGTCGCCCCACCATCGAGATGATCGACCGGGAGCTGGTCCGTATCGATTCACGCTAGGTGCATATGAGGGTGAGATCGAGCCAAACCGTTTTCCTCGCGATTGCGGGATGCTGTGTGTTGGTCGTGGTTCCGGTCGGTATCTTCAGTCCGGTTCTAGCAGCCCAGGCACAGCAGGTGCCTCGGTACGAGGTCGATCCGTTCTGGCCCACGTTGCCTCTGCCCGACCGATGGCTGACGGGCGGTCTGGGCGGGATGTGCATCGACGACCGCGATCACGTGTTCATCCTCAATCGCCAGAATGTGGTGCCAGAAGACCTGGATGGGGCGCGCCTGGCGCCGCCGGTGATCGAGTTCGACCCCGATGGCAATGTCGTCCGTTCCTGGGGAGATCCGAACCAGCTGGGAGACCGGCTGCATGATTGCCACGTCGACGAGGAGCACAACGTCTGGATTGTCGCCTCCGGAACGGGCGTCGTACAGAAGTACTCGAGCGATGGCCGTGAGCTCTTGCTCCAGATCGGGGAATCAGGTGTGTATGACTCGTCGGATGGCACGCGCGGGGGCCGCCCCCTGAATTCCGACCGTGCCCAGTTCTTCCTGCCCGCCAGCATCGACGTGGATGCCGCAACCGGCGACATCTACGTCGCCGATGGGGAAACCCAGACGGGCAACCAGCGGATCGCGGTACTGGACCGCAACGGGCGATTCCTCCGCCAGTGGGCGCTCCACCGCACCGAAGCCGAACGGGACCTCACCCCGCTGCCTCACTGTCTTCGGCTCTCCGACGACGGCCTGGTATATGTGTGCGACCGGCAGGCGGATCGGATCCAGGTGTTTGACCGGATGGGCACCTTCATCCGGAATATCGACGTGCCCTGGCACCCCTACACCCCACCCGAGGGCCGTCGTAGTGGCACGCGTGGGACCGCCGTCGTGCTGGCGTTCTCCCCCGATGCGGATCAACGGCTCATGTTCGTCGTGAATCAGAACAGCGTGGTGATCGACGTCCTGGACCGCCGGACCGGGCAGGTCCTGTCGAGTCTGGGTGGCGGTCCGGGACGCTATCCCGGGCAGTTCACGCTGCCCCACGGCATCGGGGTCGATTCAGCGGGCAACGTCTACATTGCCGAACAGGAAGGCCGGCGCGTCCAGAAGTTCAGAATCGTCGACCCATAGCAGTTCGGCTACCAGTGACCGCGTCATGTCCTTCGCCCAATGGACCCTTCGAGCCGTCTTGCTGACCGCCGTACCTGTATCGGCGGCGGCCCAGCAGCCTGCCCTCACCGTCGCCGCCGACTTTGTCTACGAGGAGGCGCCGTTTCCGTCCGCTCATGCCTCGACGATCGTGGAAACGGCCGACGGGTTCGCTGCGGCCTGGTTCGGCGGGACCGCGGAGCGGAATCCCGACGTCGGCATCTGGCTGTCCCGCCACAACGGCACCGGCTGGTCGCCGCCTGTCGAAGTGGCCAACGGCATCCAGGAGGACGGCCGCCGCTATCCCTGCTGGAACCCGGTCCTGTTCCAGCCGTCGCGCGGACCGCTCCTGCTGTTCTACAAAGTCGGTCCCAGCCCCGGTGCATGGTGGGGACTTGTCCGAACTTCCTCCGACCAGGGTCGGACCTGGTCCGCCGCGATCCGGCTGCCCGATGGGGTGCTCGGCCCGATCCGAGCCAAACCGGTCGAGCTCGGCCCGGGCAGGCTGCTCGCCGGCTCGAGCACCGAGCACGACGGGTGGGTCGTGCACATGGAGCGCTTCAGCACCGAGGCCCAGACCGAGGACGGTTGGCAGCGCGCGCTCGTGTCGGCGAACGCCTGGAAACAGGGGCGTCCACTGAACGACCCGGTTGAGTACTCGGCGATTCAACCGACGATCCTCGTACACTCGACCACCGAGCTCCAGATCCTGTGCCGCAGCCAGCAAGGACTGATCACACAGGCCTGGTCGACCGATGGCGGTGTGACCTGGGGTCCGATGTCGCCAACCGACCTCCCGAACCCGAGCGCCGGCATCGATGCACTGCGGCTGAGGGACGGCCGGTTCCTGCTCGTCTACAACCCGACGACGCGCGGTCGCCGGCGGCTCGCGGTGGCGGTCTCCGACGACGGCCGCCGCTGGCGACGCGGGGTCGATCTCGAGAACGCTCCGGACGGCGAGTACTCCTACCCGGCGATGATCCAGGCGGCCGACGGCCTTGTCCACGTGACCTACACGTGGCGGCGACAGCGGATCAGACACGTGGTGTTCGACCCAGCACGGATCCCGTAGATCGTGACGGCGGTAGGGTCGTGGTGCCCGAGACCTGGGAGGTCCGGTCGGCGCGTCGCCACCCGATGTGCGACCGCTAGAAGTCGCTCAGGTGCTCGATCTGGCCGGTGCTGTCGCCGATCTGTTCTCGACCGACGCCCAACCGGTCCAGCATCGTCACGAACAGGTTGGTCATCGGCGTGCCCTCGGGATAGCGCAGATGGCGCCCCCCTCGGAGAGCCCCGCTGCCGCCGCCGGCCACGAGCGTCGGCAGGTTGTCGTGCAGGTGCCGGTTGGAATCGCTCAGGCTGCTGCCGTACACCACCATCGAGTGGTCCAGCAGCGATCCGCTCTCGTCCTGGGCGTCGCGGAGTTTCCCCAAGAAGTAGGCCAGCATCGCGACGTGATGCCGGTCGATCATCTTCAGCCGCGCCATCCGAGCCGGGTCGTTCTGATGATGCGACAGGCCGTGATGGGCGTCCGGCACGCCGATTGACCGGTATGTCCGGTTGCCGCCCTCGCGGCTGTACATCAGCGTGACGACGCGCGTCAGATCGGCCTGGAACGCGATCGCGATCAGGTCGAACATCAACTGGACGTGTTCCTCGAAGGTCGGTGGTATCCCGTCCGGACGGTCCAGCGCGGGCAGGTCACCGCTCGACCCGTCTCGCCGCTCGGTGTTCTGGATGCGGCGCTCCACCTCGCGTACCGAATCCAGATAGTCGCTCAGCTTTCGGCGGTCCCCCGCTCCCAGACTCGGGCTCAATCGACGGGCGTCGTCGAGCACGAAATCCAGCAGACTCCGGTTCTGCCGTGCGCGCACCGCGCGCACCGCCGGGTCGGTGGTCTCGCCGTCGCCGAACAGGTGCTCGAACACCCGACGTGGGTTGTTCTCATACGGGAGGGGCGTGGTGGGAGAGCCCCACGAGAGCGTGTTGCTGTACGCGCAGCTGTAGCCGGAGTCGCATCCGCCCACCATGCGCACGTCCTGCAGCCCGAGCTCGAGTGACGGTAGCGGCGTGCTCCGGCCGATGTCCTGCGCCAGCATCTGATCGACCGACATGCCGTTCCGAATGTCGGCCCCTTGTGTCTTCTTCGGATGCACGCCAGTCAGCCAGCTAGCGCCGGCACGCGCATGATCGCCAGGGCCGTCACCGAGCGCTTCGCCGTTGCGATGCGCCAGACCGCTCACGACGAGCAACTGGTCGCGAAACGGCGCCACCGGCTGCAGTGTCTTGGTGAACGCGAATCCGACGCCGTCCTGCGCCGGCGTCCAATCCTGCATGATCACGCCGTTGGCCGTGTACACGAACGCCACGCGCGTGATCGGTGTGGATGCCGCCGCGAACGCCGGCGTCATCGCATCGAGAAACGGCAGGGCCACGGCGGTCCCCATGCCTCGCAGGAACGTTCGGCGCGGCAACGCTCGTCCGGTCGTCATCTGGCTCATGGCTGGGGAATCCTTCTCAGTCTGAATGGTACGCTATCGACGATGGCTGCGACCAGCGCCGAGAACCGATAGTCCTCGGATTCGACCCGTCGCCGGATCTCTCGGATCGCCGGCCGATCGTAGGACTCGAGGCCCCGACCCAGCGCGTAGGTCAGCAGCTTTGCGGCCAGCGTCTCCACGAACTCCTGGCGGCGGGCCAGCAGCACGTTCTGCAAGCCCCGGGGCCCGTCCACCAGCGTACCATCCGGCAGCGCCCCGGAGGCCTCCACCGCCACGCCGTCATCCTCGGTGCGATACCTGCCCACCGCGTCGAAGTTCTCGAGCGCGAACCCCAGCGGGTCCAACCTTGCGTGGCAGACGGCGCACGCCGGATTGGCACGGTGCATTTCGAGCGCCTCGCGCAGGCTGCTGACCGAAGCCTCCGCGGTGTCGGCCAGAGCCGGCACATCGGGCGGCGGCGGTGGTGGCGGCGCACCCAGGAGGTTGTCCAGCACCCACTTGCCGCGCAGCACCGGCGACGTGCGTGTCGGATACGACGTCACCATCAGGACGCTGCCGTGGGTCACGATGCCGCCGCGCTCAGTGCCGGCCAGCGACACGCGCCGGAAGTAGCCCCCCTCCACGCCCCCGATGTCGTAGTAGCGTGCCAGTCGTTCGTTCAGAAACGTGTAGTCCGCGTCGATCAGGTCCAGCACGCTGCGGTCGTCCCGGATCAGGTGTTCCAGGAACAGCTCTGTTTCCCGCTGGAACGCGTGGCGGAGCGACTCGTCGAATTCCGCGAAACGCTCGGGGTCCGGAGTCCAATCCGCCACGTTGCGCAGATGCAACCACTGCCCCGCGAAGTTGTCCACCAGCGCCTGCGCTCTCGGGTCGGCCAGCATCCGGGCGAGCTGGGCAGCGAGCGCGCTCGGCTCGCTGAGCCGCCCCTGGTCGGCCAATCCCAGCAGCTCGTCATCGGGAATGCTGCTCCACACGAAGAACGACAACCGCGACGCCAGATCGACGTCCGAGAGGCGATACACCGATCCCGGCTCGCCGCCTTCCGGCGCGCGCTCCACACGAAAGAGGAAGCTCGGCGACACGAGCACGCCGCTCAGCGCCATTTCGATGCCGTCGTCGAAGCTCGCGCCGTCGGCACGGCCGATGGCGAACAGGTCCACAAAGGGCTCGATTTCGGCCCCGGTCACCGGACGCCGATAGGCCCGCCTCGCCAGGTTCGCAAGAATCCGCCGCGCGCACGGCTCCTCCGCCTGACCCGCAGCCGGCCGGCACACGAAGATGCGGCGGCGGCTGTCGGTGTCGCCAGGGCCCGTGGGATTGAACGGTCCGCCCACCAGGACGTAGTCCACGGAGAATCGGTTGGTCGCCCGTGCGTCGCTGCCTTCGGTCTTCGCGTACTCGGTGAGGAATCCGGCCGCGATTTCGTGCTCGCCCGCGGCGAGCGTGAGCTGCAGCTCGAAGTTGCGCGTCCCCTGGTTGGCTTCCTGGGCGTCGAAGTCCGCGTCGAAGAGCCGTACCCGCGTGCCATCCACGCGGACGTCGAGCTTGGGCGACGGCATCCCGGGTGCGCGTCCGCCGCGCACGCGCACTCGGATCGAGTAGTCGGCGTCGAACGCGAAGTAGTGCCGGAACAGGATGCCGCCGCGCTCGTTCGGCGGAAGCCGGTCGATCGCCTCGTTGGCCGTCCCGCGTGGCGACTCGAATCGTTCAACCACCGGGCTGGGCGTCAGGGTCCCGACCGCCAGCCGGCTGACGCGCCGGGCCGCGGCGATGTATTTCTCGATGTGCAACGGGGACACGGTCAGCACGTCGCCGATGTTGTCGAACCCGTAGCCGGAATCGTCGGCCGGCAGGTCGCGCGCGTGGTCGAGGTCCAGACCCAGCAGGTCGCGTACGGCGTTGCGGTACTCGGCGCGATTCAGCCGGTGGATCGCCGGCGCGCCCGGGTTGGGGGCCGCCGCCGCGGCGCGGTCGAGCGCGGTTTCAAGCCACGCCACCAGGTTGGCGGCGGTGACGGCATCCGGCCGCGGCAGGCCCGCCGGCGGCATTTCCCCGGCGCGCACCTTGTGCAACACCTTTTCGAGGACCGGCGCTTGCGCCGCCACGCTCGTGGAGTTCACGCCCGCGAGCGTCAAGCCCGCGGTTCTCGCCCGGTCGTTGTGGCAACCGAGACAGTACCGGTTGACCGTTGCCTCCAGAACCCTACCGGTCGACTCCGCGCGCTGGCCCACCGCGGCGGGAACCGCCACCACGCACACGAGTACCGGGACCAACCAGGTGGCCGCATAGATCTGTTGTCCGGTCACTGTGCCCGAGTTTACCATTGGGTACATGCGGAACGTGCAGCAGCTCTGCTGGGTGCTGGCGCTTGGCACTGTCGTGCCGATGGCCTCCGCCCAGAACACCCGGCAAGACAGCACGCAAGACATCAGACGGGACACCAGCCTGGACAACCGTTTGATTGAGGCGGTCCAACGGCGCGACCAGAGGGCCGTTCTGGCGCTGATCGCGGACGGCGTCGATGTCAGCGCCACCCGCGCCGATGGATCCACACCCTTGGCCTGGGCGGCCCTGCGCAACGACGCCGGCATTACCGCCGCGTTGCTTCGGGCCGGGGCCGACCCGAACGCCACCGACGAGAACGGCGAGACCCCACTACTCCTCGCCAGCGCCGGCGGCAACCTGGCGATCGCGCGACAGCTGCTGAACGCGGGCGCCGCCGTGGACGCGGCGCGGTGGAGCGGCGACACGCCTTTGCTCGCCGCTGTTCACGCCGGCAACCTGGAGCTGGTCCGGATGCTCCTCGACCGCGGCGCCACGGTGAACGTGACGGAATCCCGCATGGGCCAGACCCCGCTGATGTGGGCCGTCGCCGGTAAACACCCCACGATTGCCCGTCTGCTGATCGAGCGCGGCGCCGACGTCAGCGCAGTGTCCAGCAACGGCTTCAGTCCCGTCCTGTTCGCGGCCGAGCACGACGACGCGGACAGCGCGCGGGCGTTGATTGCCGCGGGCGCCGATCCACACGTCACCGCCGCCGACGGGAGCACGGCGTTTCTCGTCGCGCTGGCCCAGGGCAGCAACGCGGTGACCAGACTGCTGCTCGACCACGGCGCCGATGTCAACGGGCGTGACCGCAACGGCGGCACCCCTCTGCACGAAGCCGTCAGACAGGGCGACACCGAGCTGGCCAAGGACCTGGTGGCGCGAGGAGCGGACCTGCACGCCCGCACCGAGCGCGGTGCCGCGGGTGGGAATCCCGGTTCCCGTCGGACCAGTGGGCTGACGCCCTTTCTCACGGCGGCCCAGACTGGCAACGTCGAGATGATGCAGGCGTTGATCGCGCTCGGGGCCGACCCCGCCGCACAGACCAACGAAGGCGCGGGCGCTGTGCTGCTGGCCACCCGGAGCCGCGAGCTGGAGGCGGTTCAGATGGTGGTGGAGCTGGGCCTGGACGTGAACCTCTGCCCCACCGATCGCCCCAGCGCCCTGCACACCGCCGTGCGGGTCGGCGCAGATGAGATCGTCGAGTACCTGGCCGCGCGGGGGGCCGATTTCGCCGCCAGGGACCACCAGGGGCGCACACCGCTCGAGGAGGCAGAGTTCGAAGCTCCGACGCACACCATCGAGCTGATGCGCAGACTGACGGCCGAGCGTCGTCAGGAACGGACGCGGTGATCCTGACCGTTCCGCGCCACCTAAGGGGCCCGGTCCTTCTCTGCGGCCTTGGCGCGACGCCGGTGAGAAACGGCCTCATGATCGCGAAGACAGACGGTCAGAGGCTTGGCGCCCACTTGACGATCGCCCAAAGCGAGCAGAACGCAGCCACCAACTACATCAGGATCGGGACCGTGGGGCTCTCCATGCCGGGCGCAAAGATCGCGGCGTATCCGATAGCGGCGAGCGCCAAGGTGGTGGGCAGGATCGACTTCTTTGGCACGGCGACAGCCTACCAGTACCCGCCACCTCCGATCAGCCATGGGATGCCGCCCTGCCCCCGCGCCGGCATAAGATGCAGGCCGCTGCGAGCCAGATTCGTGACGGCCATCGTGATTCCTCTCGCGTTGGGATGCGCGGTGTCAGCCGCGGGCCAGAAGGCGTCGCCACCGCCCATCATCGGCACGATCGACATCGTTAGCAACGACGTCTTCGACGAGCGCTCCGGACGATTCGCGGCGTTCTATCGGGTGGCGAACAAGACCCACATCAGCACACGTGAGCGGATCATCCGGCGCGAGCTGCTGTTTGCGACGGGTGAGCCCGTGAACGACGAGCGCCTGGAGCAAACCGAGCGCAATCTCAGAGCCCTTGCGTTCCTGCGCGACGCACGCGTCGAGGCCGTACCGGTCGACGACGACGGCGATGGCCAGGCCGAACGGGTCGACGTGCGGGTGGTGACGTGGGATGCCTGGTCGTTGACCCCACGTGTCGATTTCGAGCAGGTCGACGACCGTACGCTCTGGGAAGCCGGTGTGTCGGAGAAGAACCTCCTGGGGCTCGGCAAGTCGGTGACGGTGTCGCATCGAACAGATCTCGACCGCACGGCGGACCGGGTCTTGTATCGCGACCGGCAGCTGGCCGGGTCCCGATTCACGCTGATCGCCTCGCTGGCGAACCTGAGCGATGGCGACGACGAGTTCTTCTTGCTCGATCGTCCCTACTTCTCGCTGGAAGACGCCTGGGCGTTCTCCATGGGCGCCGGCATGTTCAGCCGGCGTGATCCGCTCTTCGCCGACGGTCAGGAGATCGACCGGCTCCGGCATCGCGCCCAGTGGGGCGATCTGGAGCTCGGCCGGGCGGTGCGGCGGCATCCAACCAGCGCGCTCCGGTTCCACGTCGCCTATCGGATTCGCGAGGAGCGGATCGGCAGCGACCGCCGCGATTTCGGGATCGCGGAAGTGGGAATCCGGTCGATCGGGCATCGCTTTACGCGTCTGACGCACGTGAACCGGTTCGAGCGGACCGAGGACTTCAACGTCGGCGCCCACTCGTACGGCACGGTCGGACTGTCAACGCCCGCGCTCGGCGGCGGTGACGGCCAGGTGCTCTCCGTCGCGGCCGGCCACTCGCGTGGGGTCGCCTTCAGACCGGATCACTTTCTCGTCGCCGACATCGGCATCGTCGGCCGTCGCGAGTCTGGCCGCTGGCTCAACGCGCTGACGTTGACGAGGGCACGCTACCTCCGCAAGCACGCGACCCGTCACCTGTTGGTCGGACGGGCCGAGTTCCAGTGGGGACACAACCTGGACCCCGAGGTGCAGCTGCTGCTTGGCGCCGAGAGCGGGCTGCGCGGCTACCCGGTGCGGCAGTTCGCCGGCACGCGGTCCTTGCTGCTGAGCGCCGAAGAGCGCTGGTTCGTGGCAGACGACATCGGACAGGTGGTCTCGCTGGGTGTGGCGGCGTTCGTCGACAGCGGGTTCGCGTGGCCGGAAGGAGACAGCCTGAGCCTCGCGGATCTCAAGACGGCCATCGGTGTCAGCCTCCTGGTCGGAAGCAACCGTCTCTTCCTGGTCGGCGGTGGCGTGCGCCTCGACATCGGGTACGCGGTCGTGTCGGTGCCCGACGTCCGTCGCTGGACATTCAGTTTCGGCTCGGACATCGAGTTCTAGCGGCCCGCCCTAGAACTCACGCTTCCGCCACGCGCGCCGATGCGGTCCCCTCGGCGACCGCGCTCGCGTCCGGGAGTGCCGCGACCGGTGCCTCCACGTCCACCGGCTCCGGCCGCCCAAACAACGTCCGCATCGTTCGCTGGAAGTCGTCGAGGATCAGGTAGGCGGT
>DQNS01000057.1 GCA_015659035.1 Acidobacteriota bacterium | reverse complement strand
TGCCAGCCCGAGAGGTAGAATTCGGGAGTTACGACCAGAGGCAGGATGCCACGGAAGCGCTTCAGCACCGAGCAGATCATAGCGAAATCGAGGACTGGACGCTGGCCAGCTTGCTCGTGAAGAGCCATGCCTTTCCGACGCCGGCTGCGGTAGAGTGTTGAGCATTCCAGCCTGGGAGGACCCCATGAGCCATCTGTCTCGGCTTCGACGTCCGTTGTTCGCGCTCACGCTCGCGCTCGCCCTCGCCGGCGTCTCGACGTCCGCCCAGCGGCGGGACGGCGTGCCGGCGCTGCCGCCGCCCGATGGGCCGGTGGTGCTCCGCACGGCCGAGGTGCCGCGCATTCGCGTGGTGCCGATTGCCCGCGGGCTCTCCCATCCGTGGGGGCTGGCCTTCCGACAGAACGGCGACATCCTGGTGACCGAGCGTGACAAGGGCGCCTTGCGGGTCATCCGCAACGGTCAGCTCCTGGAGCGCGACATCCCGGGAGTGCCGGAGGTCGTCAAAGGCGTCGGTCGAGCTGGGCTCATGGACGTCGCCGTCCACCCGAGCGACGACCGCATCGTCTACCTCACCTACTCCAAGCCGATAGAGCGTGACGGGCAACCGAGTGTGACCGTGGCGCTGGCCCGGGGCCGCCTCGACGGGGGCGCTCTGACCGAGGTCCGCGACATCTTCGTGGCCGAGGGGTTGGACCGCGGCATCGCCGCCTCCAGGGTGATTTTCGCACCGGACGGGACGCTGTTCATGAGCGTCGGGGGCTCCTATGTGTTCGCCGACACGGGGAGCTACGCCCAGGATCCGGGCACACACTTCGGCAAGCTGATGCGGCTGAACGACGACGGGACGGCGGCCACCGACAACCCGTTCATCGGCAACGCCGAGTACCTGCCGGAGATCTACTCGATGGGGCACCGGAACCAGCTCGGCCTCGCCATTCACCCCGAGACCGGCGAGCTGTGGGCGACCGAGAACGGGCCGCAGGGTGGCGACGAGGCGAACATCATCAAGGCGGGCGAGAACTACGGGTGGCCGATTGCTTCCTACAGCCGTGAATACTCCGGTGTTCGGGTGACGGACACGCCCTGGCTCGCCCAGTTCGCGCAACCGGAGGTGCTCTGGTGGCCGTCGATTGCGCCGTCCGGGTTGACCTTCTACACCGGCGAGCACTTCCCCGCCTGGCAGGGCAACCTCATCGTCGGGTCGATGATGGTCGGCCGGATGCAGCGCACGGGACATATCGAACGGATTGTCTTCAACCGGCGGGGCGAAGAGATTCGCCGCGAGTGGCTGCTGACCGAGTTCAAGCAGCGCATCCGGGACGTCCGGCAGGGCCCTGATGGGTATCTCTACGTTCTGACCGAGGAAGAGGACGGGGTCCTGCTGCGCATCGAGCCGGCGCATGCGATTACCGATCCCCCCGGCAGCGGCATCTTCGTCGATCGTTTGGAGGAGCCGCGCGTCCCGCCGCTGCCGGAGGCGGAGTGGACCGACGAGCAGCGCGCCCTCGTCGAACGGTATGCGCCCGACGGCAATCCGGGCAACGCGCTGCGGACGCTCGTCCGGGTGCCTGCGCTGGCCGACCGGGTATTTCCGTTCATGGGCTACATCGCACGCGACTCGACGCTGTCGCCGCGTCATCGCGCGATGCTGATCCTGCGCACCGCCTGGCTCACCCAGAGCGCCAACCTCTGGGCGACACATGCGAGTCGGGCCGGCGCGTCCGGGTTGTCGGCCGCGGAGGTGCAGCGCGTGGCGGAGGGGCCCGCAGAAGGTTGGAGCGAGTTCGAGGCGGTGCTGCTCGGGCTGGCCGACGAGCTGTTCCGGAACGCGTCGGTCACCGATCAGACCTGGGACACGCTTGCGGAGCAGTACGACCTGTACAACATGGTGGACGCCGTCGTGACGGTGAACGAGACCACGTCGAACGCCATCCTGTTCAACTCGCTCGGGATCCAGCCTGACGACGACACGACCGCACGCATCCCGACCGACGATGTCGCCTACCGCGTCGTCGTGCCCGACCGCGAGCCGTCGCTCGAGGTGCCGCGGATCGAACCGCTCGAGGGTGACGGGCTGCGGGTGGGACGCACGTTCCGCCGGCATCCGGACATGGCGGCGGCGCGCGGGACGAATCCGGGGTACATACTGAATCCCGAGCGGTCGCGGCTGATGCCGCACGACCGCGAGCTGCTCATTCTGCGCACCGGGTGGAACGCGCAGGCGGTCTACGAATGGGCGAAGCACGTCGGCAGCGTCGGCCGCGCGCGCGAGCGCGGGCTCGAGCCGCTCTGGATCGCCCAGGGCAAAGATGCCACCGGCTGGGACGCGAACGAGCTGGCGCTGATAGACGCGGCGGACGAGATGTATCGCGACACGATGATCTCGGACGCGACCTGGGCCACGCTCTCCGAACGCTACGACACGCACCAGATGTTCAGCATTGCCGCCACCGCGGCCCGCTATCGCATGGTGTCGATGACGCTGAACGCGTTCGGTGTGCAACCGCTCCCGGACGACGAGCGGTTTCCGGAGCTCGAGGGGTACTAGATATGGGAGCCAGGGCGCGCACATGCGCGCCCCGCGGGCGCGGCGCGGGGCTCAGGGGTCCCCCCGAGCGGCCGCGTGGGGTTCGGGGCAGCGCCCCGACTAATTAAAAAGAGCCCCGGTCCGAAAGGACCGGGGCTCTTGCGTACGGTCTGCGTCGGCGGCGTTGGGTTCCCCCGTGACGGGGTCCCCCTGGCGCCACCAGTGCGCTGGAGGTCCCTACGAGGACGCCACCTCCGCAGAGCTACTGTCGTAATCGTCCACAGGATCACCTCCTTCGCCAGGCGTTACCATGGGTGGCGGGTCCCATCCCGCCCAGCCTCAGGACCGCCCAGGCCCAACCCGAGGCCGCCGCATCTCGCGCGGAACATCACGCCGATCCTTGGCCAAGTGGCGTCGGATGTCAATCGGTCCCTGGCACGGTGCAGGGACACCACACATCCATCTCGACGGTCGCTGGCCGCGAAGCGAGGTCCACAGACCACTGGGCTCAGTCGGCCGGTTCTATGACCGTGAGCGTCTGCGGCGTGGCTTGGATGACCGCGTTCAGCGGAATACTGCGGTCGAAGGTCGCCAAACAACCACGCTGCGCGCATGCGAGACCAAGCAGGTAGATGTCGGTGAGCTGGCGATGTCCGGTCATCATCGCCGGGTCGAAGCGTGTCTCGTCACGCAGTGAGACCACATCGGGCCAGAACTGGTGGTCCTCGGCGCGACAGAACATCCCAAGTCGGGAGAGCAGCTCCGAAGCGCGCGCGACCGGGCCACCATACGCGGGGTTCGCCAACACCCGCACGAACCCGTTCTCCGTCAGCGGACAGGTCGCCCAGCCCTGGCTGCGGTTGTCGGCGAACCAGTCGTGCGCCAGGTCGTGATGGATATGGTCGGGGTCGAACAGCGCGACGAGGACATTCACATCGAGGAGCGCCGGTCGGGTCATGAATCAATCGATCAAGCAATCAGTCGATTACTCACCGTCCCGCAGCTCGTTGACCAGCTTCATCGTTGGTCGGCGAGCATCGGGTGGCCGGCACGGGAGGACCGGTACGCCGTTTCTGGTTCGAGCCGGGCGCGAAGGCTGAAGCGCCGCGCGGGCGAGCTCCGAGATGACACGGCCCGCCGTCAGGCGCCGGACCGCCGCCAGTTCCTTGACAGCCTGGAGGACATCGTCATCGACATCGAGCGTGGTACGCACTACGGCAGCATCTCGCATCACACATCAGATGTCAACTGGTCATCGTGCTGTCGTGCCAATGATGCGGCGGGTCGTCCGATCGGTCTGCCGGCCAGTGCTGGCGAGGCTCCGCCTCAGACCGACCCGACCCGGTTGGCTCCGCCTCGCTAGCGCGAAACGAGCTGTTCTCACAGCCCCGCGACGCGGGGGCTAGACTCCTTGAACGGAGGCTGTCGTGGTGAGCGCGAACCGGCCCTCGACCGGCCCTAACCGGTCACGTGGCTCAGGGGGAATCGGTCGAGGCTGGATCGTGTGGCTTGACGACCCAGACCGCGGCGACCGGCTCGTCATCTCTCGACAGCTCCACCTCGAGACGCCGGTGCTCCTCGAACGCGAGCCACTGCCGGTCGCTCCAGTGTCGTCGGTGGCCACGGGGCTGCTCCGCGAGCTCGGCACCGTCGGTGCCGGCATAGACGGGCACCGCCTTCCTGGTGACCGTGCGTCTCACGATTCGCGCGTCGACCGCCACGGCGACGGTCACCTCATGTGTCGGCAGCGGCACGGGGTCGTACTCCACACCACGCTTGTCGCGAAAAACCACCCACCCATTCTACGCGCCTGTTCCATTCCTGGTCCGTACTTCGACGTGCTCGAGCCGACAATCATCCCGCCAGGCATCGACCTGGAGCATGCGGGCAGCCTGCACGTTGCGGAGAACAGAGCCCCCGGGTGCGCCCGGACTGGCGGCCGACTTCCTGCACCTGACCGACCGGGGGTATCTGCGAGCACGTGCGTTCGCCGACGTCGCGGTGTTCGGATTGGATACGTGAGGGTTCAAGTCGTGGGAGGATTGACGCGTGAGCACGGTCGACGCGCTGATCGTCGTCGCCTTCATCGCCTACGCCGTCAGCGCCGGCTTCCGGAACCGGCGGCAGGCCTCGAAGAACCTCGAGGAGTACTTCCTCGCCGGCCGGACCCTGCCTGGCTGGAAGGCGGGGCTCAGCATGGCGGCGACCCAGTTCGCCGCCGACACACCGCTGCTGGTCACCGGGATCGTCGCGACGGCGGGAATCTTCGGGTTGTGGCAGCTCTGGATCTTCGCCGCCACGTTCCTGCTCATGGGGTTCGTGCTGGCCGGAGCCTGGCGTCGCGCCGGGGTCGTGACCGATGCCGAGCTCTCCGAAGTGCGCTATGGCGG
Organism: Acidobacteriota bacterium; assembly: GCA_015659035.1. Taxonomy (GTDB): domain Bacteria; phylum Acidobacteriota; class Vicinamibacteria; order Vicinamibacterales; family UBA8438; genus NP936. The sequence goes on along the minus strand of DQNS01000057.1, from coordinate 30,232 downwards.
CACGCCGGCGGCGGTGCTCCGTGGCGTCAAGGCGGTGTACGTTGGCACTGTCATCAACTGCGTGGCGCTGGCCTGGGTGCTGTTCGCCGCTGCTAAGATCGCCGAGCCGTTTCTGCTCTGGAACGAGTGGCTGCCGGCTGGTCTGCTACGGCCGGTGGTGAGCCTGGTCGAGTCGGTCGGGATGCCGCTCACGATCGGTGGGCTCGACGACCCCGAGGTGTGGGTCAAGACGGCCAACAACCTCATCTCGCTCGCTACGATCCTGGCGGTTGCGGCGTTCTACTCGGCCACCGGCGGTCTGCGCAGCGTGGTCGCCACCGACGTTGTCCAGATTGCCATCATGTTTCTCGGCACGCTGGCGTTCACGACGTTTGTCGTGCGGGAGGTCGGCGGTCTCGGCGCGATGACCGACCGGGTCTACGAGACCTTTGCCGGTGGTGGACCGGGCGGCATCCTGCCCGACCAGATCCTCGCTTTCACCCCGGGTCGCGGGAAAGATGTCACCCTGACGACCCTCTCGCTCCTCGGGCTGTTGTGGCTGATCAATCATGTCTCCGACGGAACCGGCTATCTGGCGCAACGGGCGATGGCCTGTCGCAGCGACCGCGATGCGAAGACGGCGGCGGTCGTCTTCACCTTCACACAGGTGCTGGCGCGCAGCCTGCTCTGGCTGCCGCTCGGGATCGGATTGCTCGTGCTCTTCCCGCCGGCGCCGGGGCTTGCCTCCGATCTCATGCAGGCGGACCGCGAGGCCACCTACGTCCGCGGCATGGCCGAGCTGCTGCCGCCCGGCGTGATGGGGCTGATGCTGACCGGCATGCTGGCGGCGCTCGCCTCGACCGTCGATACCCACCTGAACTGGGGGGCCTCCTACTGGACCAACGACATCTACAAGCGGTTCATCTGTCAGGCGTGGCTGAAGACCGAGCCGAGCGGCCGCGCCCTGGTCTGGGTCGCACGCGGGGCCAACGTCATCATCCTCGTGATCGCGCTTGCGATCATGACCCAGCTCACCTCCATCAACCAGGCGTGGCAGATCAGCCTGCTGTTCGGCGCCGGGCTCGGCGTGGTGCAGGTGCTGCGCTGGATCTGGTGGCGAATGAACGCCTGGGCGGAGATCGCCGCGATGCTCGTGTCGTTGGTGGTCGCGCCGTTCCTCATCCTCTATCTCGACGACGACCAGCAGGCGCTCCGGCTGCTGCTGATGGCGACGGTGGCCACGACGGCGGCGCTGGCGGCGATCTGGATCAAGGGGCCGGAGGACCAGGCGCGGCTGAGGGCGTTCTACCAGCGGGTGCGGCCGGTCGGCTTCTGGGGCCCGGTCGCGCGTGCGGCCGGCGCCGGTGACCGCGACGACGCGGGCGCCCGGCGGCTGTGGCGCGCCCTGGGCGCCATGGTCACCTGCTCGCTCTCGGTGTTCTGTCTGCTGGTCGGTCTCGGCACCTGGCTGGTCGGCAGTCCGCCCCCGCTGTGGCTGCCGTTCAGGCCGGTCTGGGTCGGTGGCCTCCTGCTGGCGGGGCTGCTGCTCTGTCCCGTCTGGTATCGGCTGGGCTACCCGAGGCCCTCAGACGCCGAGTGAGCGAGTGGACGGGAGTATAGTGGCGGTACCCCTTCGGGAACAACATCCACACGAACGATGGCGCCGGACGAGCCTGACAACGGCAACGCGCTCTACGTCTTTGCGCTACCGGCAACTGGGGCGAGTAGGATAACGGCGTGGCTCAAACACGGTGGCGTGCCTGCAAGCGTACTGCAGGTGGGTGGATCGGCCTGACCCTGGCATTCGCCGTCTCGGGTGTCCATCCGCTACCAGTGCATGCTCAGGGCCGGCTCTACGTCCAGGTCTTCGACCGGCGGACCGGTGCGATCGTGGACGATCTACGAAAGGCGGAAGTGGTGGTCCGTGTGGATGGCGTCGCGTACCCCGTCCTCGACGTGAGAGGCGCCAACCTCCCCATCACGCTGACGGTTCTCGTGGACAACGGTGGCGCGGCGTCACGCGCGTTCAGCCGGATGCAGGACGGGCTGCGCGCCTTCTTCGACCGTCTGAGGGCGAATCAGTCGATGTCCCTGCTGGCTTTGTCGCCACGGCCTCGGTGGGTCCTGCGAGCGGCACTCGATCGGGGCGAGATCCGCGACGGAGTCGACCGGATCGCGGTCGAGAGCGACTCATCGACGCGACTTCTCGACGGCCTGGTCGAGGCCAGCGAGTGGCTCGCGGCCGGGAGTCAGCTCCAGCGTCCTGTGATCGTCATCGTGTCGGCAGATGGCACTGATTCGAGTGCAGACCTCGTCGCCAAATTCGACTCCCTCATCGAGCGGGTGCAGCGGAATGGCATCACCGTACACACGCTGGTGATGTCCACGCCGAGGCCGGCGTCGTTCGAGCGCCGAATGTCCGTGCCGGAAGCGGTCGGCCGCGACCTGAGCAGCGCGACCGGTGGGTCCTACACGTCGATCCTCCTGGGGTCGAGCCTGGACCAGCCGTTGGTTGATATCGCAGAGAGGATCAGGTCCCGGAGTCGGGTGCTGGCGACGCAGCATCTAGTTCGCTACGAGCGCCCCGAGGGCGAGGGTCCCGGGAGTCTTCGGGTCAGCATCATCCGGTTTGGAGTGAGGTCCACCGTCACGACGGACGGGAAGCCGCCCTAGACATCTCCGGTGTCGCGAAAACTTGATCCAAACGTGACGATCTCGCCTTCGGAGATGTCTAGCCTGCCTAGCCTCTCGTTTCCCGAACGTGCGCCCCTGGATCATCCCGTGTCGACGATTCGGCGTGGGGCGTACGGACCTTGAGGTCCTACGATCGTGTAAATCCATTGAAGTGTGTTTACCAGCCAACTACAATTTGAATCGATGCTCATCAGACCACTGCCATCTCGGCTGTGTCGACCACCGTGGCGTGTGTGTCCTCGTCCGGTGAGGCGGTGTCTGCTGGGTGTGGTCCTGTTGTCCGGCGTAATGACGGGGGCGGCGCTTCGGTCGGCGAACGCGCAGACCCTGGCGGTGGAACGTCAGCTGTACGTCAGTGTTCTCCAGGACTCCGGCTCCCCGCTTCAGGGTCTCGGCGACAGCGATTTCTTCATCAGAGAAGATGGCATCGATCGAGAGGTGCTTCGCGCCGGCCCCGCGACGGCGCCGATGCAGGTCGATATTCTGGTCGACACCAGCATGGCGGCGCGGCCGATCATAGGGGACCTCCGTCGCGCGCTCGAGAGCTTTGTCGAGGAGTTGCACGAGGGCAACGAGATCGCCGTGATCACCTTTGGCGGTACGCGCCAGGTCCTGGTCCAGCCGACAACCCGTCTCGACAGGCTGAAGGCGGGCATGTCGAAGCTCTTCAGTCGTCCCGATACGGCAACCTATCTCGTGAACGCGCTGAACGACGCGGCGGGCGGGTTCGCCGAGCGGGAGGCGCTGCGCCCGGTCGTGGTTGTCGTGACGACGACCGGCGTCGATTTCAGCGAACAGGACCCCCAGCCGGTCGTGACGCGGCTGCGCGCCGCCGGCGCGGCCGTTCACGCCGTTGTCATGCGTACGTCCAGGGTGCGGATGAGCTTTACGGGCACGTTCGGGCTGGCAGCGTTTCCGTCGTGGGCGAATCGCGCGCGGGATCTCATGCTGGACATCGGACCGGAGCAGACCGGCGGACATCGCGTCGATCTCTCGACCGTGAACGGTCTCGGGGAAGTCCTGTCACGGCTCGCCTTCGAGCTGTCCAACCAGTATCTGGTCGTCTACGCCGGCGCCAGGAGCCTGGTCCCGCCCCAGGTCCAGATTGCGGTGAACAGCAACGAGCCGATTACCGTGCGTGCGGTGCCGGCGAGGTTTCGGTAGATCGGCGCGATCCCATGTCTCAGATCAGACTCAGCTGTGTGTCGTGTCTACTCCTCGCGGCGTTGGGAGCAACGCTGGCGCTCCCTTCAGCAGCGAGGGCTCAGATGAGCGCCAGGATCTACGGGGTGGTGACCGACTCCGACGGCGAGCCCGTGCCGGATGCAGGCGTCGTGGTGGAGTTCCAGGGGGGGGTGGCTCGGAAATTCGAGTTGACCACGAACGACGAGGGGGAGTTCATACAGATGGGGCTGGCGCGCGGTCCCTACAGCGTCTCGGCCGGCAAGGAGGGGGTTGGTGCCCTCACCGGCACCGTCACCCTCCTGGCGGGTCAGTCCTTCGAGATGAACATGGAGCTGTTGTCACCCGACGAGGTGGTCAGGGAGAGCCTGTCTGAGGAGCAGCTGGCGGAGCTCGAGGCAGCCGAAGCCACCACCGACGCATTCAACCGCGGCCTCGCCGCGGCGCGCCGCGGCGACCTCGACGAGGCGGTGACGCTGCTCAACAGTGCGATCGAAACCGTGCCCGAGTGCGCGGAGTGCCGGCGGAATCTCGGCATCCTCTACACGCAGATGGAGGACTACGCGCAGGCCGAGACCGCCTTCAAGGCGGCGCTCGCGTTGCAGCCGGACAACGCGGCGTCGTACGAGGGATTGGCCGAGGTCTATAACGCGCAGCGGCGGTTCGCTGATGCGGCCGAGGCCAGCGCCGAGGCGATCAGACTTTCGGGCGCCGTCGCCGGGGGCAACAGCGCGACCGCGGTGTTCGACCAGGGCCTGATCTTCTGGAACCTCGGCAATCTCGACGACGCGAGGCAGCAGTTCGAACGCACCCTCGCGCTCGACCCCGAACACGGCGAAGCCCACTACTGGCTCGGCATGGCGAATCTGAACGCCGGTCAGGTCGCCGAGGCGGCGGCCGAGTTCACGCTCTACCTCGACCGGGAACCGGACGGCCGGTTCGCCGAGCAGGCGGGGAGCATCCTCGCCCAGATCCAGCCCTGACCCCGGCACAAGTGAGCCGCGGCCAAACGCACACAAAAAAGGGCCGGGCGCTCTGCGCGCCCGGCCCTGCGTCCGTCTGACGGCGGCGCTCCTTAGAAGCCGTACCGAAGACCGAACTGTGACTGCCGCGGGAACCCGCTGCCACCCCGGAGCGAAGTCAGCCTCAAGAAGTTGCCGCTCCGCATGTCCCCAGTGGGGTTGTTGAAGTTCGCACGGTCGGTCAGGTTGAAGATATCAAAGAAGATGTCCACCGATTGGCCCTGGGCCGGCCGCAGGCGATAGCCAAGCCGCAGATCCAGCTGCAGGAAGTCCAGTGGCCGCGCCCCACCGAAGCCACCGGTGTTCTGCACCGTGATGCCATGGGTGGTCGAGGCACTAGTGTAGGTCCCAGCCGCGATCGGATCCGGCGACTTGCCGTTCCGGTTGAGATCGAAGTTGGTGTTGTGGAGCGTCATCGGCTGCCCGGTCATGTAGCGGAGCACGCCGCTCGCCGTGATGCCACCCGGCAACTCCGTCCGCCCACTGAGCGTCAAGATGTGCCGCCGGTCGGTCAGGGCAGGTTGGTGGAACTCGTCGAGGTTGAGATCGTTCCCCACCTGCGTGACGATCGATTGGTGCAGGTTAAAGGTGTTACCCCGGGAGTACCCGAGCGCATAGGCCAGACGTGCCCCCCACCGGTCGGAGTACCGCTTCTCCATCTGGATGTTCAACGCGTCGTAGTTCGTTGTGCCGAGGCTCTCCATGACGATGACGTTGTTCTGGAAGTTCACGAAGTCGGGGTCGCCCCCCAGTTTGCCAAACGTGTCGCCGAACGTGCCGCCGAATTGCAGCGGGTCGTTCCGCCCGGTGCCCGTCCGGGTCGGAATGTTGTAGTCGATCCGCCCGAGCATGTCGCGGCCCATCGACCGGATGAAGTCGGCCGAGAACGACATCAACTGCCCCAGCTCCCGCTCGTACCCCAGCGTCAGCTGGTGCATCCATGGCTGTCGCCGGTTGGGCGAGTCGAAGTAGACGTCCCCCAGATTCCGTTGCACCGTCCCCGCCGGGAACAGCAAAGCGATGGCAGCATGATCCACCTCCGGGCAGGCGACACCCGCGAGCTGCGCCGGACATTTATCTTTTGTCCCGTAATTCAACAGCATCGAATCGGTCGGCAACACCCCGTTCCCGGGTCCCGGATCGGAGCTGTTCAGCGGCCACGAATAAACGAACGAATCGGCGTACTTTTCGTACTGCAGGACGTTGTCGGTCGCGTCGATGGTCGTCTTGTCGTAGAACCCGCCGTAGCCCATACGCAGGACCGATCGGCCGTCACCCGTGAGGTCATAGGCGAGCGAGAGACGCGGGGAAAAGTTGTTGGTGTCAATCGGGTCGCCGCCACTCGGAAACATCGGGTTGTCCGTGACGCCGGACCGGAAGACTTCGAGGTCGTACCGAACCCCTAGCGATGCCGTCAGCCGGTCGGTCATCGCCCACTTGTCCTGCGCGAACACCTCATAGGTCCGCAGGTTGAAGTCGAAAGTCTGCCCCAAGGGGTTGCCGACCCGGACGCGGAGCCGTTCCGGATAGGTCGACGGATTGTTCGGATCGAACCTGAGGTCGCCGTCGAAATTGAACCGACCGCCGAGGTCACTCTCAATCGTGGGAGTGAGTCGCGTGCGGTGGTAGGTCATCCCGAACTTGATGTCGTGGTCCCCCTTCTTGTCGGGCACGAACCAGGAGAACGTGTTGTTCCACTGCGAGTTCTCGTCATCCCGGCCGCTCGCACCTGCACGCGTGTTTTCATTGAAGGTGCGTTGCGTCCACTGCGGCGGGCACAGCTTCTGGGCGCCAGTGCCAACGCTGTTTTGCTCACGCCAGCACGGGTTGCCCCGCCAGAACGACTCGCTCGTCGCCGAGATGCGGACGGTGTTGACCTTGTTGGACCCGATCACGCTCGTATAGGTCCCGACCCAGATCTGATCGTTGTCGGTCTCGTCCTGAATGAAGTTTTTGGTATTGCGTGAGCCACCGCCGATCAGGTTGAACTGCGGCGCATCCTCACGCAGCCACCGGAACGCCCACGAGTTGCTGGCGTTGATCTGCTGGTCGAGGCGCATCAACGTGTTCAGCGCCTTCCAGTTCTCCGAGAGCGTGAAGTTCAGGTCCGGGCGGCTCGCATACTCCCGCGACCGGCTCGGCGCGACCAGCTGCCGCTCGGCGCTGAAGAAGAAGTGCACCTTGTCCTGGATGATCGGGCCGCCGAGGACCCCGCCGAACTCCTTCTTGCTCGTCGCCGGCTTTTCCAGCGTGGCGCTGTTCTTGACGAAGTAGTCCTCCGCCGTCATCGTCTCGCTGGTGAAGTAATTGAAGAGCACGCCGGTGAACTGGTTGGTTCCCTGCTTGGTGATCGAGTTGACGATCGCCCCACGCACGCGGCCAAACTCGGCGTCGAACTGGTTCGTCAGCACCTGGAACTCCGCGACCGACTCGATCGGCACGCGGACCTGACCGCCCGCGCCGGTGCCACTGGAGTCGTCGTTGTTCGCCGCGCCATCGAAGCCGACCGAGTTGCCAGCCTGGGTCTGCCCGTTGGCGATGATGGAGTCGTTGCCCAGGCTCGAGGAGGGTTGGAACTGGATTCCAGGCAACAAGGAGACCGCGGCAAAGTAGCTCCGGTTCCCGGTCGGCAGGTCGATCAGCTCGCCAGTGGTGACCGTCCCACCGACCTCGGCCGACGTCAGGTCGACGATCGGCGCTGCACCCGAGACCGTGATGGTTTCTTCGATTCCGCCGACCCCGAGGGTGATGTCCAGGTCCAGGGTCATTCCGACCCCGAGGGCAAAGTCGGTCTGCTCGAACCCCCTAAATCCGGGCAGCTGGGCCGTGATGGTGAACACCCCGGGTATGAGCTGGGCCGCAAAGTAGTTGCCCCCCGCACCGGTGACGAGCTCGCGAAACGTGCCGGCGGCCTGGTGGGTGATGACCACGGTCACACCCGGAAGCGCGCCGCCAGACTCGTCGGTCACCGTTCCGCGCAGCTCGGCGCGACCTATCTGGGCCGACGCCGAGGTCGCCGTCACACAAGCGAGTGTCACGATTGCCGCAAAAACGGAAAGTTTTCTCACGATATCCCTCCCCGAAAATAAAGACGATTGATACGACTGATGGCTTAGCTTAGCACGATCTTCAAGCTTCAAGTAAAAACATCATGCCTCGTGAATAGATTCACACATTTCGGCGACGAGAGAGCGACAGCGTATGAGCTCCTTCCCGCTACGTTCTTTGTTGCCAGCGAAGATCATTCGCTTCGACCGGCGCTGCATCCCGGCTGCCGGCGTTGCTCCTCGGTCGAATACTGCCCGGTATTCTCCCTCGTCCCGCCTTGTCAGCCGCGCGCAACGCCGGTCTCGGTGCGACGCGGGGTTTTACGACGGGCTGCTGCCCTATCGGCCGCCGACCTGAAGGAGATTGACCACGCGATCTACTTCGAACGCCTGGCGGGCGATCTGTTCGAGCACGCGCTTCTCGACGTCGCCCCGCACTGAACCGACGAGCGTCACCACGGCCCGGTCGACGAGAATCCGGAAAGGCGGGTCAGGGAGGATGGCGAATTGGGAGAATGTCGGATGGCGTCGGACCCTCTGGTCGATGATGATTCTCAGATCCCTGTCGCGTCGCGAGGACGACTGGCGCCTGATCTCGAGGTTAATGTCCTGTACGCCCTTGATCTTCGCAACGCGTTCGAACAGCTCGGCGGGCTTGTCACGGTCTGGCGTGACACTCCCGCTGAGCGTGACGACGCCGTCGGTGACCGCGCCTTCGACGTAGTCCCAGATCGTGTTGTGCTGATATCTTTGAATCGCCGACCCGACCGCTTGTGCGATCTCGTCATCGTCTTCGACCTCGGGAATGCTGAGCTCGCTCGCGACAGTCTCGACGCCATCAATCTCAAGCACCTGGTCGATGGCCTGCGTCTTGACCCAGAGCGTCGGCACCCGCCCCGACAGTGTGACCTCGGTCCCGTCCACGTGATAGTCGACGGTCTCGAGGTCCAGGTCATCACGGAGCACGACCCCGACCTCGCCTGCGATAGCGGCTGTGTCTTGAGTCGTGCCTGCCGCGGTCAGCACCAGTGCGAGAAAGGCGACGAACCCGGTTCTCGCGATGACGGTCATGACGCGTCGCACACTACGGGGTGTGGACCCCGGTTCGGCTGAACGTGTAGGACGTCCGCGACTGGACCGCAGCACCGTCGCGGTTCACGCTCACAGCGAGCTGGCGCGTGCGATTGGTCGGGTCCGGGTTGTCCGTGTAGAAACCCACTACGTAGTAGTCGCTGGTCTCTGCGTCGATCTGGCGGAGCAGCGCGTCGAAGTTGTTGGTGTTGACGATCGAGATGCCCCCGGTCAGCTCGGCCAGCGACCGCAGGCTGGACCGTGTCGTTGACATGTGCTCCCGCCAGGCGTCGAACGGCACGTCATAGTCGAGGTCGGGGGCTGAAATGAGGCCGCGCGGGTCCATCGTATAGAAGGTGGTGTTGGCCCGATTGGCCGCTCGCGTCAGCTCGTTCAGCTCTCCGGTCAGCTCCCCATCGGCAAACACCGCGCCCTGACGCTCTACCCTCCCGATTGGGTCGAAGAGGTCGGGCGCAAAACCTGCGCCGTCGGCCAGGTCGAGGGGACGGTCCCGCAAGTCCCGGTCTGGCCGGTTGTCACGATACAGACGTTGCAGCGCGAAGGGATTCAGGTCATACCCCGTGCTCACGTAGATCAGCACCTTCCGACGATCCACGATGGACTCGAGGTTCTCGATGAGCAGGTTGACGGTCCAAAAGGCGCGATGGGCACGCCAGGCTAGCTCCGCCGGCCCATTGGGTCCCTCCTGCATCGTGGTGATCAAATCACGAGGACTGAATCCACTCCCGATGATGTGGTCCACCGCGGAATATAGCTGGGCACGGTTATAGGTGAGATCGACCGCATTCGCCGTCGCGCCGTTCGAAATGAGGCCGACCAGGTCCCCTTCGTGAACCAGGATATCTGCGACCTCCTTGATGAAATGCCGGACCTTGGGAGTAATCTCCGGCTGCAGATGGAGCGCATCGACGAAAAAGATGATGATGCGCCCCGCGGTGTTGTTCGCTACCTGCCGCGTTGGAAGGATGATCCCCTCCTGGACCGGTGCCGGGGGGGTGAGCTGGTTGAACACCCGCCCACCATGCACCAGGACGAGCGACGCGATCTCCTGTGGAACGCCGTCCTCCTCGATGCGGAAATCATCCGGCGTCAGGTCGGGCACAAACATACCGTTCTCATCGCGAACGATGACGTCGGTCCGAACGAGGGTCACACCAGCACGGAAGGTCGCGGACTGATTGGCAGTGTCCTCGTCGCTTGGTGACCGTTGTTGTGGCGTCGTCTGGGCCCGTGGGTTCGCGACGATACCCACACCCAGAGCGACCACGCAGGCACACAGCCAAGACTGTGTGCGCTTCGACAGAGTGCTGCGGTGGCAACGCATTGTATCCAAGCCTCCTATGGTAACCCGTCTCCATGGGAGGTCAAGCGACCGAGTGGACACCCTGCTGGTCTTCGCCGGAGCGGTCCCGGTTGTATCCCGTCTGCACGAGCGCGCTATACTCAACGCGGTAGCAGTCCGTGGGCCCTTTCGCGTCGAGATGCGCTGCGGTTGGTGCAAGATTCATGTCGATTCGCACCGTCATGTCTCGCCCAGTTGGCGCTCTGGCCACCACGCTCGCCGTTGGCGTGGTCCTCTCAGCAGCTCCCGCCGCAGGCCAGCCAGAGGCCGATCTTCGACGATTTCTTCTGGCCTACGACGCGGTTGAAGAGTCGAAAAGGCGTTTTTCCGAGACAATGCTCGGCTTCGTCGCCGACCTGGGGGGCGCCTACGGCAACGAAGGGTACCGGCTCCGTGCGGCCCTCGACACAATGGATGCGTCGCTCGCGGCGTGGGGCGACGCGGTCGGGACGCTGGCACGCGTGGCTGGCCCCATCGGCACGCCGGAGGCACGAGTCGTCCTGGCGCAGGTATATCTCGACCGGCACCGAATCGACGACGCGCGCCGCGAGTGCCAACGAGCGATCGAGCTTGATCCGACACGCCCGGACGGATACGCGTTGCTCGGCCGAATTCATCTCGCGGAGTCCCGGCCAGAGCTCGCGGCCGACGCGTTGCACACGGCGACCCTGGCCGACCCCAGCGCTGCCCTCAACTTCTATCAGCTTGCGTCGGCGTACCGAGTGCGAGGACGGACCGCGGAAGCAACTGCCGCGCGTCAGGCGTTCGTCGGGGCGGCCGAGCGACGGCTCGACGATCTCTGGAGCGCGCCCGGTCTGCAGCTCAGTGACAGCGTGAGGTCACGCGTGCTCGGGGAACGGAGCCGTTTCGACACGAGGCACGCGCCGGTCGATCTGTTGGCCAGAGCCGGTGGCGGGTTGGCCGGGTTCCTGCCTGCCGCGTACGAGAGCGCGGCCAGACATTTTGCGACCGGCGACTACGAACAGGCCGTGGCGGCGCTGCGCGACGCGATCCGCATCGATCCGTTGACTCAAGACGTCCCCGACCTGGGTGACAACCCAGCGCAGCAGCTCCAGACGGCGCGTCGTGCGGCGGCGGACCCGTCCGCCGGCGCTGCCGCACATGTGTCCCTCGGGCAGCTGCTGATGGCGCTCGAGCAACCGGACGAGGCGCAGCAGGCGTTTCAACGTGCCCTCGGGTTGGACCCGACGCTCGAGACGCCACGGCTTCGGCTGGCCGGCCACGCGCTGTCGGAGATGAACGGAGGCGAGGCCATCGATCATCTCGAAACCGCGGTAAGACAGCATCCGGCCTCGAGCGAGGCGCGCCGGTTGCTGGGCAATGCCTACTGGGCGGCCGACGACATCGGCGCGGCGGTGATGCAGTTCAACGCCGCGCTGGCTCTGGAGCCTGCAGACGAGCGTCTCCGCACGTCACGTCAAACGGCGCTCCTGGCGGTCGAGCCGAACGAAGCGGTCGAGGCGGAGGTCAACGCGACGGTCGCGGCACACTCGCGGTCGGGTGTGGCGCATCAAAACCTCGGACGCTTTCACCAAAGCGTCGCGCGTAACCGGGAGGCGGTCGCGGCGTTTCGCGACGCGCTCCAACGCTATCCGCTCGTGGCGGTGGGCAGGCTCCATCTGAGCATTGCCGAGATTCATGTGCAGCAGCTGCGGTTGGACGAGGCGATCGGGTCGTTCCGGGCCGCGCTTGCGGTCGACCCGAACACCGTGGTCCCGCGCTCGGGAATCGCCCGCCTGTTCATGGAGGGGAGTCGCCTCGACGAGGCGTACACGGAGTATCTGGTGCTCTTGCTTCTCGATCCGCTGAACAGCGAAGCGCACGCGAGGGTGGCGCAGATCGAGCTGCAGCGGGGACAGTTCGCGAAGGCGGTGACCGTTGCCCGTCGGGCGCTGGCGGAGAACCCAGACCACATGCAGGCGCGATACGCACTCGGTCAGGCACTCATTCGGAGCGGCGAGGTAGAAGAAGGCCGGCGCGAGATCGCCGAATACTCCCGACTACAGTCCGAGGGCGAAGACCGCGCGCGGCGGCAACGCGAACTGGACGCGCTGAATCAAGAGGCGCTCGGTCTTGCGGGCGCTGGACAGCTCGACCGCGCTATCGAGCTGTTGCGCAAGGCGGTCGACCTGGACCCAAGTGGCGCGGCCCACACCAACCTCGGACTGGCCCTGATGGACGCTGGGCGGGTCGAAGAAGCGATCGAGAGCTTCGAGACGGCGGCCGAGGTGGACGATGATTCCGAGGCCGTTCGCCTCTACCTGGCGGATGCCTACCTGGAGGTCGGCCGGGTGGAAGAGAGCGAGCGGGCACGAGCGATCTACGAACAGATGCGGGCAGCACACCAGCGCAATGGACGATGACCCAGGCCGGTGGGACCGAGCGGGGACGCGAGTGGCTGGATCCGCCTGGATTCCGGTACTCCTGCTGCTGTCGTCGTTGACAGCGCCGTCGCGCGCATCGGATCACGCGATCACGCTCGTGGACGTTGCGGAGCAGGCGGGTGTCACGCTCCTCAACGTTTCGGGCGGGCTGTCGAAAGACTACATCGTCGAGATCAACGGAAACGGCGCCGCCTTCTTCGACTACGACAACGACGACGATTTGGACCTGCTTGTCGTCAACGGCTCGACACTCGACACGTTCAAACAGGGTGGCAGCCCGATGGTCGTGCTGTACGAGAACGACGGCCGAGGCGCCTTCGACGACGTGACGCCAGGTCGCGGTCTGGACACGCTTGGCTGGGGCATGGGCACCTGCGTCGCTGACTACGACAACGACGGCTTCCAGGACGTGTACGTGACTGCCTTCGGGCCAAACGTGCTATTCCGCAATAACGGCGACGACACGTTCGCGGACGTCACCCCCACCGCCGGCGTCGGCGATGCGCACTGGGGCTCCAACTGCGCCTTCGGAGATTATGACCGGGACGGGTACGTGGACCTCTATGTGGCCAACTACCTGACGTTCGATGACGAGCAGGTTCCCAAGCGCGGCGACGCGTCGGGCTGCCGCTACCTGGGAATCGAGGTCGCGTGTGGTCCGGTCGGACTGCCCGGAGAGCCGGATACGCTCTATCGGAACAACGGCGACGGGACGTTTACGGATGTCACGGAGGCAGCTGGCGTTCACGGCCCCGACTACTACGGGTTCGGCGTGGTGTTTGCCGATCTCAATGACGACGGGTGGCCGGACATCTACGTAGCGAACGATTCAGAGCCGAACTTCCTCTTCTCCAACAACGGCGATGGGACATTCTCGGAAGATGGTCTCGTCGCCGGCGTCGCACTCAGTGCCACCGGGCGAGAACAGGCAGGCATGGGGGTCGATGCCGGCGACTACGACGGCAATGGGCGTCTCGACCTGATCGTCACCCATTTTTCCGGAGACTACACCACGCTGTACGAAAACAGCGACGCGGGATTCTTCAGCGACGTCAGCAGTGCCGCCGGCATCGTCCCGCCGACGCTGCCATATCTAGGCTGGGGCGTCGGGCTTGTCGACATCGACAACGACGGGCTCCTCGACATCTTCGTCGCCAACGGCCATGTGGTCCCCGAAGTCGATCAGCAGGGCCTCACCACCACGTACCTCCAGCGCAACCAGCTGTTTCACAATCAGGGGGACACACGGTTCCGGGACGTGACCGATGAGGTCGGCGGCGGGCTGCTGGTCGAAAAATCGACCCGCGGGGCGGCATTCGGTGATTACGACAACGATGGCGACATCGACGTGCTCCTGATCAATCTGAACGACCGGCCCACGCTGCTCCGCAACGACACGGCCGGCGGTCGCCACTGGGTCACGCTCCGGCTGGTAGGTACCGAGAGCAACCGCGACGGCATCGGCGCGAAGGTCACCGTCGAAGCGGGCGGGCGAACGCAGACGGCTGAAGTGCGAAGCGGCAGCAGCTACCTCTCACACAACGACATGCGGGTACATTTCGGGCTCGGCGGCTCCAACCGGGTCACGAAGCTCGAGATTCGCTGGCCGAGCGGTCTCGTCGAGACCGTGGACGCCCTGCCGGCCGACCGCTTCTACGTCGCACGAGAGGGTCAGGGCGTCCAGCCGGTCCGCTAGACATCTCCATCAACCGCCAGACGCAGGAGGCCGTCAGACACCTCGTCGAGCTGTACGAGGCGTGGGACAAACCGGACCAAGCCGCCGAGTATCGGGAGCTCCTGGCCGAGCCCGGGCTGTAGCCACACGGCCGGCCGGTGTTGAGGCCGGTGAGTCAGGTGGCATCGGACCGGGCCGTGGGCGTCTCGACCAGCGCGTCGAGGTAGTCCATGAACGGCCGCCCGTCGTACTCCTGATAGTCCTCGATCGGCCGGGTGACGATGTCGTCGAAGTAGTGGTCGAGGATGGTCGCGCGTTCATGCGTCAGCGGCGGCTGACAGTAGCAGCGCTCGCTCCACATGACCTCGCCGTCGTCCTTTACCACCGCCCGACGCAGCGAGTCGACCATCTCCTGGCCGTCCGGTTGCTGCGCGGCGATGGTCCCGTCGTCGAGCCTGCGACGGAGCTCCCCTGCCGTGGCTGGCTTGAACCGCGCGGTGACCCGATAGATCACGGTACCTCCGCGGGGAGCGTCTGAAGCCTGTAGCCTGAAGCCCGAGGAGCCGCGAGGCTCCTCACTGGTTTTCGTCGCCCCAGAGCTCGTCGAGGCGCCGGTCGCGGCCGCAACTGAACCGGTAGAACTTGTACCGGAGCGGGTTCTTCAGGTAGTAGTCCTGGTGGTAGTCCTCGGCGGTCCAGAACTCCGCGGCCTCGACAATCTGGGTCACGATCGGCTGGTCGAAGCGGCCCGAGTCTTCGATCCGTTGCTTCGACTCGCGCGCCAGGCGCTCTTGTTCATCACCGTGGAAAAAGATGGCGGTACGATATTGCGCACCACCGTCACAGAACTGCCGGTTCCGGGTCAGCGGGTCGATGTTCAGCCAGAACACGTCGAGCAGCTGCGCGTAGCTGATCTTCGTCGGGTCGTAAACCACCTCGACCGCTTCGGCGTGCGCGGTCCGGCCGGACGACACGTCGCCGTAGGTCGGATGTCGCCGTTCCCCGCCGGTGTAGCCGGATGTCGTCGAGATCACACCGTCGAGCTTGTCGAATGGCGGCTCCATGCACCAGAAACAGCCACCCGCGAACGTCGCCGTGGCCAGCCCCTGGGCGGCGACCGGTGTCGCCGAGGTCTGTCCTTCGGCCGTGACGAGCGCGATCACTCCCCCAACCAGTACCGCGATGGCGAGTGATGCGGACAATCTCTGAGTTGTCGTCATGATGCTCGGGCTCCTCCAACCACTCCTCAGTATAGACGCGCGCGGGGCGGCCATAGTTTAAGAGCGCCTCACCAGGGAGGGCGCGGTCCCTTCGGAAGGTGCCGTTACGACACCAACGGATTGCGGACCTTGAGTCCCGCGAACCGGCCAAAGTCGCGGTCCGCCGACCACAGCTCGTCGACGCCATGGTGCAGGCATAGGACCGCCACCCGGGCGTCGTGCACCCGTGGGCCCGTTACCTGGCTTTCCAGCACCGCGGCGCGCAGTTGGTCCCAGTACCCGACGGACTCCCCCAGCAGGACCAGCGTCGGTGTTTCCATCCAGGCTGCGACCTGGTCGAGGGCCAGCTCGGGCGGGGTCGGAGGCCGATAGATACGGGGGTGGGTCACGATGGCGAGAAACTCGTGCAGGCACGGCCATGGAATAGCCCAGTCGCTCCGACCCTCGGCCAGCGCCGTCACACACCGTGTCGCCGGCTCGTGCCATGGAGAATCCTCCCGGTGGGCGTAGACGAGAAGATTCGTGTCGAGGGCAATCATCCGCCACGACCCTCATAGGCCAGTTCCCGTAGGCGTTCCCAGGCTCCCTCCCGCACGTCCGGCTGCAAGCCCTCGCCGGCGAAGCTCGCTTGCCGCAGCCGATGGACCGCGCGCCCTTTCCTCTCGACGAGCACCCGTTGCAGGCCCTGTTCGATCAGCGCCCGGACGGTCGTGTGCTGGCTGGCTGCTAGTTGCTTGGCTTCGATGAGGAGCGCATCCGGAATCTCGACGGTCGTCTTCATACATATACCCATATCACTACAACCATATCAATGTAAACGGTGCAGCCGCGATGCGTCCAGACGAGGGGTGCGTCTGTAGTCGACCGGTTTGCCCCACGTCTGCTCTGGAGCCCCCGTCGAGCAGGATGGTCGATCTGTGCATTGACCCGCTGGTACCCGCCGTGGATCAGCCAGCGCGCTCCGGCTCGCCGGCCGATGGCCAGCGCGTCGGGTCGGCTGAGGGCGCCCGGGTTCGCCAGACCCAGTTCGCTCAGCGCCGCCACGATGGCATCCCGCCCGACTCTACCGCGAACTCGCGACAGCTCGGATCGAATCCGCTGTTTCGTTGTGGTGTTGCCGACGAATGTCGGCTCATCGGAGCTGTCGCGGAACTATAATGTGGCTATCGAGCAGCGGTGGCCGTGCGACACCCGTCGCACAAGGAGGGTGAGAGATGAGACGTCGAGTGGGGTGCCGGATCGCGATCAGTATTGCGGCGGTGGTTTGCCTGACGTACGGAACGGCGTGGGCGCAGCAGAACTGGAGGGTGCCGCGCACCGCCGATGGCCACCCGGACCTCCAGGGCGTCTGGGCGAACAACAGCGCGACCCCGATGCAGCGCCCCGCGGCGTTCGAGGGTAAGGAGTCGCTGACAGACGAGGAGCTGGCGGTGTATCAGGCCCGCGCGGCCGAGCTGCACGCGAACGAACAGGCGGGCAACCTCCTCGGTCCCCTCCTGTTTCAACAGGTGCTGGAGGACCCGAACTTCCGGGAGTTTGATGCCGGGACCGGGAACTACAACTCGTTCTGGCTGGTCGAGCGTGAGCTCGACAACCGGACATCCCTCATCGTCGACCCGCCGAACGGCCGCATTCCGCCCGTCACCGAGGAGGCGCGCGAGCGCCGCCGGAGTCAGCCCCGCCCGACGGGCGGCCGAGCCGACTCGCACGAGCGCCGGAGCATGCTGGACCGCTGCATCTCCTATGGCGTGCCGAATCTGTTGGCCGGCTACAACAGCTACTTTCAGATCTTTCAGTCGGCCGACCACGTCGTCGTCATGCAGGAGCTGATCCACGACGCGCGTGTCATCCCGATCGACGACTCGCCACATCTGGATGCCACGGTGCGCCAGCTACACGGCGACTCACGCGGGCATTGGGACGGCGACACGCTGGTGGTGGAGACGACCAACTACTCGCGCCGCGGCGCCTACCGGGGTGCCACCGAGAACGTCCGGGTCATCGAACGGTTCACCCGGGTCGCGCCAGACATCGTCGAGTACGTGGTCACCTTCGACGACCCGGACACGTGGGCCCAGCCCTGGACCCTCATGATTCCGTTGAAGGGGTCGGAAGAGTCGATATTCGAGTATGCGTGCCACGAAGGGAACTACGCCATAGCCGGCATTCTGTCCGGCGCCCGCGCCGAGGAGGCGGCGGCGGAACAGCCTTAGCAGCAGGGACAGGTCGGTCCGCCACCCTGTACGATCTCGCTCCTCGCCCTTCGCGTGGCCGCCCGAGTGTCGTCAGCCGGTGGTCGGGACGCCGCCAGTCCCGCCGCTGCACGACCGGCCCGCGGCTCCTGCCGTCTGGCCGTCGGCGGCCCGCCTGGGCCCCGATACCCCGTGAAGATCTGATACTGCCTGGCGTCGAGCGTCGTCTCGAGCCTGATGGTGCCGTCGTCCGTCGCCTCGAACCGGTCGAACGGCTCGCCGTCGCAGAGGATGAAGACGTCTGCCGTGTTCGGCAGATTGGTCACGCGCCAGGTCGTTTCGACGCCGCGTCGGTCGGGTGACGTGGGATAGGTGCCGACGTAGAGGGTCCCGCTGTCGGTGTCGTTCCACGCCTGATACAGCCCGAGCGAGGGAAAGTCGACGCCCTCGACGGTGGGTGCGTCGAACTTGTCCATGTACGGCGCCTCGAACGCCCGAATCCAGTCGCCGTCGTTTCCGACCTCGGACACCATCATGGTCGCGCTCCGCTGGCCCCGCGGATACGCCTCGTTCAGCCCGAAGAACCAACCGAACTTCTCGTCGTGGTCGCCGAAGAAACGAGGGTCGTATTCCCGTTCGGCCGCGGCCCGCAGCCGGGCGATCGCCGTGTGGTCACCGAGCGCGCGGGCCAGGAGCAGACCGGTGGCATTCGCGCGAATCGGTCGCTGCGAGTCGCGCCAGCCGAGCGAGTTGGCTGCGGCGTCGTAGAGCGTCGTCGCCAGCTCGCGGTTCTGCGGCAGCACCATGAACGCGGTCGCGATCCCACCCGCCGGGCCGGCGTTCGCCTTGTGGTTCACGATCGGGTCGTAGTAGCTCGTGACCCACTCGAGCCCGCCGTCGTTCGACAGGCCCATGTAGTTCTCGCCCGCATACTCCAGGAAGTTCTCGAAGGCACGGTGTGTCTGTTTGCCGAACACCCGGTCGTAGAGATGCATGCCGAGACCGCCGGCGCTGTTGCAGTAGAACCAGATCTTGGTGTTCTCGCACTGCGGTCCCTCCGGATGCGCCTGATACTGCCGCTCCATGTGCTCGGCGATGCGATGGTGGTCCCACTCGAACATCTGGTCCCGGTAGCCGGTCACCGGGAACGGCCGCGTGTACTTGTCGTCGCCCGAGACGTACTTGTAGATCGAGAGCAGCAGGGTGAACCAGCCGCGAAAGAAGAGGTAGCCGTCGGCGCCGATCGGGTCGGGCTGCAGCCCCCACGGTTCGACACCGTTCGCGGTCCAGCCGAATCGGTTGTAGTTCCCGCGCAACCGCTCGGGGATGCCCGCCATGACCCGGGGTGGATAGTTCTCGCGTTTCGGGTCGTCGCCAATCTGAGTCAGCCAGTCGATGGCGCCCCAGTAGGTCGGATAGCGGCCGGCGAATCCGTCGGCGATCCGCGTGTAGACCTCGCGCCAGGCCGGCGTTTGGTCTGCCATGAGCAGCAGGGCGTAGGAGGAGAACGACAGGTCGAAACGTCCGTAGCTGAGCACGACCGGGGCGGAGTAGCGGTCCCACCACTGGTGGGGCACGCCGGCCGAGCTCCAGTCGTCGTCGGTGGTCGCCTTCTCCCACAGAAAGCGCAACCACCCGCGTGTCCGGCCGTTCAGCGTGGGAAACACCGATCGGGGTGTCTCATGAAGCATCGGCAGGGCTTCGGCTGGCGCCTGCGCCAGGCCGCTCGCCCCGACGGCGGCGGGCGACAGCGCCACAGCGCCGGCCGCCGAGCCGACCCGCTTCACGAAGTCCCGCCGCGAATATCCCTTCTCGGCAGTCATCAACCGCTCTCCTCAAAGAGGACTCTGAAGAAGGCGGCGTAGCCCTCCCGCTTCTCCTGTCTCCTGCCTCCTGTCTCCTGGGAGGATGTTCCCGTTAGTAGTCCGAGGCGTCCAGGGACGCGCGGATGATCTCGTTGTCGTTTCGGTGGACGATATGCCGGTTGGCGTAGGCCGGGTGCGTCCAGTTGATGGCTCGGTCCCATCGGCGGGCGGGCCCGAAGCCGGAGCTGCCGGTCGGTTCGATCAGCCGGGTGCGGCTGTGTTCCACGTAGCCGTCCGGCGTGAACTCTGCGATGATGAGGAACCCGTCATCGTTGTTGACGAAGTAGCGGTCGCCCTGTTTGACCATGAACGCGGAGCCCCACCGGCCCTGGGCGACCATCTGGTCGCTCATCCACAGACGCTCACCGGTTGTCGCATCCAGACCCCGCAACTCGCCGTAGCTGCCGACACCGTAGAAGTTGTCGCCGATGATCAGCGGTGTGGTGATCAGCGAATGCAGACCGTCGGTCTGGTCGGGCATTTCGCTTCGGCTCTGGCCCTTCCAGAGTAAGCTGGCGGTCGGACGGTCCTGGTCGAGCCGCATCATCAGCGAGCCGCGGTAGAACTGTGTCACCAGCAGGTAGTTGCCACTGTGCACAGGCGTGGCCACCGACATGCCGCCCCCAGCCTCCCACTCCTCCGCCCAATAGAGTTCCCCGGTCTCGGGGTTGAGCGAGACCAGTGCCGCGGCGTGCCAGACGATCAACTGACGGGCACCACCCGCCTCGATGATGATCGGCTGGCCGTACCCCATCTCCCCGACCACGTCGAGCGCACGCCAGACCTCCTCCCCGGTCCGCTTGTCGAACGCCACGACCACACCGCCAGGCTCGGCGCCGACGACGGTGATCAGACGATCGCCATCGACGATCGGCGAGCTGGCGACACCCCAGGTCGGGATGAAACTGTCGAACTCCTCGATGTAGTGCCGTTCCCAGATCACGGCACCGGTCTCGACATCCAGACAGAAGAGATCGCCCGCGGCGCCGACCACGTACACTCGGTCCCCGTCGACCGTCGGCGTCGCCCGTGGCCCGATGGCGTACGAGACCATCAACATCCGATACGAAGTGGGCCACTCGCGGGTCCACAGGATCTCCCCGGTCTCCTCGTCGAGCGCGATCGCCCGCTCTGTCCCGTCCATCGTCCGAGACGCAGGATCCTCCGCCCAGTCGGTGATGAACACCCGGCCATCGACGACAGCGGGGCCGGAAAACCCCGCGTTGACCGGCACCCGCCACTTCACCGTCAATTCGGCGGGCAGCTCCTGCACGATCCCGGTGTCGGTCCACACGCCGTCGCGTCCGGCGCCACGCCATTCGGGCCAGTCATTGGCGACCAGCGGCGGGGCCATCAGCAGCACGCAGACGGCAAGCGCGAGACACCGCACGAGCTCGGGCGTCTGGCGGTTCGTCACGCGATGAGTCATGTTGTTGTGTCTCCTGTTGGCTCGGCCGGACCGCCGACCGATGCGTGAACCGGCGAGGCTGTTCGGCCAGGTGGCGAACGGCCTCGTGCCTTGAAAGTCTATACTGTCGTCCTCCGCGTCGCCCAATCAAAGCGTGTCTTCGAAGCAGCAGTTGACCGTGGCCGGTCTCGTCCTCGTCCTGGGATCTCCCGCGGCCGGCCAGCCGCTGGACAGCGACGTGCTCGCGGTGCTGCAGGGTCCCCCGCCGCCGGTGGCGCCGGAGGTGATCTCCCGCGACCGACAAGGCCAGGCCACGGTGCGCGCGACCCGGCTGAGGGCCCCACTGCAGATCGATGGCCGGCTCGACGAACCGGTCTACGAGACCGTGCAGTCCATCACCGACTTCATCCAGCAGCTTCCGGATGAAGGTGCGCTCGGCAGCGAGCGCACCGAGGCCTGGGTCCTGTTCGACGACGACAGCATCTACATCTCGGCGCGCTGCTACGACACCGCCCCGCCGAGCGAGTGGGTGGCGAACGAGATGCGTCGGGACGTCATTCAGCTTCGGCAGAACGACTCGTTCTCGCTGATGCTCGACACATTCTACGACCGGCGCAACGGCCTGGCGTTTCTGGTGACGCCGATCGGAGGGTTTTCCGATTTCGCGATCTCGAACGAGGGCGGGCGGGTCAACACTGACTGGAACACCATCTGGGATTCGCGAACCGCTCGGTTTGATGGCGGCTGGACGGTCGAGATCCAGATTCCGTTCAAGTCGCTGCGCTACCGGCCCACATCGACCCAGGTGTGGGGGATCCAGCTGCGGCGTATCATCCGGCGCCGGACCGAGGCGTCGTATCTGACGCCGTTGCCGATCTCGGCCGCGCGCGGGAACAGCGTGATTGCCGGGCTGTGGCGCGTCTCGCAGGCCGGGTCGCTCGTCGGGATCGAGGTCCCGTCCGGAAGCCGCAAGATCGAGATCAAGCCGTATGGCATCGGCGGCGTGACCACCGACATCGACGCCGATTCCCCGACGCGGAACGCGCTGGACGGGCAGTTCGGGCTCGACGTCAAGTACGGGGTCACACAGAACCTGACGGCCGACTTCACCTACAGCACCGACTTCGCCCAGGTCGAAGTCGATGAGCAACGGGTGAACCTGACGCGGTTCAGCCTGTTCTTCCCGGAGAAACGGGAGTTCTTTCTCGAAGCGCGCGGCAACTTCGACTTCGCGCGGGGTGCCGGTCTGGGCGGCGCCGGGGCGCCCACACTGTTCTTCAGTCGGCGGATCGGGCTGCAGGGCGGCGACGTGGTGCCGATACTGGCGGGCGGGCGGCTGACCGGGAAGATAGGCGCGTTCGACGTCGGCGCGTTGAACATCCAGACCGGCAACGAGCTGCTGTCCGGGGCCCAGACCACCAACTTCACCGTCCTCCGGGTCAAGCGGGACATCTTGCGTCGGAGCACCATCGGCGGCATTTTCACGAACCGCTCGGTGTCGCTGCTCGGCGACGGGTCCAACCAGGTCTACGGGATCGACGGCCGGCTCGCCTTCTTCGACGACGTGACACTGCTCGGCTATGTCGCCCGCACCCGGACGGCCGACAGGCCCGGTCGGGATGCCAGCTACCTCGCGCAGTTCGACTATGCCGGCGACCGCTATGGTGTGAACCTCGCGCATCTCGTCATCGAGGACAACTTCAATCCCGAGATCGGTTTCATGCGCCGGGACAACATCCGTCGCACCACGGCGTCAGGACGGTTCAGCCCGCGACCCAGCTCCATCGACTGGGTCCGCCGGTTCAGCTTGTCGGCCGGTCTGGACTACACCCAGTCTGCAGATGACCGCGTGCTCGAGACCCGCCAACAGGATGTCGCGTTCGAGGTACAGCTCGAGAACTCCGATCGCTTCACGGTCTCGGCGACCGACCGCTACGAGCTGCTCAGACAGCCGTTCACCATCGCGCCGGGGGTGACCGTGCCGGTCGGCGGGTACGGCTTTCGAAGCGTCCTGGTCGGCTATGCATTCGGTCAGCAGCGCCCCGTCAGCGGGTCGATCGCGGTGGGGACCGGCGAGCTCTGGAACGGTGACATCACCGTGGTCGAGCTGGGCCGGGGCCGGGTCGAGGTGACTCCCCAGCTGTCGGTCGAGCCGAGTCTGTCGCTCAATTGGGTGGAGCTGCCGGAGGGGAACTTTGCCACCAACCTCAGCCGGGTGCGCGTGAGCTACACGGTGTCGCCGCGGATGTTTTTCAGCGGGCTGCTGCAACACAACTCCAGCGGCAACACCTTCAGCACCAACGTCCGATTGCGCTGGGAGTATTCCCCGGGGAGCGAGCTGTTCGTGGTGTACACCGAGGACCGCGACACCGACCCGTTCCTGCCCGATCGGCGGACCGACCTGCGGAATCGAGGCTTCGTGGTCAAGATGAACCGGTTGTTCCGGTTCTAGAGAGCTGATGAAAGAACCACTCCTGCATCTCCCTCTCCCTCCGGGTGAGGGCCGGGGTGAGGGCCAGGGCGCTTTCTAGCAGGGCTTGCCTGTGGCAGAAGTCTGGGGTAGGTTTGCAGCCTATCGGCTACCGTCTCCACCACCGACGGAGCTTCACTGCTCAACTGACGCGAGACACCCGGTAGCGGTTGCAGCGGGGTGGGAGCGTGTGCTCGCACCGCGGGCGCTCTCATCACCAAGGCGACGAACGCGCCTCCGAGTTCCGCGCAGGATGCACGTGCACCTTCCGTCTCACCCGCGCTTGCGACACCTGACGGTGTCCTGTCTCGCGCTATTCCTGCTCGCGGCGACAGCGGATGCCGACGATTGGCCCCAGTGGCGTGGGCCGACCCGGCTCGGGGTCTGGACCGAGACCGGCATCGTCGACCAGTTTCCCGACACTGGACTGCAGGTGGCCTGGCGGGTGCCGATCCGGGCCGGGTTCGCCGGGCCGGTGGTCGCCGGCGGCCAGGTCTTCGTGCTCGACTATCAGGAGGATCCAGGCTCCCGCACGATGGACGGTGCCGAACGGCTGCTGTGTCTCGACGAGGAGACCGGCGAGCTGTTGTGGGCCCAGGAGTGGCCCGCCACCTATCGCAACATCCACATCACGTTCGCGACGGGGCCGCGCGCGACCCCGAGCGTAGACGGTAACCGGGTCTACGTGGTCGGGGCCGCCGGGATGATCCTTTCTTTCGACATCGCGACCGGCGCGGTCGTCTGGCAGGTCGACACCGTGGCCGAGTACGGCACAACCGTACCGGTGTACGGTGTCAGCAGCTCGCCGCTCGTCGACGGGAACCGGCTCATCGTGGTGGTGGGCGGCGAGCCCGACGCGCTGATCGTCGCCTTCGACAAGCGGACCGGTGACGAGATCTGGCGCGCCCTGCCGCTGGTGTCCGAGACGGGGTACAGCGCCCCGATGATCTACGAGGCGGGCGGCGTGCGCCAGCTCATGCTCTGGCACCCCCGCGGGGTCAGCTCGCTCGACCCGGAAAACGGGGCTGTCTACTGGGAGCACGAGTGGCCGATCGGCGGCATGACCGTGGCCACCCCGGTCTCGAGGGGTCCCTATTTGCTGGTCACCCATTTCTTTCGCGGGTCACTGATGCTCCGGCTCGACAGCGATCGGCCGGCGGCGGAAGAACTCTGGAGGGGGCAGAGCCGCAGTGAGCTGCCGGGCCAGACCGATGGCCTGCATGCGCTCATCACGACCCCGCTCATCATCGGCGACTACGTCTACGGCGTTGGCAGTTATGGCGAGCTGCGGTGTCTCGATGCGCGCACCGGTGAGCGGGTCTGGGAGACCATCGAGCTGGTCGGGCAAGAGCGTTGGGGTGCCGCCTTCTTCGTCCAGCACGGCGACCGGGTCTTCGTGACCAACGACTCCGGTGAGCTGATCCTGGCCCGCCTCACACCGGAGGGCTACACCGAGATCGGCCGCACGCGGCTCATTGCCCCGGCCACCCGCACGCGCGGCGGCGCCACCGGCCGGTGGGGCGACCGTGGGGTCGTCTGGTCCCACCCCGCCTACGCGAACCGCCATCTCGTCATGCGAAACGACGACGAGATTATCCGCGTCTCGCTTGCTGCCGCCGACTACGACTGACGGGCATCCGATCACGCGATGAGCGCCCCGGATCGCTGCGGGGCGACTACTCTGCTCGGAGCGCACCTCCCGGACAGGACTCTCGCCCAGGTAGAATCATGCCGGTTCGTTCCACGATGGCGGTGCCTGCGTGGGCGGCACCGCCGTCTTCGGCCTTCCGGAATCGTCATGGTGCTTTCGGGATTCCCTGAACGGATCGTCTGCCTCACGGAGGAGACGACCGAAACCCTCTATCGGCTCGGCGAAGGGGACCGCGTCGTCGGCATCTCGGGCTATACGGTCCGGCCGCCGGAGGCACGTTCCAAGCCCAAGGTCTCCGCATTCATCAACGCGCGATTCGACAAGATCGAGGCGCTGCGACCAGACCTGGTGCTGGCCTTCTCCGATCTGCAGGCCGACATCACCGCCGAGCTGATTCGCCGCGGGCTGCCGGTGTTCACGTTCAATCAACGCAGCGTGGCGGAGATCCTCCAGATGGTGCGCATGCTGGGTGGCATCGTCGGACGCGTGGAGCGCGCTGACGCGCTGGCCAATGAGCTGGCGGCTGGTCTCGAGACGGCGCGTCGAGCAGCCGAGGCGTTTCCGTTTCGGCCGCGGGTTTTTTTCGAGGAGTGGGACGACCCGTTGATCTCGGGGATTCGGTGGGTCGACGAACTGATTGACATCGCCGGCGGTGCAACACTGTTTCCGGAGCTGAGGACCGAGAGCCTGGCGACCAATCGGGTCGTGAGTCCGGCGGAGGTCGTAGCCCGAGACCCTGAGCTCATCATCGCTTCCTGGTGCGGCAAGGCGGTTCGGAAGAAGACCATCGAGACCCGGCCCGACTGGCACCGGACCGCCGCCGTCCAACACGGTCATGTCTACGAGATCAAATCGACCTACATCCTGCAACCTGGTCCCGCGGCGCTCACCGAAGGACTCAGGCAACTACACAGGCTTATCGCCCACACCGTGGGCGTCGCACCGGATCCCTTGCTGGCCTGCGAAGAGCGCACGGATCTTCCCGCGGGAGTGTCGACGCCGCCAGCACGACCGACGACCACGTGGACACCGAGGTCAGCTCGTGGACAGTCGTGACTCCGAGGATGCGCCCTGTCCCGCCGGTCTGTGCGGTCGTTGCCGCAACGTTCGCATCATCACGAGCGACGACGGGAATATCTATTACCTGTGCGGGTTGTCTGCCGTGGACCACCGCTATGCGAAGTACCCCGTCCTGCCGGTCACGGACTGTGCGGGCTTCGTGCGGCGGGAGCCTGGTCGCTGATCTCGACCAGTACGCGAGGACTCGACCAGGCTGCGCCACCACCGCTTCGCCGGGAATAAGGGTCTGCCGCCGTTGTGAGCGTATAATCGGCGGCATGCGTGCCTTGACATACTGTGCGGTGATCCTGACCGGCGTGGCTGTTCAGGTCGGGGCGCACGCCGCGCCGGCGGGTCAGGACCGTAGCCAGCAGCTGTATCCGGCCCTCCAGCGTCCACCCGGTGATCCCGAGCTGATCGCCCGCGGTCAGGCGCTGTACGGCATCAACTGTCGCGCCTGTCACGGCCTCGACCTCCGAGGCGGTGATCTCGGAGGGCCGAATCTGCTCCGCTCACAACTGGTGCTGAGGGATCAGCGGGGCGAGGAGATGCTGCCGGTCATCCGCGACGGCCAATCAGGCGCCGGCGGGTCCAGCATGCCGCCCCAGCCGCTGTCCGACGCTGACAGTCGAGCGGTTGTCGAGTATATCCACGACGTGCTCGGCACCGCGTCCCGCCAGGGTGGACCGCCGCTGGGTGATGAAGTCGAGCTCGATATTCTCGTGGGCGATGCGGCGGCCGGGCAGACCTACTTCGCCGCCAGGTGCGCCTCGTGTCATTCGCCGACGGGTGACCTGCAGGGCATCGGAGCAAGAATCCCCGGCGCGCAGCAGCTCCAGAACACCTGGGTCAGGGGTGGCGCACGGAACGCCGACCGCCCTCCCATCACCGTGACGGTCACCCAGTCGTCGGGTGAGCGAGTGGTGGGCCGGCTCGAACGGCTCAACGACTTCCTGGTCGTGCTCACCGAGGCCGACGGCCGGCATCGGTCGTTCAGCCGACACGGTGACACGCCGGTGGTGGAGGTGGACGACCCGCTGGCCACCCACCGGGAGATGTTGCCCCGCTACAGCGACGAGGACATTCACAACGTCACCGCCTATCTGGTTACTCTCCAATGACATTGAAGCCTGTATGTGTCGCGCTCGCCGTTGCAGTCATCGTCGTGCCGGCTGTGTCGCTTGCGCAGGAACGTGGTGGCCTGGACCCGGCGTCGCTCCTCGCGCCGCTGGCAGAGTCGTGGCCCACCTATTCGGGTGATTACAGCGGCCGTCGCTACAGTGGACTCACGCAGGTGACCACCGACAACGTCTCGCGTCTGACGCTCGCGTGGACCAGGCAGTTGGATACCGGGACACCGGCCCTCGAGGGCGCCAATGCGCCGACGTTTGTCGGCGGCGAGGGGACCGGCGACTTCGCCATCGGCTCGCAGCGTATCAAGGGCTCCATCCTGCAGGTCGACGACCTCCTCTACGTGACGGCGCCCGACCATGTTTGGGCGCTCGACGTGCGCGACGGCGGCGAACGATGGCATTACTTCTGGAAAACGCGGGGAGGGCCCCACATCGGCAATCGCGGCGCGGCGCTGTGGCGCGACTCGCTGATCTTCGAGACGGTCGACAACTACCTCGTCTCGCTCGACGCGCGGACCGGTGAAGAGCGTTGGCACACCGAGATCGCCAGCTTCGAGGAGCAGTATTTTTCGACCATGGCGCCGATCGTGGTCGGCGACCATCTGCTGGTCGGGACCGGCAACGACCTCGATGCACCCGGCTTTCTCCAGTCGTTCGACCCGGAGACCGGCGAGCTGCGGTGGAAGTTCTATACCGTCCCGATGAGCCCGGACGACCCGGGGCTCGACACCTGGCCGACCCTCGACGCGGCTCGACACGGCGGCGGGCAGGTCTGGGTACCGGGGGCGTACGACCCCGAGACCAACTACTACATCTTCGGCACCGGGAACCCGACACCCGGGTACACCGGCGTCGCGCGCCGCGGTGACAATCTGTTCACCTGCACGCTCATCGCCGTCGATGTCGACACCGGCGAGATGGCGTGGTACTTCCAGACCTCACCGCACGATACGCACGACTGGGATTCGGCGCAGACGCCGATCCTGATCGACGGCGTCATCGACGGGGTGCCCCGGAAGCTCGTGTCGACGGCGGCGCGGAACGGCTATTTCTTCACCCTCGACCGGGTGACCGGCGAGCATATCGTGACGACCCGATACGGCGCGACGTCGAATTGGGCGAGCCACATCCGCGAGAACGGGTCTCCGAATCCGCATCCGGCGAAGGAAGCGATCGTTCCGGGGGCGCTGGTGTCACCGGTCGAGGGTGGCGTGGCCAACTGGCAGCCGCCGGCGTTCAACCCGGACACGGGGCTGTTCTACACGCAGGAGAACAACGGGTTCAACCTGCTGTATCTGACGGAGCTGGATCCACGTGGGTCGATGGGACTCGGGGGCAAAGACCGTATCACGGTTGGCTCGGGTGGCAATGCGCTGTCGGCCATCGACTACCGCACCGGCGAGACCGCATGGCGCCACGCCTGGCCGATCGGTGGCGGTGGCGGCGCCGGCGTGTTGACCACGGCGGGCGGCCTGGTGTTCACGGGCGACGGCAGCGGCAACTTCGTGGCGTTCGATGCAGCCGACGGCGATCTGCTCTGGCACACACGCATCGGGAACATCTCGAACGCGCCGCAGACCTATCTGATCGATGGGCGCCAGCATGTGCTGGTCGCCTCCGGCCGACAGCTGTATGCGTTCGTGATGTATTAGAGAGAGCCCGAAGGAGTCAGGAGGCAGGAGAAGCCGGAGGGCTTCGCCGTGTTCAGCAGCCTGCGGGAGTCTCGGCAGCGAGAATGGAGAGCGCGTGATGTACACGAGACGTGAATTCGGCGCCCTCAGCGCCATGGCGCTTGGGGGGCTTGCGCTGCCGCGGCGTCTGGCCGCGCAGATCGATTCGACGGTCGGCGGTGTGAAGATCGGGGTGCAGACCTATAGCTTCCGGGCCCTGCCCCGCTCGGTTGCCATCGTTGAGCACGATCGGACGGCCGTCTGGCCCCCAGGTGAGGACCAGTCGGAGGCGATCATCCAGGCGATGACCCGCTGCCGCATCGGCGACTGCGAGCTCTGGTCGCCGATGCTCGAGCCGGTCTCAGGGGTCGGTCGCGACGCGAGCCCCGATGCACGACGGCAGGCGCGTGACGAGCTTCGCCGGTGGCGCGTCGAGACCCCGCTCTCGCATTTCGAGGCCATCCGTGACCGGTTCACGGCGGCCGGCCTCACCATCTACGGCTTCAACTACAGCTTCAACGACTCGTTCTCGGACGACGAGATCGACCGCGGTTTCGAGATCGCGCGCGCGCTCGGTGCCGAGATCATCACCGCCTCGTCTACCCTCTCGGCGATGAAGCGGGTCGTCCCCTTCGCTGCACGACACCAGATGGTGGTTGCCGTGCACAACCACTCGAACATCTCGGACCCGAACGAGTTCGCGAGACCGGAGAGCTTCGCGGCCGCGATGGCGCTCTCCCCGTATGTCAAGGTCAACCTCGACATCGGGCACTTCACGGCCGCAAATTACGACCCGGTCGCGTATCTACGCGAGCATCATGCGTCGATCTCGAACCTGCACCTGAAGGACCGCCGGCGTGACCAGGGTGCCAACGTGCCCTGGGGCACCGGTGACACGCCGATCCGCGAAGTTCTGCAGCTGCTCCAACGCGAGCGATGGCCGATTCGCGCGCACGTCGAGTACGAGTACCGGGGCTCCGGGTCGCCCGTCGACGAAGTCATACGGTGCTACAACTACGTGAAGCAGGCGCTGGTGTAGGAAACGGCTGTCCTCGCCAGCAGCGTCAGGTCGGCGCACTACGCTGGCAGGCGGTGAAAACGCCGCTCCGGTTGCTCCCTCTCCCTC
>DQNS01000091.1 GCA_015659035.1 Acidobacteriota bacterium | reverse complement strand
TGGATTCATGGCGGCGGGTGGACCTTTGGCGCAAGTAGTAGCGCCAACTACGATGGCGTCGGCTTCGCCGACAAAGGCGTGGTGCTGGTGTCGGTCAACTACCGCATGAGCGCCTTCGGTTTCATGGCGCATCCCGAGTTGTCTGCCGAGTCGACACGAGGCGTCTCAGGCAACTACGGCATCCTGGACCATATCGCCGCACTGGAATGGGTGCGTGACAACATCCGCGGCTTTGGTGGCGATCCCGACAACGTCACCATCTTCGGTGAGTCGGCGGGTGGCGCCAGCATCTACGCGCTGCTCGCCACGCCGCTGGCGAACGGCCTCTTTCATCGGGCCATCTCAGAGAGCACGTGGATCACGGGTACCAATGTGACTCACCTCACACGCCACAACGGCTTTTCCGACAGCGCCGAAGCGAGAGGTCAGCAGGCGATCGCCGACAAGCTCACCGAGCTGGGCCGATCCACAGATGGCGACCTGCTGGCGACGATGCGAGCGCTGTCGGCAGACGACGTCATCAGCATGCGTTTCGGCGTCTCGCTGGCCGAGGACGGCTGGGTGTTGCCGAAATCACCAGAGGAGATTTTCAGCGACGGCTCTCACAACGTCGTGCCCCTGCTCGCCGGTGTGAACGACGGCGAAGGTCTATTTTTTGTCAGGCCCAACCGCACCTTCTCTACACTGGAAGAACAGAAACAAGCGCGGCTGGAGGAATGGGGTGCGCATGGACAGGGCCTCGCCGCCTACTACCTTGCAGAGACGACGGACGATATCTTCACTACCGAAGTCGACTACAGCACCGATTCCCTGTTTGCGCGACCGAACCGACAGATCCTCACCGCGATGGCGAGCACAGCGGCTGACAGCTTCATGTATCTGTTTACGAGAAATCTGCGTGACCCCAGCCAGCGGGCGCCCCACGCCATGGAGCTGGGATATGTGTTTCAGACATTGCCTGATCAGGCCACTGAGGTGGACCGAAAAATCTCCGACTTGATGAGCGACTACTGGGTGCAGTTCGCCGCAACCGGCAACCCCAATCGCGAAGGCCTACCGCAGTGGCCCACCTACGACGCGGACACCCAGCAGCATCAGATCATTGGCGTAGACGTGGGCCAGGGCTCGAGCTTTCGACGCCGGGAACTGGACGAGTTAGATCGCTACTTCAACGCGACCCACGACAGTGCGCGGCACTAGCGGACAACGTTGACAATGCTGACACGGCACATCGTGTTCGGGGTCACGGCGAGCCTGGCGGTCACTCTTGCTGCAGCGGCGCCTGCCACCGCTCAAACAGAGCTCGCCGGACAGGTGAGGTCGACGGCGGAAGGCCCCATGGAGGGGGTCGTCGTCACCGCGAAGCGACACGGCTCGACCATCGCCATCAGCGTGGTCAGCGATGCCGACGGTCGGTATCGCTTTCCCGCCCACAGACTTCGGGCGGGCCCGCACGCGCTCGCCATCCGCGCGATTGGCTACGACCTGGAAGGCCCACGTAAGGTGGACGTCGGGGCGTCAGGAACGACGACCCTCGATCTGACCCTTCGCCCGGCCCAGGATGTCGAAGCGCACCTGACCAACGCCGAATGGCTCGAGAGCATCCCCGGGACAAACCAGCAGAAGGCGATGTTCGACTCCTGCGTGCGCTGCCACACCATCGATCGCGTCATGCGGTCGCGGTACGACGCCGAGGCATGGCTGCACGTCCTGGAGCGGATGGATGGCTATGTGACGTCGGCGTTCCCTGGCAATCCGCAGCGACTTCCCGCGGGCCGGATCACGCCCTTCGCCGAGCGGAGCGAGCAGCGGCAGGCTGCCCGGCGTCGGCAGGCCGACTACCTGGCCCACATCAATCTGAGCTCCGGCACGCGGGGGTACGCCCTCGAGACGTTCCCTCGGCCGACTGGCCGGTCCACACGGGTCGTCATCACGGAGTACGACCTTCCAGACCAGTCGAGAGCGCCGCACGACGCGGAGGTCGGTCCAGACGGCATGGTCTGGTACCCCGACTTTGGGCAGCAGTACCTGGGACGGCTCGATCCACGCACAGGTGAGGTCACCGAATTCCAGGTGCCCGAGGCCAGACCCGGCAACCCGACCGGCATCCTGGCGCTGCGGTTGGACAAAGATGGCAACCCCTGGGGGGGCAACATGTTCCAGGGGTCCATCTTCAAGTTTGACCGCCAGAGGGAGACGTTCCAGGTGTGGAAGGTGCCCGACGAACTGGAGCAGCCGAGAGGGGCGTACGGGACCCGCATCTTGCAAGTGAATCACGCGGCGCCCGAGAGCTCCCACGTGGACGGGAAGGTGTGGCTGCAGAACCGGTCGATCGCCGGCGTGCACCGTCTGGACCTGGCGACCGGCGAATTCGAGTCGTTCGAGCCGTTTCTCGGCTCGACGCGCCGGTCACACAACCTCTACGGGATCAGTCCGGACTCGCAGAACAACTTGTGGTTCATGGACTTCTCGAACGAGCACATCGGACGAATCGATGCCCGGACCGGGGCCATCACGCTGTATGAGACACCGACCCTCGGGTCCCGCCCACGCCGAGGGACGGTCGACTCGCACGACCGCGTGTGGTACGCCGGATTCGGTGCGAGCGTGATCGGGATGTTCGACCCCCTGACCGAGAAGTTCCAGGAGTGGCGCCCGCCCACACCGCGCACGAAACCATACGATGTCGCCGTTGACAAGAACGGTGACGTCTGGACCGGCTCGATGTTCACCGATCGGGTGGTCCGGCTGAATCCAGCAACCGGCGAGTTCATCGAGTATCTGCTGCCCCGCAAGGGTGTGAACATTCGACGGGTGTTCGTGGACGACTCGACGACGCCGGTCACGCTCTGGATCGGCAGCAACCACGGGGCCTCGATTATCGCGCTCCAGGCATTGGACTGATCCCGGCTCTTTGTGGCTTGAATCAGGGTGGCCACGGAGCTAGACTGCCAGATAGACTGCACTCGGTGTACCACTCATGAACGTGCCCTTGGCCTCTTACGCCGGGTTCTTCGCCTTGCTCGTGTTCGTGGGCAGCGCGACCCAGCCGGGTCTCGCGAGCCGCGTGCCCGGCCCGGCGGTGGCACGTCTCGCGCAGGCTCCCCCTGCCACCGACCCAAACCAGGTGGTGCGTCGCACCTGCACCACCTGCCACAACGATCAATCCCTCCGGGGCAACCTGTCGCTGGAGCACTTCGACGTAACGGCGGCCTTCGATGACGCCGCCGTGGCCGAGCGGATGGTCCGCAAGCTCAGGGCCGGGATGATGCCGCCGCCCGGCGCCCGGAGACCGGACGGCGACACGCTCCTGACGCTGGTCGAGGCCCTGGAGCACAACCTCGACGCGGGGGCCGCGATCGCCCCTGACCCCGGCGGTCGGACCTTCCAGCGTCTCAACCGTGCGGAGTACGCCCGCGCCATCGAGGCTTTGCTGGCGCTCGACGTCGACGCCGGCGACTGGCTGCCGCTCGATCAGATGAGCGCCAACTTCGACAACATCGCGGATGCGCAGACGCTGTCGCCCATGCTGCTGGAGGCGTATCTCAACGCGGCGAGCGCCATCAGCCGGCACGCAATCGGCGAGAGTGGCGGTCCCCCCGTCGATCACACCTACTCCAACTCGGAGTACATCTCGCAGCATCCGTGGGATCAGCTCGAGGGCGCGCCATATGGGACGCGTGGCGGCATGGTGGTCGACCACGTGTTCCCCGCCGATGCCCAGTATGTCTTCGGGCTGACGTTCACCTCGGGCGCCAACACGAGACTCGAGGATGTCGACGTCTCGATCGACGGCGAGCGGGTGGCGCTGCTGCACTACAACACCGACCGGCGCGTCGGCGCCGACGGCCGGGGTGGCGTCCCCACCGAGACGCAGCCGGTCTTCGTGCGCGCCGGCCAGCACCGGGTGGCGGCGGCGTTCATCCGGCGGGCCGATGGGCCCTATGCGGATCTGATCCGCCCGCACGACTGGTCGTTCGCCGGCGGCGGCTCGGGCGGGTCGGGCGTCACGACACTACCGCACGTGCGGGACGTGATCATCAGCGGGCCCTACAACGTCACGGGGCTGTCCGAGACGCCGAGCCGTCAGCGTGTCTTCACCTGTCGCCCGACGGGCCCCGACGAGGCGCGGCCCTGCGCGCGCGAGATCATCATGCGTCTCGGGCGCGAGGCCTACCGCCGGACCCCCACGGCGCAGGACATCGACGGGCTGATGTCGTTCTACGAGGACGGCGCGGCGACGGGCGGCTTCGAGATCGGCGTCCGGACGGCACTCGAGGCGATGCTGGCGAGCCCGCACTTCGTGCTGCGGCTCGAGCGCGAGCCGGTCGATGCGCCGCGACGCGGCTTCCGAGTCAGCGACGTCGATCTGGCCTCACGGCTGTCGTTTTTCCTCTGGGGAACGCCGCCCGACGACGAGCTTCAGACGTTGGCCGATGAGGGCCGGCTGTCGCCAGAGAAACTGGAGGGGCAGGCGCTCCGGATGCTGGCCGATCCGCGAGCCGAAGCGCTCGGCACCCGCTTCGCCGCGCAGTGGTTTCGGCTGCAGGACATGGACAAGGTCCGGCCCGATCCGAACTTCTACCCCAACTACGACGAGAACCTCGCGCAGGCGATGCGGCGCGAGACCGAGCTCTTCTTCGCCAACCTGGTGCAGGAGAACCGCAGTCTGCTCGACCTCTATCGGGCCGATTACACGTTCGTCAACGAGCGGCTGGCGCGGCACTACGGCATTCCGGGCGTGGCCGGGCGTCAGTTCCGGCGGGTGGCCTACCCCGACGACACGCGCCGTGGCATCCTCGGGCACGGGAGCATGCTGGTGCTGACCTCGCTCGCGAACCGCACCTCGCCGGTGCTGCGCGGCAAGTGGGTCATGGAGGTGCTGCTCGGCACCCCGCCGCCGCCGCCGCCGGCCGACGTGCCGGCGCTCGAGGACACCGCGGGCGCCAAGGACGGTCGGCTGCTGACGACACGGGAGCGGATGGAGCTGCACCGGTCGAACCCGAGCTGCAGCTCGTGTCACCGGCTGATCGACCCGATCGGGCTGGCGCTCGACAACTTCGACGTCACCGGGCAGTGGCGTCTGCGGGAGAACGGCGCGACGCTCGACACGCGTGGCGTCTTCTACGACGGCACCCCGGTGTCGACGCCGCGGGAGCTGGTCAACGCGCTGCTGGCGCGTCCGGTCCCGCTGGTACGCACCTTTACCGAGAACCTGCTGACGTTCGCCATCGGCCGGCGGGTGGAGCACTTCGACCAGCCGACCATCCGGGCCATCACACGGGCCGCCGAGGCGAACGACTACCGGATGGCGTCGTTCGTCATGGGCGTGGTTGGCAGCGACGCGTTTCAGCGGAAGCGGGGGCAGTGACGCGGGCCCTAGAGTAAGAGGAGAGACCATGTCGTTCATCACTGGAAAGCATCTGCCGCGCCGGACGATCCTGCGCGGGATCGGCGCCACGGTGGCGCTGCCGTTCCTCGACGCGATGGTGCCGGCCGGCCGGCTCGGCGCCGCGGTCGTGGCGGCGACCGACACGACCCGGTTCGTGTGCATCGAGGAGGTCCACGGGCTGCCCGGGTGCAACGAGTGGGGCGCGAACCAGCACCTGTTCGCGCCGGCAACGGTGGGCCGCGATTTCGAGCTGGTGGCTGATAACCCGCTGAAGTCGCTGGAGCCGTTCCGCGACCACTTGACGATCATCTCCAACACCGACGTCCGGATGGCCGAGGCGTTCACCCCGCCGGAGATCGGCGGCGACCATTTCCGGTCGTCCGCGGTCTTTCTGACCCAGTCACACCCGAAGCAGACGCAGGGGTCCGACCTCTTCGTCGGCACGTCGATCGACCAGCTCTACGCGCGGCGGTTCGGGCAGTCGACACCACTGCCGTCGATGCAGTTCTGCATCGAGAACCTCGACCAGGCGGGCGGATGCACCTACAACTACTCGTGCGCCTACACCGACACGATCAGCTGGTCGTCGCCGAGCGAGCCGCTGCCGATGATTCGTGACCCACGCGTCGCGTTCGAGATGCTCTTCGGTGCTGGCAGCACGCCCGAGGAGCGGGCCGCGCGCCGGGCGACCCGGCGCAGCATCCTCGACTGGATCATGCGGGACGTCTCCGAGGTGCGGAACGAGCTGGGCGCCGTGGATCGGCACCGGATGGATCGGTATCTCGACAACGTGCGCGAGATCGAGCGTCGTATCCAGCTCGTGGAGCGCCGCAACGACGGCGCCGCCGAGCCACGAGAGCTGCCCGACGCGCCGCCGGGGGTGCCGGACTCGTTCTCCGAGCACATGCAACTGATGTTCGACCTGCAGGTGCTGGCGATGGAGACCGACATGACCCGGGTGATCTCGTTCAAGACCGGCCGCGACGCCCAGAACCGCGTGTTCCCCGAGAGCGGCACGAATCGGCCGTTCCATCCCGCCTCGCACCACGGGAACAGCGAAGCGCGGGTCATGGACTTCAACACGATCTGCAAGTATCGCGTCGGTCAGCTGGCCTACTTCCTGGAGCGGCTCGAGAGCACGATGGAGGGGGACGCATCGCTGCTCGACAAGACGGCGGTCATCTGGGGCTCGCCGATGGCCGACGGCAACATCCACAACCACCGGCGCTGCCCGCTCATCCTGCTGGGCGGGGCCAACGGGCATCTCCACGGCAACCTGCATCTCAAGGCGGCCGACGAGACGCCGATGGCGAACGTGATGCTGACCCTCATGCAATCGCTGGGGCTCGAGATGGACAGCTTCGGCGACAGCACCGGCACGTTCTCGCTGTCGGCCCCCTCCACGTCGGACACGGTATGAAAGGGCCCAGACCGGTGACACACAGATACCCGGCAGGTCGTTTGGCGAGCGCGATCGCTGTCGCGCTGGCGGTCGTCGTCGTCCTCGCGATCGGCGCCGTGCTCGCGGCCGCGCCGTCCGCCACGCCGGTCGCCGACGCGGCGCGCGGCGGCGACGTCGACGCGGTGCGCGCGCTGCTCCAGCAGGGTACGGACGTCAACGGCGCGCACGGCGACGGCATGTCGGCGCTGCACTGGGCGGCCCAGCGGGGCGATCGCCAGATGGCGGAGATCCTGGTCTACGCCGGTGCCAAGGTGAACGCGGTAACCCGCATCGGACAGTACACGCCGCTGCACGTCGCGAGCACGGAGGGGAATGCGTCGCTCATCGAGCTGCTCCTCGAGTCGGGGGGCGACGTGGCCGCCGCGACGACGACCAGCGGCGTGACCCCGCTACACCTGGCGGCCGCATCGGGAAGCGCCGAGGCGGTCGCTACCTTGCTCGACCACGGGGCCGACGTCGACGCGCTCGAGAGCGAGTGGGGTCAGACGCCGCTGCTCTTCGCCGCGGAACTGGACCGGGTCGATGCGATCCGGACGCTGCTCGAGCATGGGGCCGATCCCGCGACCGCCTCGACGACCGTCGACCTCGTGCGAGAGGGCAGGCTCGTCGGTGCGGCCAGGCAGCGGCAGCGACGGGTGCTCGCGGCGTTCGAAGCGAACAATACGACGCCGACGGCGAGTCAAGTGCAGGCGGCGGTGCTTGCGGGTCGAGCCCGGTATCTGTCGGACGAGGTGGACGAACGCGAGGAGGACGACGACGCCCGGCCGCCGACGATCAAGACCAAGGGCGGGCTGACAGCACTGCTCCACGCGGCGCGACAGGGCCACATCGGGGCGGCGATGGCGCTCCTCGACGGCGGCGCCGACATCGACCAGGTCGGCGCAGGCGACGCCACGAGCCCGCTGCTGATGGCGACGATCAACGCGCAGTTCGATCTGGCGATGCTGCTCGTCGAGCGCGGCGCCGACCCCAACCTGGCGGCAACCATCAACGGCGTCGCTCCGCTGTGGGCCACCATCAACGCCGAGTGGCAGCCGCGAACACGGTTCCCGCAACCGCAGCAGCGTGAGCTCCAGCAGGCGACCTATCTAGACGTCATGGCGGCACTCCTCGAGGCGGGAGCCGACCCGGACGTCCGGCTGACGCGGCACCCCTGGTACATGGTCTACAGCGGGTGCGGCAACCGGAACTGCGGCCTCGTCGACACCGAGGGTTCGACCGCCTTCTGGCGCGCCGCCTACGCGACCGACCTGCCGGCGATGCGCCTGCTGGTCACGCATGGCGCCGATTCCGACATCCCGACCAAGGCGCCACCGCCGCGGCGCGCCCGGAGGGGCACCACGGCGGAGAACGACGACGAGTCGGACGTGCCCGCGGTGCTACCGGCCACGCCCGGGTTCTGGGTGGCGACGGATCTGACGACCATGGGCCCCGACCCGTCCGGTCTGCCGCCGTTCAAGGAGGGCGACCCGGGCGTCTACCCGATCCACGCGGCGTCCGGGGTGGGTTACGGCGAGGGCTTTGCCGGGAACGCGCACCGGCATGCGCCCGACGCCTGGCTGGCGACGGTCCAGTATCTGATCGAGCTGGGCGCAGACGTCAGCCAGCGAGATCAGAACGGCTACAACGCCATCCACCACGCCGCCGCGCGCGGGCACAACGAGCTCATTCTGTATCTGGTGGAGCAGGGCGGTGATGTCACCGCCGTGAGCCGGCGGGGGCAGACCACGGCCGACATGGCCAACGGCCCGGTGCAGCGGGTCTCGCCGATTCCGGAGACCGTTGCGCTGCTCGAGAGCCTTGGCTCCAAGAACAACCACAACTGCGTGTCCTGTTGACGCCCAGCCAGATGATCAGGACCGTCGCCGTGGCGGCGCTCGTATGTCTCGCCGCAGGGCTCGCCCTGGCGCAGGACGACCCGCCGCCCTGGCTCGAGATGACCGTCGTCCAGGTCGACCCCGCGCGGGTCGACGAGTTCCTCGCCGCGCAGCGTGAGCTCTCGGCCCTCGAGCAAGAAGGCGGCACCGCGTGGCGCAGCGTGAGCCGCACGGCCATCTTCGGCGACACCTACCGGTTCATCATCACGACGCCGCTCCAGAGCTTCGCGCGCCTCGACCGGGCCGGTAACGACGACGCCGCCCGGGCCGCCATCATCAGCCGGATCCGGAACGTCATCACCAGCCGACAGAGCTACGCCGTCCGCACGACGCCGAGTCTCGACAACCCGCTGCCGGACGACGAGGTGCCGGCGCTGATGATCGTCCAGATCGTGTCGGTCGTGCCGGGTCGCGAGCAGGACTATCTACGCGTGATGGCGACAGACGTCCTCCCGCATTTCGACGAGGCGGAGATGCATCACACGAACGGCGCGCTGACCTTTGGCGGCGCAGGCGGGTATGTCCACGTTTTCCACATCGAGAACTTCGCCGAGCTCGACCAGGGGTCGCCGCTCGCGCGGACGCTCGGGGCCGAGGCCGCGCAGGCGGTGACGGCGAAGCTGTCGGGCGTGGTGACTCGCAGCGAGCAGTGGCTCGTCCGGTATCTACCCGACGAGAGCTTCCGGCCGGAAGTCGAGACCGAGGCGGAGGCCGAGGCCGAGGCCGAGAGCCAGCCAGAGCAGCCCGCCCCACCGGATTCAGCCTGACCGACTGTGTGCGGCTACGCCGAACTGGTCGAGCTCACCGACGAGGGGGATCTGCGGTGTCGACACCGGGTCGCGCCAGTTCCCAGGGGGCACCGGTGCCGGACGACCCGAGAAAGAGCTTGGTCCCATCGGCCAGCGTGATGTCCCGGCCGTTCGCCCGGTTCGTGCCATCCTTCGCCTGATACCCATCAACGAGAACAGCGGCGCCGGGCAGGAGCGACCTCCGCGTGAAGCCCCGCCTGAACAGCACGTTCGGGGTGCCTGCCTCGAACGCCCAGTTCTCCGTCGTGCCGTCGTCCTTCTCGACGTCGAGGTGGATCCAGACGTGAGGATTGATCCACTCGACTTTCGTGACCGTGCCCCTGAACTCGACCGGGCTGTCGGCGTCGAATTCGGCCGCAAAGGCGTGATGCGCCGACACCGGCACGGCGGTTCCCACCAGCCACACACAGATCCCGGCGACCGCACTCACACCCGCAATCACTGATCTCGCACTCATGGGTCTAGCCTCCCTCATACTGCCGCCACAAATCGCTACCGTCGATACCACTCGTGCAGACGATCGCCGGGCGGCACCTTGCGCGTGATGTCCACAATCATCGTCTCGCCTTCCCATCGCTTGACCAATTGCTCTCTGCGAAGGTGCCCATACATGAACTCTTCGGTGAACTCGATGCAGGGATAGTCCAGCACCGTGGCATTCGGTTCCAGGCGGCGATAGAGCGCCATGGCCATCGTCCAGGGCTCGGTAAAGGTCTCCGGATCGGTGATCGTCACTTCGTACCAGATGGCATCCGGCGTCATCGGCGAGAAGCGCTCGGTGAGATGCAAGGCCGTACTATGGAAGTTACCGGCCCGGTCGAACCAGGTCCTGCCGTTGAACTCCGTCACCTCAACAACCAGCGTGTCTCCTTCCCACCGTCCGACCGAATGCCCCATGTAGGTATAGTCCGGGGGGCCGGTAACGTCGTTCAGGTGGATGACGCGCGCGGCATTCGAAAACCCGAACGTCATCTGGATCTTGTCCGTCCCCTGGACGATCTGGAAGGGATAGGGCATGTACATCGCGCGCGGAATCCCTGGCAGGTAACACTTGAGCTCCGGATCGCGGTCGATCCAGTTCGCGGAATTCTCCTGCCTGATGCGGAGCGCGTCCGGTCGATACGGGATCCGACCGTCCCCCCCCACGACCCCCAACGACCCGGGCACCCCGGCCGCGGCGCCGAGCGCCACCACCGGCGCCGCGGGCACCGTGGAGAACTCGTACGGGTAGACCCCCTGCTGCATCACCATGCCCGCACGCGCTTCATGGGCTTCCAGATCCCAATGCGCTTCGTTGTTGGCCTGCCAAACGCCATTGAAGTTGGGCCGGCCGTCGGGGGTCTCGGCCGAACGCGGCGCCTGGCCCTGGCCGGCGGTCCCGGTCACCGCGACCGAGATGACGGCGCCCACAGTGGCGGCGGCAAGCGCCGTGGCAACTGTCGAGCCTCTGAACCGGTATTCCATCATCGCTCCTTGGCGGCTACTGGCTGTCGTCTGGCCGACCTTAGTCTTCCAGGCCATTCACGCACGTGGCGGTGTCCATGGAGAACGGATTCGGACCGCGTCCTTCCGCAAACGCCTGCTCATCCACACGCCGGCCGACGAGCAACGCCGGCAGACCGTAGTTGCCTTCGTGGCATCGCGGCTCGTAGTAGATCCGGTTCTGCTCGTCACTCTGCCGCTTCAGCTCCTGCCGGACGGTCCACGACCCCGTCCACACCGTCGAATCCTCGACCGTCACCTCGTAGGCGAGGGTGTCGGCGTCGACCCGCGTATAGCGTTCGACGAGTCGCAGGTTCTCGCCCGCGCCACGGAACGGCCACTTGGGCGAGAAATTCGTCGTCTCGATGACCAGCGTCTCGCCCTCCCAGTGGCCGCGTGAGTCGCCATGCCGCAGACGGATCTGCCCAGGCGGGTGGTTCCCGCTCAGGTAGACGACGCGCTGGTACCCCTGGCCCTGCCCGGTGTCGTACCCCAGTGCGATGGAATCGGCGCCCTGCACGATGCGGCGGAATCCGTTGAAGTCGGGTGTGCGCCCCGACATGCAGCGGTCGCCCAAGCTCTGATCCTCCGGGCCGTCGTGACGGTTCATGCGCCCCGTGTTGTAGAACGGCGCGACATCGAACCGGCGCGGCGATGGTGGCCCGTACTCCCCGCCGGCACAGCCCCGCGCGCCGGTCTGGCAGGTTTCTGTGTTTCGCAAGAGCATGAGGCGCCACTCTCGCTGGGTCGCGATCAGCTCCCGGGCCGCCGGCGTGAGGGGGGGGATTCTCCCATTCGGCGGATCGACGACGAGCGACGTGCGTGGGCCCGCCGGCTTGGCTGACGTGTAGACGGCATTGTAGGCCCCGGCGACGTCGACCCGACCATCGGCCCCGCGCCGGTTCCGCCCCGGGTTGACCATGCGAGCCTGGTCCCGTGCGGCGCGCTCTTCAGCGGTGGCCATCTCTCGATCGCCGAGCGCGGTTGCCCGTTCGAAGGGCGTGGAATACACATCGAGCCAGATCCCCTCCAGGTTCGGATGCCCCCACGCGGTCGCACTGGGAGCCTGCCCCCCTACCGGCACAGCGTTGACCAGAAGCACCATGACGGTGGCGAGCACCGTTGCCACACCGAGCGACTCGAGCAATCGACGCGTCATCCCCATACCTCCTGAAACCGGAACGTCCCGCCAGTCGACTCTTCAACAAAATTGAACTATACGCCCGCTATCGCACGCTGTCAAAACGCACACGTGTCGGCCCAGCCCTGGCTGCAGGCCCGAGCATAGAGGGCCTCGGGCGAGCGGTCTGTGATCGGTCCCTTGGTGCCCCGCAGGATGATCGGATAGTCCTCGAGCGTGGGCTGCGCCCGGGCAAACTCGAAGGGGCCAAGCCCTGAGGTCAACCCGGTCAGGTTCCGGCAAGCCGGCTCGAAGCCAAGGTCGCACCCACGTCCGAACGGCCCGAACGCACCCCCGGCGTCTGCCGAGTCGAGAAGAATGCCGGCTTCGTTGCAGGCCCATCCCGAACCGCTCTCGCAGAACCTCAGCTGCATGTCTGCGAGATACCGACAGGCAGACGGTCGCGCGTCGCTGCAGGCCCCCTGCCAGAATGGCACCCACTGGCCGGGATGACGGTCGCCCACACCCTGGAGCGCGCTCATCAGTGCGAACACGCCCGCCCAGAGCGCCATGTAGGCAAGATTGCGCTGGCGCGAGACAAGCAGCCCGCGGCCAAGCGCCACGGGATCTATCTTGCGTAGACGCCGCGAGTGCGCCACGCGGTCCAGCAGCTGAATCGAGAGATTCAGCACCGGCACCTGGAGCAGCTTGTCGTAGAACGGGGGCACGCCGGCACGACCGAGCAGCGCGTAGAGGGCCACGGTGCTCAAGCCGTAGCACACACCGAACAGGATGCGTCCCCCCTCGGTCCGCGGCGCCGTGGACGGATCCGTGAACAGGAGGTGCATCCCGAGGAACACGGCGATCGGGATGTACGAATCGTAGAAGAAATAGACACCGGTTGCGGCAAAGTAGAGAAGGCCGAACACGTAGGTCACCGCCACGGCGGACAGCGTCATCGACGCCACGCCGAAGAGATACTGGCCGGGCAGCGCCACGAGAAACAGCACCAGATACACGTGGGGGGGAAAGAACTGTGAAGTTGCGATGTCCTGGCCCCACGTCAGGTCGCTCGTGCCGGTGAGAATCAAGGCCAGCGAGAAGACGGCAAGCGGAAACGACGACGGATTGAAGATGTGAACGCGCTGTCCCCCCTTGTCCCACCGGATCAGCTCCTTGGCCGCGAAGCCGAGCGCCACCAGC
The DNA here is from genome assembly GCA_015659035.1 of Acidobacteriota bacterium. Taxonomy (GTDB): domain Bacteria; phylum Acidobacteriota; class Vicinamibacteria; order Vicinamibacterales; family UBA8438; genus NP936. The sequence continues at coordinate 10,604 of DQNS01000091.1, read as the reverse complement.
AGAAACTGCAGGTAGAACCAGTCGTCCAGGAACCAGAGAAACAGGTTGATGCTGAAAATGACGGGGAACGGACCGAACCCCAACGTGTAGGTATCCCGTCGCGACCAGCACAGCAGCATGTCGAACGCGTAGGCGAAGACCAGCTGGGCGGCGATGAGAAAAGCCGAGTCGTAGACCTGGCGCCAGTACCACCCCCAGTACAGCAGGAAGACAAGCTGCGCGATCGCTTGCACGAAGTGCTGTTTCCGAACGGCAAGCTCGAGCGTCAGACGTCGTCGCTGTCGGTGGGCCAACCCGAACAGACCACCGCTCCAGACGAGCAGCAGGGCGCCGGCGCCGAGGAAGGACCACTGAAACGGTGGGGTGTGCCGAACCGTGTCAAGGAAACCGAACGCGCCGAGACCCAGTGCGAAGATCGCCACCAGACCGCAGCCTCCCATCGGCGAGAGCCGGGCCAACCGCGCGGTGGACGGTAAAGCGGGCATGGTCAGGTTGAGGTGGCCGCTGACAGTGTAGGTGACCGGAGCTCCAGAACCGCGCCATGACGTGGTGAGCGCCGCACATATAATCGGAAGTCTCTAACCTTGCCTGAAGATGTCAAACCGAGCCGACCTGATCGGCAGCCTGCTGCGCCCGCCCGACCCCGAGCACCTTCGTGGCCTCGAAGACCAACACGACCTGCGCGTCGTGGCGCGGCAGCGGGAGCTCGGGCTCGCCCTCGTCATGAACACCACCCGGCAGGTGTGGGGGTGAGGGCGCGGCGGACTGTCTCGGAGGGCTGCACCCGCGGCGTGCTCGCGCTGGCACTGCTGTCGACCGCCGCACCGCTCCATGGACAGAACGACGCGGCCGACCTGGACCGACTGCTCGCGGGCACCCAGGTCGTGGTGGTGCCGTTTCGCAACATCGCCGGCGGTCCGGACACGAACTGGATCGGCGAGGGGATCGCCGAGGTACTGGCGACGGATCTGGCGGCGACGGCCACCGTCGTGGCCATCGATCGGGCCGCTCTCGCGGACGCGCTCACGGCAGCCGACGCGCTGGCGCTCTGCCGGCGCGCAGGGGCGCGCTGGATCATCCAGGGGGGGTATCAGTTGCTCGGCGCGCAGGTCCGCGTGACGGCGCGCCTTCTCGACTGCGAGACCGGTGCGGCCGTGCGACGCGCGCGCGTCGATGGTCGACGTGATGAGTTGTTCGCGCTGCAAGATCGGATACTGCCTGCGCTCGGCTCGTCCGCCGGCGCCCCCGCCGGCGCATCCGCTCCGGCGGCGCCGGCTCGCCTCCCGGCCGCGGATGCGGGCGTGGCGGCGGTCGCGGGCGCCCCACCACCGCCGGTCCTCCCGGCGACCCTGTCCCGCAACGACGCCGGGCAAGCCACCGTGCGCGCCGTCAGGCTGACCGGGACGCTGGCGCTGGACGGCATCCTCGACGAAGCGATCTATCGAACCATTGACCCGATCAGCGATTTCGTCCAGTACGAGCCGGTTCATGGGGCGCTGCCCACAGAGAAGACCGAGGTCTGGCTGTTTTTCGACGACACGCACTTCTACATCACGGCGCGCTGCTGGCATTCGGCGCCCGAGTCGGAGTGGATCGCCAACGAGATGCGGCGCGACAGCTTCAACCTGCTGAACAACGAGCACTTCGGCTTCATGCTCGACACGTTCTACGACCGGCGGAACGGCATCATCATCAACATCACGCCGATCGGCGGCCGGATGGACGGCCAGATCGCCGACGAGCGCGACTGGAACGGCGACTGGAACCCGATCTGGAACGTGCGCACCGGGCGGTTCGACGGCGGCTGGACACTCGAAGCGGAGATCCCGTTCAAGTCGCTCCGCTATCGACCGGGCCGCGACCAGGTCTGGGGCATCCAGCTGCGCCGCAATCTCCAGTCGAAGAACGAGGTCGCCTATCTGACACCGCTGGACCTCGGGCTCGGACGCTCGGCCATCTTCCACGTGTCGCAGGCCGCCACCCTCGTCGGTGTCGAGGTCCCGTCCACCGGCCCGCTGTTCGAAGTGAAGCCGTATCTCATCGGCGACCTCAACTCGAACGTCGACCCGTCGGGCCTGACGACTCACGGGTCCGGAAACGTCGGGTTGGACATCGTCAAGTACGGGGTGACCGAGAACCTGACGCTGGATTTCACGCTCAACACCGACTTCGCCCAGGTCGAGGCGGACGAGCAGCAGGTGAACCTGACCCGATTCAGCCTGTTCTTCCCGGAGAAACGAGAGTTTTTCCTCGAGAACCAGGGAGTGTTCGGTTTCGGCGGAGGCGGCGGAGCGTTCGGTGGCTCCGGCGAAACGCCGATCATGTTCTACAGCCGGCAGATCGGGTTGACCGCCGGACGCGAGGTCCCGATCGTGGGCGGGGGGCGGCTGACGGGGCGGGCCGGACGGTTCACCCTCGGGCTGGTCAACATCCAGACCGGCGAGGAGCCGACCGCCAGCGCACTCGGCACCAACTTCACCGTGGCGCGGCTGAAGCGGAATGTGCTGCGCCGGAGCAGCATCGGAGCCATCGTCACGAACCGCTCGGCGCTCGCCGGGAGGCCCGGCTCGAACCAAGCGGTGGGCGTTGATGCGGCGTTCGCGTTCTACGACAACATCTCCCTCAGCGGCTACTGGGCGAAGACGCGGACCACCGACCTGGAAGGCAACGACACGAGCTATAAAGGCGAGTTCAGCTACAACGGCGACCGCTACGGGCTGGTTGCCGAGCATCTGTTCGTTGATGAGCGGTTCTCGCCGGGTGTCGGGTTCCTGCGACGGCCGGACCTGCGGAAGAGCTTCGGGTCGCTCAGGTTCAGCCCGCGACCCGCCTCGATTGACTGGATCAGGCGGCTGTCATGGCAGGGGTCCTTCGACTTCATCACCGACGCGGGGGGAACCGTCGAGACCCGCGAAGCTGTCGGCAGCTTCCAGGTCGAACTAGAGAACAGCGACGGGTTCGACGTCTTCTTTGCCAACACCTATGACCTGCTGCAGCGGCCGTTCGCGATTGCCTCCGACGTGACGATTCCCGTCGGCGCGTACAACTTCTCCGACAGCCGCGTGTCCTATCGGTTTGGTCCACAGCGCCGACTGTCCGGCAACCTGACCGTCTCGCATGGCAGCTTCTACGGCGGCACCAAGTCTGCGATCGCGATTGGCGGCGGCTTTGGCCCGGGCGGCGGCGGCCGCATCGAGGTGAGCCCCCAGTTCGCGGTGGAACCGGGATTGTCGATCAATCGAATCGAGTTGCCCCAGGGCAGCTTCACCACCCAGCTCGTGACCACGCGCGCGACCTACACCTTCACGCCCACCATGTTCGTCAGCGCGCTCATGCAGTACAACTCGAGCAACAGCGCGCTCAGCACCAACGTCCGGCTCCGATGGGAGTACCAGCCCGGAAGCGAGCTGTTCATCGTGTTCAACGAGCAGCGCGACTCTTTTACACCGCAGCGCTTCCCCGAGCTCGAGAACCGCGCGTTCATCGTGAAGATCAACCGCCTGTTCCGGTTTTGACCTACGGCCCCTGACCGGTCGGATGATCCCCTGTGTATCCCGACGGTTGAGGCCGCTTCCCCGTTGCTAGCTGGAACTGACGACCGACGTTGATGGTTGCGGTGAACTGTGGTGCAGGCCTCAGGCGTTTGATCGCCCGTGTGCAGGCATTGTGTAGCCCCCACACGGCCCGGGGGTGTATCCTCGACGGCTGCAAACGTCCAGTTCAGAGACGGAGATTATGGTCCTCCGTTGGGCGTCGTCGAGCCGACGGGTGACCGTAGTCGTGCTACCGCGGAGTTTCTCTCAGGATCTCGCTAAGCACCGGGATGCTCTCGGCCTCTGGAGACCCCGACGGAAGCGACTGGAGGAAGGTGTAGATATCCGCCAGCTTCTGGTCCGAGACGTCCGACTGCTGATACGGGGGCATCTGCCGGGGGTTCGGCGGGTTCCGGAGGTACGCGATGAACCGGTCCTGATTCAGCCGGGGCGGGTTCAATCGTGGTCCACGCCCGGTCTCCCCCGTGTAGCCGTGGCACCCATAGCACGTGTAGTCCTTGAAGAGCGCCTTGCCGTTCTCGACATCGCCCCGAAGCGCTCCCGAATCTTGTACCGATTCCGCTCGTGCGCCCGCGACGTGAAGAATCACGCTGAGGGTCACCAAAGGCGCGAGGTAGAGCGACATCCTCGAGCAACGACGCGCGATGGCTCTGGTCACCTGTCCCTCCTCATCACCGTGGTTGCGTCACGACGTCGATCAGGGCTGGCTCGCCGGCCTTGATCCGCTCGACACCCCGGCGCAGCGCCGGGCCGAGGTCGCTCGGGTTCTCGATCGGACCCTCGGCGTACATCCCGTAGGCGCGCGCCATCTGCGCGTAGTCGATATTCGGATCGGTGATCGTCGTCCCGATTGCAGCGCGATCCACCCCGCGGTTGCGCGCCGCACTCTGTTGCTGGAGATACATGAGCTCCTGATGGTAGGCGCGGTTGTTGTGCACGAGGGTCAGCAGCGGAATCTGGTGATGCACCGCGGTCCACAACACGCCTGGCGCGTAGTTCAGGTCGCCATCACCGTTGATGTTGATCGTGATCCGCCCGTGCTTTTTGTTGGCAAGCGCCGCCCCTACCGACGCCGGGAGGGAATAGCCCATCCCTCCACCACCCTGGGCGCCAATGGCATGGTACGACTTCTTCATGTCCCACAGGCGGCCTGGCCACCCGCCGATGAACCCCTGCGGCGAGGAGAAGGACCAGTCTTCGTCCTTGATCAGCGGCCACAGCTCGGCCGCAATGCGGGCCAGGCTCACCGGGCTCGCATCCCAGCCGTACCGGGCGTTCATGATGTCCTGCCGTCGACGCTCAGAGTGTGCCGCGGCGATCCGTGCGCCGCGTTCCTCGAAGCGCCGCTTGCGGTCGTCGGTGATCAGGCGCTTGACCTCTTCGATGAGCGCCGGCAGGGTGGCCTGGGCGTCCGCGGCAATGAGGAGATCGGCGCGGCCCGCACCGTCTCCGTTCACGTTGAAGTTGCTGCTGATCAGGAACTCGGCAGTGCTGATTGTGATCGTCCGCGAGGTCCCCGCGCCCGCCGGCCCACCCCGACTGACGGGCTCCAGATTCAGGATGACATCCGGCTGTCCCGTCCCGGTGCCCGCGAGTGGATGGCGCGACGGGAAATTGAGCCGAGCGCTCCCGCCGTCGACCGGCGCCTGCAGGAGCTCCGCAAGCTCCACGACCAAGTCGATGCCGTCCTGCGTGCGCGCCGCCCGGCCGGCGCGGATACCGGGGTTGTCCGCGTTGACCAGGAGCCGAGCCATCTCCTTGACCGACCCGAGGTCCGCGCTGGGAAACTGCGGCTTGGAGATGGGCGGGACAGTTGGATTGCCCTCGACAGCGGCCTTCTGGATGTGCGCATCGACCACCACGAGCACCGGCGCCATCGGTGGCGTCGTGGCAATCGTATACGCCCGCACCGCAGACCGGCCGAACTCATCTAGCGACCGCGGCTGGTGATCCCACTTCACGAAGTCCCGAACCATCGCGGCCATATCGGTGGCGTTATGGGCCGCCACCGGGCCCTCGTGATCAAGACCCGCAATCAGGTAGACCGGCACCCGGTCACAATAGGCGTTGTAGATGGCCATCGACGCGTGCTGGATGCCGATGGTGCCATGGAGCAGCGCCATCATCGGCTTGCCTTCGATCTTGGCGTAGCCGTGCGCCATAGCGACCGACGACTCCTCATGTAGACAGGTCAGAAACTCGGGCATCCGGTTGTCGCCGTGATTGACGATCGATTCTTGTAGGCCTTCGAAACTCGAGCCGCAATTCGAGGCGCAGTATTCGATGTCCAGCGCCCGGAGGACGTCCACCATGTAGTCCGACCCGGGGTGCTCAACGATGTAGGCCTCCACGGCCCGCGTGCGAGGCAACGCCTGTGTCTCGGCCGCCAACTGGGCCGGGGTCGGAGGCACGGCCGCCGGCAGGGCCGGCGTCGCCGGCTCAGCGCCCGCTGCTGCCTTATCTGCCAGCAGGGCTGCCCCCCCCGCTGCACCGAGCGCGGCACCCTTCAGAAAGCCACGACGGTCCACCGACGTATCGTGCGGCTTCTTCGATGACGTCTTCATGACTCAGTCTCCAGACGCCTGTCCCGCCTTGTTTCCCCAAATCAGGTGGTCGAGACTCCAGGCACCCGAGTCACGGGAGGCGAAGAACAGGAAGATGAAACAGAAGAGCACGGCCAGCTCACCGCCGTTCATGATCGGCCAGAAAGCGCGCGGGAAATGGGTCAGGTAGTACGCTACGGCCAACTCGCCGCTGGCGACGAACGCGGCCCACGTCGTGAAGAGCCCAAGCACGATGAGGGCACCTCCGACCACTTCGATGATTCCCGCGAGGCCCAGACGGGAAAACAGGTCGACGTTCTGTTCCTGACCCAGGATGCCGAAGAGCTTCTGGGCGCCATGTTGCCAGTACAACAAGCCAATGATGATACGGGCGATGGAGTAGATATGGCTGGAGTAGGGCCCGAGAAACGGCTTCACGATGACCTCCTTCGAAACTGGGTTCGCTGCGGTGCGACAGCTGAGCACTCGCCCGGCTGGCGCATCAAACTGCCGACCAGATCAGCGTGATAGGACATGGCCATATTCGTTCCTCCTGCTGTTACGCGAACGATCGACTCTCGAGTGTCAGTCGATCGACGTCTCGGCCAGTAGACTCGAAGTTCTTCCCGCTCTCCACAGACATCGGCCCAGGATACTCTGTACCTACTGGACCACCGAGAAAGGGAATCGTACGTGAAGATCGACATCTTTAACCATTTCTTTCCAAAGCGATTCTTTGACGAGTTCATCAACGTCGGATCCGGCGGGGGCGGAGCCTTGAAGCGCGTGCAGAATGTCCCGACCCTCACGGATCTCGACGCGCGCCTCCGATTGATGGATGAATTCGGCGATCTGCGGCAGGTGCTCAGCCTGGCGTCCCCCCCCGCTTGAAGTGTTGGCGGCGCCCGGCCAGTCGCCGCATCTCGCCCGTGTGGGCAATGACGGGCTGGCCGAGCTAGTCGCTCGGTGTCCCGACCGTTTTGTCGCGTTCGTTGCGTCGCTGCCGATGGACGATCCGGACGCGGCGCTGCGGGAAATGGAGCGAGCGCTGGACACACTGGGCGCCAAGGGTGTTCAGGTGTACACGAACGTCCTCGGTGAACCACTTGATGCGGCCACGTTTCAACCGCTGTTCGAGGAAGCGGCCCGCCGTGATGTCGGCATCTGGCTCCACCCGGCGCGGTATGACACGTTTCCGGACTACCTCGGTGAGGACAAGTCCCTCTACGAAATCTGGTGGACGTTCGGGTGGCCGTACGAAACCAGCGTGGCCATGGCCCGCCTTGTCTTCTCTGGGCTGTTCGACCGTTGTCCGGACATCAAAATCATCACCCACCACATGGGGGGCATGATTCCGTACTTCGAGGGTCGTGTCGGCTACGGCTGGGACCAACTAGGCACGCGGACGACCGACGAAGACTACAGCGGGCTGCTGCGCTCGATGAAGCAGCGGCCCATCGACTACTTCCGACGCTTCTACGCTGACACGGCGCTGTTCGGCGCGTTGGCCGGGACTCGGTGCGGTCTCGATTTCTTCGGTGTGGATCATGTGGTCTTTGCCACCGACATCCCGTTTGAACCTACACCCGGTCTGTACTGCCGTGAGACGATCAGCGTCATCGAGCGGCTGGACCTACCGGATGATCACAAGGACCAGATTTACCGACGAAACGCTGAACGCCTGTTGAACATCGGAGGGGCGTGAAGGTCATGCTGGACCGTGACTACCGTTGAGCTTCGGACACGCCGAGCCAAGACGACGGCGCCGCAGTTCGACGCGAGCATTACCGGCAGAACATACGTGCCTGGTGCCGTTTCGCGTCAATCAAGGCGCACTGGGGCCGCATCAGAAGACGTCCAGGTCGTCCGCGAGCACGATCTCGCCGTCGTACAGAGCCTGCACCTCGGTCAGGGCCGACTCGACCGGTGCGGCGTAATGCAGCACGTGGGTGATCACGAGTAACTTCGGTCGGGCAGCTTCGGCGATCCGCGCCAGCGCGCCCGTGGGCGTATGCGCGCGCAAGTGGTACTGCTGCCACACGTCCTCCAGGCCCGACAGGCCTTCCTCGCTGATCGTTTCGTGAATCAGGATGTCGACACCCGTGGCGGCCTCGACGAGCTTCGGACTGTACGCCGTATCGCCGGAAATGACGATCGTCTTCTCGGGGGTGGTGATGCGGTATCCGAAGGCCGGGGTGACATCGCCGTGTGACACCTCGAAGGCCTCGATGACCAATCCGTCTTCTTCCAGCACCGGGCCTTCCTCGATCTCGGTCGCGGAGACCCTGTAGGCGTCGCGGTTGACGATCGGCTGGCTGCCCTCCAACCGGATGCTGACGTCCTGGTCCATCATGGCGTACATGCCTTCGGTCATGGCACCGAGCCCGCGCGGACCCCACACGCGGATCTGAGACGGTCGGCGCCACCAGTATGTCGACACCAGCTCTGCGTAGTCCAGGGTGTGATCGCCGTGAAGATGTGTAAAGAACAGCCGCCCGACGTTGACCGGTGCCAGGGCCGCGATTCCGAGGCGTTGACTCGCTTCGATTGCGCGCTGGACGACCCCGTAGCCAACATCGAAGAGATAGGCCTTGTCGTTGTATACGACTGCAACTCCGGCCCCGGCCCGCTGGTGGTCGGGGACCGGCGTCCCCGTGCCAAGCATGACGACGCGAGTGTCGGCCAGCGCCGGTCTGCCGGCGACCGAGCACGACAGCGCCAGTGCGACCGAGACGATCCGGATCACTTTCATTGCCATCTCTCCACGAAGCGGGGTGTTGATGGTCTGCGGCGCTCGCTAGAGCTAGAGCAGTCCCACCAGGGGCCCGATCCCGATCAGGAGCGTCGTCATCAGAACTACCCATGCCGCGCTGATGACGAGACCCGGTAAGAACATGTCGAACATCCGGTAATAGCCTCTGCTGTAGGTCACGAGCGGTACCGCGTCGAGCGGTAGGAGGAACGCGCACGAGGCCGTGAAGACCACCGGGAGCGCATAGAGGACGGGGTTCACTCCGGCGGTCGTCCCCAGCACCATGATCGGCGGAATCATCACGGCGTTGATCACCGGATTGATCGGCAGCATCAGATGAATGACCACCGTGAACGCGCTGACCGCGGCGATCAACGCGACGACGTTCCAGTCCTGGAGCCCCCCGAGCGCCGATTCCGCCAGCCACGTCGCCAGCCCGGTCTGCGACGACGCTTGGCCCAGGGAGGTGACGCCGCCGATGACCATCAGCGTGTCCCATCCGGTGGCGCCTTGAACTTCTTTCCAGGTGAAGAGTCCGATGCCGGGAAGGAACATCGCGACGGCGCCGACGACGGCCACGAGAAACGTGTCGAACGCCGGGACCCACGTGCTCGCGATCCACAGCGCGAGCATCGTCCCCATGATCCCGATCACTTTCCATTCGTCGCGGCTGACCGGCCCGATCTGCCTCCGCTCTTCGTGAATCTCCTCCAGGTCGCCGATGGAGGCAATCTCCGGCGGGAAGAACTTCAGGAGCACCCAGGCCGCGACCGGCAGCAGGACGGCCACCATTGGCACCCCGATCGCCATCCAGTGCAGGAATGGAATGCGCGCGCCGCCGTTCTGCTCGATCATCATCAGGCCCAGCAGGTTGATCGAGCTACCGGCCGGCGTACCGACTCCGCCGATCAGGGCAGCGACCGGGATGCCGATCATCACGGCTCGACCGAACTGCGACCCCGGCCGGAGCTCCAGCTTGTCGAGAATGCCGACCGCGATGGCCATGAAGATCGCCGCCGCCGGCACATCCGACACGATCATCGAAATCAGACCCGTGCCGATCATGAACACATAGACGGCCCGTTTGGCGTCGGTGCCCGCCCGCGCGATCAGCCACAGCGCGAACCGCCTGGCCAGCCCCGTCTTCACCCAGGCGAACGCGATGGCGAACATCACCATCACGAAAAAGAACACACTGCTCATGAAATTGGCGGCCGCGGCGCCAAAGATGGCTCCGGTCGTGGGCGGGCGATCGGCGACCAGTGATGTCAGGCCGAAAAGCGGCTGCAGGGCCAGCGCAAGCAGTGACGTGACCGCGATGGGCAGCGCTTCGGTCGACCAGAGCACGAGCACGCCGGCGAAGAGCGCCGCCATCCGATGGGCTTCCGGCGGGAGCGCCGCGGGAGTCGGCAGGAGCAAGACGAGGCCCGTCACGCCGAGCGCCGCCAGCAACCCAACGGTAGGGAATCGCGAGCCGATTGGAGTGGCGCCGATGGTCGTCATGTCTCCCGATCCGCGGTCAGCGTCAGGAGCACCTTGCGCGTGATACGAATGGCCGGGGGCCGTCGGACTCCCGCAGTAAATCGCCTACTGAAGGACGACGTGGCGAAGTCAAGCACCCGCCTTTGACGGTGATCTCAGGCATCCGCATGCCCCGTCCCGCCCAGCCGAGAGAGGACACGTGCGATGAACGCGTGCGCGGCGCCGAGGTAGTGGTCGGGTGACAGCCGGCGCGCGATCTCCGCTCGATCGAGA
>DQNS01000004.1 GCA_015659035.1 Acidobacteriota bacterium | reverse complement strand
AGCCTCTACTTCCGCGACCCCGACGGCCATGCCCTCGAGCTCAAGACCTCCAACTGGAGTGGGCGTACGTTCTAGAGCCCCGCCTCAAACCGCCCGGACGGTCATCGACGCAACATCGCCAGGATGCTTTCTCAGCCCCGCTGCGGCGGCTAGAACCGCGAAGACCGGAGCCAGGTGTCCGACCGGGCCCAGCTGGCTTCCAGGTCGGCGTCCACGGCGGGGTCAGTGCGACCCTGCGCCTCGATCGCTGTCTTCAACCCGAAGAGCGACCAGCCGTTGTGGGGGTGGTCGGCGATCTCGTCACGATAGACCTGTTCGGCCTCGGCGTAGCGCGCGAGCTCGAGCAGCACCGCGCCGAGCCAGTGGCGGGCGGCGAACGGCAGCGGTTCCGGCTCGTCGTAGACCAGCGAGTCCTCGAGCTCGACGGCCCGCTCGAACGCGCCGACCGCGGCGTTCAGCTCGCCGGCGTGGCGGTGCAGCTCGCCCTCGAGGATGCCCACCAGCACCCCGAGCAGCGTCTCGGCCGAATGGAACCGCAGCCGGGCCTCGGACGTCTCGGCGGTCGTGCGCACACGGTTCAGATAGACCTCGGCGAAGTCCGCATCGCCCTCACGCAGGTGGGCGTAGCCCTGCGCGAAGTCCCAGAGCCCGCCCTGGACCTCTCCCTCGGGCCGGCCGGCCACTGCGAGCACCTCGTCGAATCGGCCGAACCGCAACAGGGTGAGCGCGTGATACATGCTGGCTCCGGTCAGCTTGTGATAGTCCTTGCCGGCCTGGATGGCGACGGCGCCCTGTCCGTCCATCGAGGCGGCGAACAGCAACATGTGCAGGTTGTGTTGCGGGTAGATCGCGATCCCTTCGTCGTAGGCGGCCTTCTGGTCCGAGTGCCACGCCTTCGTGTTGGCCACAACGGAGTCCGCCCACCGGCCGACTTCGTTCCAGGTATGCGACGGCATGTGGTTGATGTGACTAGCGCCCGGGATCGCATCGCCGAGGAACTCCGCGCACGCCTCAGCTTTCTCCGGCGCAATCGTCGACTCGGTGGCGTGGACATACAGATGACACGCGCCGGGGTGGGTGATGTCCCTCGCCAGTACCCCCTCGAGCACGCCGTGCAGCCGTCGCACGTTGGGGTCGTTGAGATCGCGGGTCCCGCGCCGCGGCTCCAGCAGGAACAAGGCGTCGCCGTACAGCGTGGCGGCATCGAGGTCGTCCGGATACCGCTCGGAGAGCAGGTGCATCGCCTCGGCGTAGGCCTCGTCCTGTTCCCGCCGTTTGTCTACCTCGAAGTGCTCGACGTAGCGCACCGACAGCGCCTCGATATACGCCCGTTCCCGCGCGCTGGCGTGCAGGTCGGCGAGGTCGAGCGCCGTCTGCACGGCTGCGTAGGCGTACGGCGCCTCCGACGGCCGCATCGGCCCGTTCAGATACGAGCCCCAGGCCCAGGCCTCGCCCCAGTAACAGATGGCGCAGTCGGGGTCGCGTGTCCAGGACTCGCGGAACGACCGGACAGCGTCTACCTTGGCGAACGCGAACATCAGCTGTATGCCCTGGTCGAAGAACTGCTGGGCCTCCTCGTTCGCCGAGGAGATCTTGAAGGCGTAGGGACCGAGCACCTCGGGGAGGAGTGAAATGGGCTCGCGATACTGCTCGGGCAGCTCCGGACCGTCCTGGGCCGCGACCGGAACGACGGTCGACAGCACGGCGATCACGGCAGGCCAGGCCACGCGGGCCATGAAACTGGTCATCGGCGATTGAGCCTCTCTCGTCAATTACGCGAACCCCCCGATCATACCGCCACTTCCGGTACGTCGCCGTCGGTCAGCAGCTCCGGCTCGGTCGCGTCGCGGATCTCGTCCACCGACACCCCCGGGGCGCGTTCGAGCAGCTGAAGCCCGTCGGGCGTCACCTCGATGACGCCCAGCGACGTGACCAGCTTGTTCACCACCTGCGTGCCTGTCAGCGGAAGGCTGCAGTGGTCGAGGACCTTCTTGTCGCCCCGTTTCGACAGGTGGTCCATGACGATCAGGACCTGCTTGGCGCCGGTCACCAGGTCCATGGCGCCGCCGGGTCCCTTGACCATCGCGCCGGGAATCATCCAATTGGCGAGGTCGCCGTTCTTCGAGACCTGCATGGCGCCGAGGATCGCAAGGTCGATGTGGCCGCCGCGGATCATCGCGAAGCTCTGCGCGCTGCTGAAATAGCTGGCACCGGGCACCGCGGTGACGGTTTCCTTGCCGGCGTTGATCAGGTCGGCGTCGATCTCCGCCTCGGTGGGGTAGGGGCCGATCCCGAGCAGGCCGTTCTCGCTCTGCAGCTTGACGTCGAGCTCGGCTGGGATGAAGTTGGCGCACAGCGTCGGGATGCCGATCCCGAGGTTCACGTAGAAGCCGTCCTTGATCTCTCGCGCGGCGCGCGCGGCCATCTCGTCGCGGGTCAGGGCCATTGTCTGGTTTCTTAGCGTGGACAGGGTACCAACCGGTCTTTCGGGCCGTCAACCAGTCGCCACGTGCATGCGCGAGCCGTGTCGCAGCTGCGATCGGCAGGAGATCCGCCCCGCCAGTTTCGGGTGATGTCCAGCAGCCCCCGGGTGACCGTCCCGCTGCACGGGTTTCGGTGCGACGCGGGCGTCTGCTAGCTGACACACCCTACACCGTCGGGCGCGTCTTCCGGCGCTCGATCGCCTTGTCCTGGTTTTCCCCGACGACGATCCGGTCCACGTAGATGCCGGGCGTGTGCACGAGGTGCGGGTCGATCTCTCCCGGTGCAACGATTTCCTCGACTTCGGCGACCGTGACCCGGCCGGCCTCGGCCATCGGCGGGTTGAAGTTACGCGCCGTCATCCGGTAGACGAGGTTGCCCGCTTCGTCCGCTTTCCAGGCCTTGACCAGCGACACGTCGGCGTGCAGGGCCGTTTCCAGCACGTACCAGCGGCCATCGAACTGGCGGGTCTCCTTGCCCTCGGTCAGCGGCGTGCCGTAGCCGGTCGGCGTGAAGAAGGCGGCGATACCGGCGCCCCCGGCGCGCATCCGCTCCGCCATGGTGCCCTGCGGGTTCAGCTCCACCTCGATGATGCCGTCGAGGAACTGCCGCTCGAACAGCTTGTTTTCTCCGACGTAGCTGGCGACCATCTTGTCGATCTGTCGTGTCTCGAGCAGCAGCCCGAGCCCGGCGCCGTCCACACCGGCGTTGTTGCTGATACAGGTCAGCGCTTTCACCCCGGAGTCGCGCAGCGCCCGCACCAGGTTCTGTGGCACGCCGCACAGCCCGAAACCGCCCACCATCAGCGTCATGCCGTCGTGGAGCAACCCCTCGAGCGCGGCCGCCGAGCCGGAGTAGACCTTCTTGCTCACCAGTGAATCCCTCTGCTGTCCGCGGCGTCACCCCTTCATCGGGCCGTCCGGCACGCTGGCGCCCTTGCGCACGAAGCGGGCCAGGTTCGACATGTCCTCGTCGCCGAAGCCTTGTGCGATCAGCCCATCCTCGATCGTCGCCACGAGACTGGCGAGGGGTACCGGTACTTCGAATGTGCGCGCCGTGTCCAGGGCGATACCGAGATCCTTGCGGTGCAGCCGCGTGCGGAAACCGAGCGGATAGGTGTCGTTCAACATGTTGGACGACCGGTTCTGCAAGATCCAGGACCCGGCCACCCCGCCCCCGATTGCCTCGACCACCTTTTCGGGGTTGGCGCCCGCCTTGTTGGCGAGTGTCAGCGCTTCGCCCAGGGCCAGGAAGGTGCCGGCAATGACCACCTGGTTCGCCACCTTGGCAATCTGACCGCACCCGACGTCGCCAATGTGGGTCAGCTTGCTTCCCAAGACCTCGAGGACAGGTTTGGCCCGCTCGAAATCGGCCTGGCTCCCGCCGCACATGATGGCCAACGTGCCCTTGATGGCGCCTTCCGAGCCGCCAGACACAGGCGCGTCGACGTAGCCGATGTCCTTCTCGGCGAAGTGAGCCGCGATCGTGCGCGTTGCCGCCGGTGCGATCGACGAGCAATCGATCACCAGTCCACCGTCGCGCAGACCGTTGATGGCGCCGATCTCCGGGTCCAGCAGCACTCGCTCGACGTCCGGGGTGTCCGACACACACGTCAGCACCACCTCGACGTCACGCGCGGCCGCGGCCGGGCTCTCGGCGCGTGTCGCGCCCTGCGCTACGAGGGGTTCCTCCCGCTCGCGGGTCCGGTTGTGCACGACCACGCTGTGGCCCGCCTTGAGCAGGTTGGTCGCCATCGGGGCGCCCATCGTTCCCATTCCGATCACCGCAATGTTCATGGCGTGGCCTCCTTCTGACTTCTACCTTCTGACTGCTGACTTCTTCGTGTCTCAGGGCCTCGCATGCACGATCCCGCGTCCCGACTGGGGGCGTGTCGTTACCAGGGACACGAACTTCTTCCAGTAACGGAACGATGGCCGGTAGGCGATCTCGACCTCGCTGAAGCCGGCGAACCGCAGCATCTCGGTCAGCGCGGTCATGGTCGGGATGCCGCAGAGGTCGTGGGTCTGCTCCCCTGCCCGCTCGTCGCCCGGGAAGAACGAGACGAGCGGATACCGTTCGTGGATGAAGGGCAGCAGGACGTGTGTTTCGCAGATCAGCAGACGCTTCGTCACGCGGGCGATCCGCTCCAGGGCCGCCAGCGGGTTGCGCAGATGGTAGAACACCCCGAGCAGCAGCACCAGATCGAACTGCCCGATGGCGTCGACGTCGAGGTCGTGGACGTCGAGATGCTGATACTCAACGCGTGACCCGAGCCGTGTGTGGGCCGCAAGGAACTCCTCCATCCCGAACCGGTCCCACGCGAACCGGTCGATCGCCAGCACCCGACCGGCGCCGCGGCGCTCGCACTCGAACGAGAAGTAGCCGTGCCACGCGCCGATGTCCAGGACGCTCCACCCCCTCAGGTCCGCGGGGAGGCCAAGCAGCCGCAACCGTCGCGCGAACCGCCGCCGCACGCGCCATTCCTGCGACAGCGGCGAGGCGCCGGTGTCCGGTGCCGAAATGAACTGATGGGGGCGCGCGGCCATCGGCAGGTCTGTCCGGTGCGACGTCAAACAGCCGAGGATATCACGCAGGACAGAGGTGCCGCTGTGGCCAGGCGGACCGTGAACGTAAGCCGGCGAAGCCCTCCCGCTTCCTCCTGCCTCCTGCCCTCTGTCTTCTTTCGTGCTCTTTCAGCTTCACGCCGCGTGGCCATGGTGCGCGTGTGGATGGGCCGACGCCGACTCCAGTCGGGGGTCGGACAGCGGCAGCACTGGCAAGGTTTGCAGGAATGTCGTGTAGCACCAGGCGAACAGACCCAGCACCCCGGCTGTTACCAGCAGCTCGATGACACCCAGCGGGACCCCGTCCCCGTGCCACAACGACGGGGACACCAGGATGAAGCGTTCGAGCCACATGCCGACCAAGGCCACGCACGCGATGGCCCTCAGCCCGCGCGGGCTTGTCTTCACGGCGCGACTCAGCAGCACGACGAACGGGATGACGAACACCACGGCGAACACGGTCCAGGCGAGCGGCGCCCAGGCGCCGCTCATGCGGTGCGCAATGAACTCGGTTTCCTCCGGCAGGTCGCCGTACCAGATCACCAGATACTGCGACCAGAACATGTAGGCCCACAGGATGCAGAAGCCGAAGAGCAGTTTGCCGACGTCGTGCAGTTGGTGGGGGCCGACATACGCCGTCAGCTGCAGCCGCTTGCGCGACCAGACGGCGACCACCGCCAGAAAGGCGAGCCCGGCGAACAGGTTGCCGATGAAGTAGTAGCCGCCCGCCAGGCTCGAGAACCAGTGCGGGTCGAGCGACATGAAAAAGTCGAACGCGACCAGGGTGAAGACCCACGCGTACGCGATCAGCATTGCCGGTGCCAGACGGTCCTGCGCCCGCTGAGAGGTCTCGCGCTCGACGTCGATGCCGCGCCACCCGACGATCAGGCGGCGGGCGAACCCCGTGGCCGCGTGCTCACCAGACTGGTCGAGCAGCCCGATGTCCGGACGCACAGACCGGTAGACGTAGGCCAGGCTGATACCGCCGAGCAGCAGGCATCCGAGAATCTGCCGCGTGACGAAGAACGGGATGTTGAGCCATGCCTGCTTGGCCTCGACCGGCGCCTGCACCCACGGTGCCCAGGCGGACACACCGGCCAGCAACACGAGCAACAGCACGAACGATACCGGGAGGAACGCCGAGGTCGCTTCCGCGGTGCGTTTCAGCGCGCGACCCCACCGCGACGAGGTCACCTGCATCATCGCCGAGAGCACGACGCCTGCCTGCGCCAGCCCGCCGAAGAACAGGAAGTTCACCAGCAACGACTGCCACGCTCTGATGGCGTCACCCAGGACCACGCCGTACAGAAACGCCGCCGTGCCCACGAGGCCGGCACCGAGATAGAGGCGACGCGTGCCGTCCGAGACGACCGGGGTGCCGACGGCGATCATCTCGGATTCGGTGTCTTGAAAGTCCGCACGAAGTGCACGAGGGCCCACCGCTCATCCACGCTCATCACCGCGGCAGACGCCGGCATGTTGGGTCCGCCCTCGCGGATGATGCTGTAGATCCACCCGTCGGTGTAGTTCTGGACGTTGGGCGCCGACAGGTTGGGCATGCGGGGGTAGTGCTCGGCGATCTGCCCGTCGCCCTGTCCGGTTGCGCCGTGGCAGATGGCGCAGTAGACGTCATACAGCCACGCGCCCTCGTCCCGCACCTCGGGCGTGTTGGGTCGCGGGTTGGGCAGTCCTTGCGACGACAGCCGGTCCAGGATCTGGGGGCCATCGACCGCGATCGCGTCCTCGACGGGCACCCGCGGCGCCACCTGTGGCAGCACGACCGGGCCCGTGTACATGTTGCGGGTCCAGGGGAAGGCCAGGGCCGCGGCGCCGGCCGCCACGAGGATGATCGTCGTCGCGAGTGGTTTGCGCATGACTACTCCCGGATCTCGCTCGCGCCGGTGCGTGCGAGACAGGCCCGCACGGCGGCCGCCTGCTCGGGGGCGCACGTAACGCTGATGCCCGTCATGTTGTCTGTGAACCGCGCGTCGGGCGGTCGGCCGGTGACGCGCGGCAGCCTCGACAGCAGCAGGAACCCGGCCATACCGCCGAGGCTCGCGAACAGGATCGTCAGCTCGAATGCGATGACCACGAAGGGCGGAATCGAGATGAGCGGTTTGCCGCCGGTGATCAGCGGCCAGTCGAGCACGGTGTAGATCGGAAAGATGAACCCCGTGGCGCACCCCAGTAGCCCCCCGATCAGCACGAACAGCCGCACCGGGCTGAGGGTGACGTGCAGCGCCTGGTCGAGGGCGCGGTCCGGCACCGGCGAATAGGTGATGACCTCGCCCAGACCTTCCTCGAGGACCGCGCGGACACCGACCGCCGCTGTCGTGGCGCGGTCGTAGATGCCGAGAATCTCCACTCCCTCTGCCATGGCGCTACACGGGCTCCGGCCAGGCGCTGGCCGGGTCGCCCTCGGCCGGTCGCTCCATCGTCTCCTTCATCTCGGTGATCGAGACGGCCGGAAAGTTCTTCACGAACAGCAGGAACAGCGTCAAGAACAGCCCGAACGCTCCGACGGTGATGGCCGCCTCTACCCAGGTCGGCTCGTACACGCCCGACCAGTTCGCCGGGTCGAAGTCGTGCGAGAGCGAGCTGACGATGATCACGTAGCGCTCCAGCCACATCCCGATGTTGACGAGGATCGAGATGACGAACAACGACCGCAGATTGGTGCGGACCGTCTTCGAGAACAGCAGCAGCGGGACGCACACGTTGCACGTGAACATCATCCAGCTGTATGCCCAGTATTGCCCGAACATCCGATCGTAGAACGTCCCCTGTTCGAACGGGCTGCCGCTGTACCAGGCGATGAAGAATTCCACCATGTACGCATAGCTCACGATGAGCGACGTCATCAGCATCAGCTTCGCGAGGTTCTCGAAGTGATGCACCCTGATGTAGCTCTCGAGCCTGAGCATCCGTCGGAGCGGCACCAGCAGCGTGATCACCATCGCCAGCCCCGAGAAGATGGCTCCGGCCACGAAGTAGGGCGCGAAGATCGTGCTGTGCCAGCCCGGCAGGATCGACACCGCGAAGTCCCAGGACACCACGCTGTGGACCGACACGACGAGCGGGGTCGCCAGGGCGGCAAAGAATCCGTACAACGCCATGTAGTGGCGCCACTGTCGGTTGGTGCCGAGCCAGCCCAGCGACAGCACGCGATAGACCTGCCGGCGCCAGTCCGTGATCCTGTCCCTCGCCGCGGCGAGGTCCGGCATCAGCCCGAGATACAGGAACATCACGCTCACGGTCAGATACGTGGTGATGGCGAAGACGTCCCAGATCAGCGGCGAGCGGAAGTTCACCCAGAGCTCACGCGCGTTCGGGTAGGGAATCAGCCAGTAGAAGAACCACGGGCGCCCGAGGTGGATGATCGGAAACAGCGCGGCGGTCACGACGGCGAACACGGTCATCGCCTCCGCCGCGCGGGCTACCGCCGTCCGCCATTTGGCCCGGAACAGAAACAGGATCGCCGAGATCAGCGTACCGGAGTGCGCGATGCCGACCCAGAAGACGAAGTTGGTGATGTAGACGGCCCAGAGGACCGGGTGCTCGTAGCCGGCGACACCCATGCCGGTCCGGGCCTGATACAGAAACGCCAGCACGCCGATCGACAGGGCGGCGAGCGCCAGCGCCAGCCCGGCGTAGTAGACCCTGCCGGGTGGCCGGAGCGTGCGCAGGATGTCGTCGTTGATCGTCGCGAAGCTCATCGGTCCTGCGTCACCTTCTTCAGGTATGTCACCGCAGGCCGCGTGTTTAGCTCGTTCAGCACGTGATACCCGCGCGCGTCGTCCGACAGCTGCGACACCCGGCTCGCCGGGTCGTTCATGTCACCGAAGACGATCGCCTGCGCCGGACAGCTCTGGGCGCACGCCGGGGACACGTCGCCGTCCCGCACCGGGCGGTTCTCGTCGCGGGCGGTCTCCTTGCCGTCCTGGATCCGCTGCACACAGAACGTGCACTTCTCCATTACCCCTTTGCTGCGACCGGTGACATCCGGGTTCAGCTGCAGCGGCAGTGGCGCGTCGAACTCCGGCGTGAACCAGTTGAAACGACGGACCTTGTAGGGACAGTTGTTCGAGCAGTAACGGGTACCGACACAGCGGTTGTAGACCTGCGCATTCAGTCCCTCGTCGGTGTGATAGGTGGCGAACACGGGACAGACGGTCTCACACGGCGCGTGGTCGCAGTGCTGGCAGAGCATCGGCAGGAACCGGTTGTCCGGTCCCGCGTTCCCTGGACCCGGCTCGACGAACCGCTCAATCCGGAGCCACGACATGGTCCGGCCGCGTCGCATCCCCTCGGCGCCCATCACCGGTATGTTGTTCTCGGCGTAGCAGGCCGCCACACACGCGTTGCACCCGTTGCAGGCATCCAGGTCGATCGCCATACCCCAGCGGTGCACCGGGTGGTCGTGGTCCGCGTGCAGACTGAAGGGATGTTCCGCGGGGTGCACCTCGCCCGCCACCAGCGCCGCCAGCGACACCGACTGGGCCAGCTCCCGGCCCTCCTGATCGAAGCTGCGCTGCAGCCGGGGAATCGGCCGCGCCAGCTCGCGCGGGGTGAGGGTCACGCCGGTGCCGACCCATCGCACACCGCCCGAGGCGGTTTCCGGCTCGGCGTCGAGCAGGGCGATCGGGTTCACTCCAACGGCGTCGGCGGCGTATCGCCCGAAGTTCGTGTGCCCCTGCCCGATGGCGATCGCGACCACGTTCTCGGACAGATGCGGGTTGATGATGACGCTCGCGTTCACCTGACCATGGTCGGACTCGACCGCCACCAGCTGGCCTTCTTCGGCGCCGAGGGCGTGCGCGGTGTCCGGGGTCATCTCGACACCGGTGCCCCAGGTGGTCTTGAGCAGCGGGTCCGGAATCTCCTGGAGCCACGGGCGGTTGGCGCCACGCCCGTCGAAGAAGTGTAGCGACGGATAGGCGACCAGGGTGTAGGGCCGTCTCGAGGTGGTCGGCGCCAGGTCGCCCACCAGGCCGGTCTGGAACAGCTCGGGGATGAGGTCGAGGGTGACCGTCTCGACCGGGACGGTCGTCCCGCCGCGCCGCAGGGCATCCGCCCAGTAGGTCTCGAAATCGGGCGCCGCGGGCTCCGCCGTCTCGGGGTCCCCTTCCGGTGCCGGCTGCATCCGCTCCCACTCGTCCCGCAGGAAGCGGTAGAAACCGCGCCGTGGTAGACCGGCTGCCGCCTCGTCACCCAGCGACCGACCGACCTCGAGCAGCACATCGCCGGCGTGCCGGGTGTCGAACACCGGTTGCATCACCGGCTGCATCAGGCCACGCACGTCGTGACGCGGGTGGTTGTCGCCCCACGACTCGAGCGCGGTGTGCGTGGGCAGCAGCAGATCGGCCAGCGCGGTCGTCTCGTCCGGCAGGCTCGACAGGCTGGCGACGAAGGGCACCTGGGCCAGCGCGCCACCGAAGTCGGCCGCGGCCGGCATCGTGAAGACCGGGTTCACGGTGTAGATGATCGCCAGCTCGACGTCGCCCGACCGCATCTGGTCGGTCAGGCCACGCATGTCGGCGTAGGTGGCGGCCGTGCTCAGGGTCGAGGCGGACGAGAAGTCGACCGTCGCACCGATATTGCCGGCGACGTAGTTCAACAGCGTGATTGCCACCTGTGCCGCGGTGGCGTTCGACCCCGAGACCCCGACGCCCCCGCCGACGGCGAGGGTCCGGCCCGACCCCAGTGCCGGGTCGGAGAAGGCGCGGGCCAGCTCGCGGATCGTGTCGGCGGACAGCCCCGTCGTGCTGGCAACCTGGTCCGGTGATGCGCCATCGACGAGCCCAGCGATCTGCGCGACGACCTCTTCGGGCACACCCTGCGCCCGCCGCTCATCGACGATCGTGTGGACCATCGCCGCGGCCACGAGCCCCTCGGTCTCCGGGGGCACCGAATGCCACACGTCGGCGCTCGCGCCGGTCATCGAGAGCCGCGGCTCGATCTGGACGAACCGAGCCTTCTCCCCGTTACGGACCCGGCGCTGGCCGGCGTGGTCGCGGGCGTAGCCGACCGGCGAGCCGAACGTCTCGAGGAAATCGGCGCCGAACGACACCAGCAGGTCGGCGCGCGCGAAGTCGTAGTGGGGGAGCTCCGCGCGTCCGAAGACACGCGCGTTGGCGCGGCGGATCGGTTCGTAGGCGAACGCTTCGTAGCGCACCCAGTGTGCACCCCCCACGGCGTCGGCCCAGGCGGCGACCAGCGTCGCCATCGTGCCGGTCAGCGGCGGCGTGATGAGGACGACCCGGTCGCCACGGCCGGCGTCACGGAGCGTCTGGAGCCGGTCGACCAGCGTCTGCTGCGCGTCGTCCCAGGCCACCCCCTCGAGCACGCTCCGCCCGGCCGCGTCGCTGACACGGCGGCGCTGCGGTCCGGCAATCCGGTCCGGGTTGTAGAGCCCCTGCAGCGACGACTGGCCCCGGATACACAGCCCGCCCCGGTTGACCGGGTGTTCGGGGTTGCCCTCCACCTTGACCGCGCGGCCTTCCCGAGTACGCACCAGGGTGCCACAGCCGGCGGGGCACTCGCCGCAGACACTCGCATACCAGGTCGCAACACCCGGGATGACGTCCTCGGGGGGGATCACGAACGGAATGATCTTCTCGGGTGGCACGGGCGAGCAGGCGGCGATCGCCACCGCCGGGCCGGCGCTCCCCAGCACTTTGAGGAACGTGCGGCGCTCGACCACCTCGATCAGCGATGACGTGCCCTGCTTCACCCCACCTTCCCCCACGGCCGTCAGGCCGTGTTTTGACGTAGCCGCGGGTCTTCAGACCCCGTGGTGAACGTAGCGCAGCCCCTTCGACAAGCTCAGGGCAGGCGTCACGCGGCGATGCCGCGCGCTCGTGTTCGCGCGCCTCAATAGTGGCACGCCAGACAGTCCCGGGTGACGTCACGCTCCTGGTGACAGCTCAAACACCAGCCCATGCTGAGCGATTCGACCTGCACGGCCGCGTGCATCTTCTCGACCTGTCCGTGACAGTCTGCGCAGTCGACCCCCGCCCGGATGTGCGGCTTGTGAGCGAAGCGGACGTAGTCCGGCAGGTCGTGCACGCGTATCCACGGGATCGGCTCCGCGTTCTCCCAGTACTCGAGCACCTTCAGGATCTCCGGCTGCTCGTTCAGCACCACCCGATGACAGCCGACACAGCGCTGTACCGACGGGATCCCGGCGACCGGTCCACGGCGCGCGTAGGCATGACAAAACTGGCAGTCTACACCGACCGCAGTGACGTGCTGCGCGTGGCTGAAGGCGATTGGCTGCGCCGCAGGGTTGGCCCCGATCCCGGTCGGCGCGTCTCCCCTCGCCGAGGTCGCCGGTGCGTCCGGGTCCGGTTCTTGTGCACCGAAGATCGCGAACGTCCCGGTGCCGAGAAAGACCACCAGCGCCCACATCAGCGCAGTGCGGACCAGTCGGGGGGGCGTCGAGTGTACGCTCATCTAGTTCTTGTGGGCCTCGGGGCCGGAACACACGCTGTGCCGCGAATAAGGAGGGCACTGCCGCGCAGACAAGCCTTGAATCATACCGAAGCCGAGCCTCTCACGCCAAGACCTACCCGCTGAGGAGCCCTGGCGGCGTTGACCACTCCACGACGCTCGGGTACAGTGTGGACGGAAGCCGCATCCATTCTCGTGGATGCTCGGGTGCGGCGGGAGGACAACAGAGATGCGCACCGGATTTCGCCCGTGTGTAGTGTTCATGCCGGTTCTGCTGCTGGTGGTCGGCGTGGCCGCCTGGAGCGCGACGGCGTTGGCCCGCCAGGGCGGTGTGGCTGACGGCGTCCTCGCCGGCACCGTCACCAGTGACAACGGCCCGGAGGCCGGTGTCTGGGTGATTGCGGAAACCAACGAGCTGGAGACCAAGTTCGCCAAGATCGTGGTCACCGACGATCGTGGTCGCTTCGTGCTGCCCCAACTGCCCGAGGCGACCTACGATGTCTGGGTCCGCGGCTATGGGCTGGTCGACTCGGCGAAGGTCCAGCTGTCCCCGGGCCGGGAGGACGTGACGCTCACCGGCGTCGTGGCGCCGAACGAGCAAGCTGCAGCGCAATACTACCCCGGCAACTACTGGTACTCGCTGATCGAGCCACCGCCGGCACATGAGTTCCCCGGCACCGGTCCCGACGGCAACGGTATTGCGGAGAACCTCCAGAGCCAGGGGGCGTGGGTCGACATCATGAAGCAGGGGTGTCAGCTCTGCCATCAGCTTGGCAACACGGCGACGCGCGTCGTGCAGCACCTCGACGACTTCGACTCGACCGTCGCGGCGTGGGACCATCGGGTCCAGACCGGCCAGCGCGGCAACTCGATGAGCGGCGCGATGAACCGGTTCGGCCGGCAGCGCGCGCTCGAGATGTTCGCCGACTGGACCGACCGGATCGCGGCGGGCGAGACCCCGCCGCGCCCGCCCCGGCCGAGCGGCGTCGAGCGGAACCTGGTCGTTACGCTGTGGGACTGGGGAACGGACTCGTCGTTCATCCACGACGAGATCGCGACCGACAAGCGCAACCCGACGATCAACGGCGGCGGGCCGGTCTACGGTGTGTCGGCGGGACACGGCAGCCTGACAGTGGTCGACCCGATCGCGAACAGCGCCGTCGAGTTGACGATCCCGGTGCGGCTGGACGATCCCGACAACGTCCCGTCGCGCTTCCCGCAGACGCAACTCCAGCCGTCGTACTACTGGGGCGATCAGCTGCTCTGGGGGCGCGGCGGACCCGATGGGCACGAGAACTCGGCCGATCCCCATAACCCGATGATGGACCAGAAGGGTCGCGTCTGGATGACGTCGACTGTCCGCGCCCGTGCGAACGCGGACTGGTGCCAGGAAGGCTCGGACAACGACTACGCGGAGTTCTTCCCGCTGTCGAGAAGCGGTCGGCAGGCGTCCTACTACGACCCGGAGACCGAACGGTTCGTGTTGATCGACACCTGCTTCGGGACCCATCATCTCCAGTTCGGCGAGGACGCGAACAACACCCTCTGGTTCAGCGGTGACGGCAACACCATCGGCTGGCTCGACACCAAGGTCTACGACGAGACCGGCGACGAGCGTTTCTCGCAGGGATGGTGTCCGACCGTCATCGACACCAACGGCGACGGCAAGATCTCCAAGCCATGGAACGAGCCGCGGGCCGAGGAGAATGACCCGGCGCTCGATACACGGATCGCCGGGTTCGGCTACGGCATCATCGCGAGCCCGACCGATGATTCGGTCTGGATCACCCGCACCGGGCCGTTCCCCGGCCGGTTGGTCCGGCTCGACCGCGGGGACAACCCGCCCGAGACCTGCATCGCCGAGGTCTACGAACCGCCGTCGATCGAGAATCCCAACGTCGACCCGATGAAGACCGGCAGCGCGCCGCGCGGCATCGATGTCGACCGAAACGGCGTCATCTGGGCGGCGCTCTCCGGCAGCAGCCACATGGCGAGCTTCGACCGGACGAAATGCGCCGTCACGAACGGTCCCGAGGCGACCGGCCAGCACTGCCCCGAAGGCTGGACGCTCTATCCGGTGCCCGGCCCGCAGATGAAGGGCGTCGAGACGCCGGGCAGCGCCGACTTTCACTACTACAGCTGGGTCGACCAGTACAACACCCTAGGGCTCGGCGCGAACATCCCGATCGCGGACGGCTCGACGTCGGACTCGCTGCTCGCGCTGGATCCGGAGACCGGCGAGTGGGTCGTCCTGCGCGTGCCGTACCCGATGGCGTTCTACTCGCGTGGGCTCGATGGGCGCATCGACGATCCGGATGCCGGCTGGAGGGGCCGCGGGCTCTGGGCCAACTACGGGTCGAACTACGTCTGGCACACCGAAGGTGGCAAGGGCACCAAGAGCAAGATCGTGCACTTCCAGATCCGCCCCGACCCATTGGCCAGGTAAGGACCCGGGCGGGAATAAGTATGCCAACTTCTGGCGTCGAGGCGCCCGTTCGGTAAGGCGCGAGGAGCGCGCGTCCGGGAGTATGTAAGCAACGAGCAACGCAGCCGGGCGGGATGTATCGGCGACCAGAATGGCATAGTCATTCCCGCCCGGGTCCTAACTGGAGCACCCGCCAGCGTTCTGGGCGCCAGGGACTTGCTCGTTTCCGGCGCCCGATCCTTATTGCATTTCCAACAGCTTCAGTCGGGTGCGCTGGGCCGGCACCTCGACATCGGTCACCGTGAGCTCTGTCGAGCCGAGCCCAGCGACAAGGTCGTAGCGACCGGCCGGGAGGATGAACAGCTTGTAGTCCGTGCCGTCAACCGGCTCAAAGCCGGCGCGTCCCACGCCACCATGCAGAAACGCGCTGACATGCCAGTCACGGTCGGTCTCGAGCCAAGCGACTGGCGGCCGCACCAGCAGGGCTCCGAAGACCGGCTGCAGATTGACGATCTCGACGTGGTGCCCCCCTTCGTCGGGGTACCACAACACTGACAGGTGCTCGGCCCACTCGATCGCCACGGTGTCGCCAGGCCTGCGCCACGTGACCTGCAGGTCGTACAGCCCGGGCTCGACCTCGACGTGATGCCCCGTGCCGGGGCGCAGGTCGGGCACGAGGGGCGCGTCGCGCGTGTCAGCCGTGTAGACCGCTATCTGGCAGTGCGCCGTGATTTCGTCGAGCTCGTCGAAGACCCGCACGATCAGCTCGACGGGTGCCGAGGACTGGGCGCCGGCGCCCGCCGGCGCGAGCAGACAGATGAGCACGACGAATCGCGCGACACGCTCCGTGGCCATGGATAGTCTTGATGGTACAGGAGAGACGGCGGGCGTGACCAGAGTACGGAGACGCTGACTGATGGAGGTGTTTCTGGTCCCGGCGGGGGAGACTCGCTACGAGCTCTATTGCGAGCTGGGCGAGTCAGACCAGCCGCAGCACAGCGGGTTCGCGGGACGGATGTTTCGCCGCTTCCGGGAAGCCCTGGCGGCCGAGCAGGAAGAACGGCGCGACCGGCGTGCGGTCAGACACGCTGGCGCGAGCGACCGGCCGGACGGTTGGATGGCCAGGGTGCGCTCGGGGGTCGTGCGCGGGATGGCGGAGTGGGTCGCCGAGCAGCGTCTCCTCTGGCGGCTGCGCCAGCAGGACGCCGCGGTCCTGGTGTATCCCTGCGACCTCGACCCCGACCGAGCGATGTCGATGGCGCGTAGTACCCTGCAACGCGATATCGACCATCATCGGTTCTGGATGCTGATCGACGGTCTCGGGGTGCTGGTGTTCGGACCGCTGCTCTTCTTCGTGCCGGGGCCCAACCTCATCTCCTGGTATTTCGTCGCCAAGATGGCCGGACACTGGCTGGCGTGTCGCGGTGCGCGCCGTGGGGTCTCCGGGGTCGAGTGGTCCACCCGGGCCAGTGAGGCGCTGGCGGCGGTGCGAGGGGCGCGTGCGATGCCGCCCGGCGACCGCCGTCCCCGGCTTCGGGCACTCTCCAAGGAATTACACCTCGAGCGGTTGGCCACCTTCGTCGAGCGCACGGCGCCGGATAGGTTGTAGAGGGTGCTTAAGGAGCCAGAAGTCAGTCCTTCGACAACAACACCCCTGTGCTCTGCTCAGGATGAGCGGACGGAAGTCAGAAGAAGCCGGAGGGCTTCGCCGGTATCTTGTTCGGACCCATCGAGGCGGTCAGCCGCGACCTGGTCCGGCCGGTCCCCCGTCGCGTGATATACTGCGCCGGTTTGAAGCTCCGTGAAGTGGCGGCGCGCCTCGAGTGCCGGCTTGAGGGCGATGGCGAGATCGAGATCCGCCGCGTGGCTGGGATCGACACCGCGCAGGCCGGCGACCTCACGTTCTTCGCCAATCCCCGATACACGACGGCGTTACGTTCGACGCGGGCGGCGGCGGTGATTCTGGCCGACGACGCCGAGCCGGCCCCCTGTCCAATGCTGCGCACCCAGACGCCGTATCTGGCGTTCGCCCACGCGGTCGCGTTGTTTGCCGACGAGACCGCGCCGGCGTCAGGCATCGACTCGGCAAGCAGCATTGCCGCAGACGCCCGGCTGGGCGACGGCGTCTCGATCGGGGCGTTCGTCTCGATCGGGTCCGGGGTCTCCGTCGGACCTCGAACGGTCGTGCACCCCGGCGTACACATCGGTCCCGGCGCGACGGTCGGCGCCGATTGCGTCATCCACTCCCACGTGGCCGTGCGCGAGCGCGTGGTGATCGGCGACCGGGTCGTGTTGCAGAACGCGGCCGTAATCGGCAGCGACGGATTCGCGTTCGCCCGGCGCCCCGACGGCACGCACCAGAAGATTCCGCAGGTTGGCGACGTCGTCATCGAGGACGATGTCGAGATCGGCGCGCAGGTGGCGATCGATCGACCGGCATTTGGCGAGACGCGTATCCGGGCCGGCGCGAAGATCGACAACCTGGTACAGATCGGACACTCGGTCCAGGTCGGGCGAAACGTCCTGCTGGCGGCGCAGGTTGGCATCGCGGGCAGCACGACCATCGAGGCGGACGTGGTGCTGGCGGGACAGGTTGGGGTGAACGCGCACGTGACCGTCGGTCAGGGCACCCGGGCGACAGGCCAGACGGGGATCACCAACTCCGTGCCGGCCGGGTCGTTCGTCTCGGGGCTGCCGGCCATCGACAACCGGGCCTGGCGCAAGGCGGCCACCTCGTTCACGTTGCTCCCGGCCCTGCGCAAACGGGTCGCTGCCCTCGAGCGTCGTCTCGCCGAGCTCGAAGGGACCACAGAGCGCGCCGAAGAGACCGGAGACCGGCCCGTCCGCCGTAGCCTCGGCGGAGGTGGAAGACCGGAGACCGGAGAAACCTGAGGCTGCGCCGGTTTTCGTGTTGTTCCCGTGCTGTAGCCTGAAGCCCGAACCCTGAAGCCCGAAGCACCGAGTCTTGGTCAGGGCCGTATCTTTTCCCTACAAACCTATGCCTCGTCTTGTGACGTACGTCGCGATCATCACGCTCGGCATCGGTGCCTGGCCATCGCGCGTTCACGCACAGACCAGCAGCGCCGCATCGACAGCTCGCCAGACACCGGCGACGCTCGGGTTCCTGACAAACTACCACTTTCACCTCAACGCCTTGCGGTTGGTCTCGAACGACGACAACTTCGTGTGGGACACCGATTTCGGAGGCGACCTTGACTTTGCCGATCTCCAGTATTTCCGGATCAACCTGCTAGTGAATTTCGAGGCCATCATCGGCGAGGAGATTCGGGCGATCGACCCGAACCAGGGCAACTATACGATCGACGCCTCGGCCTGGTGGCGGACCGTTATGCCGGACGCGGAGCTCGGGTTCACCTTTCACCATGTCTCCCGTCACCTGACCGATCGCGATAAGGAGTCTGCAATCACGTGGAACATGCTCGGCTTCCAGTACACCTCGCCGTTACGGATCCGCTCCTGGGATGTAGACATCGGGTATCGGGCGCTCAAGACCGTCCAGCGGTCGTTTGTCGACTACACGGCGGAAATCGGCGGGAGCATCCAGGCGCTCCGTGCGGTTCACCCACGGGTGTCGCTGATCCTCGGGGGGGAGATGACCCTCGTGTCCGTGGACAAGAGTGAGCGCGGACGGGACCATCAACTCGGCGGGCGTGTCGAGATCGGAGCCCGTTTTCCTGGTGCGGACGGGGTTGGCGAGGTGTTTCTCTCCCGGGAACGCCGAATCGATGCGGATCCGTTCGACCTGGAGCCCACGACCTTCACGATGCTGGGTTTTCGGTTCCTCCACTAATCAGGTCGGGGTACAGCAGCGCTCCGGCTTCTCCCTCTCCCCTCCGGGGAGAGGGCGGGGTGCGGGGCGTTCCGGTGTGTGCCATAATTCGACCATGCGTCGCATGACACGGTGGCTGGCCTTCGTCGCGGCGGTGGTCGGGATGGTCGTTGCCTCGACGACCGTCGAGACCGCCGTGCGGCCGCCAAGGCTTGAGTATCAGCTCCACACACTGGACAACGGCCTGACGGTGATCCTGTCCGAGGATCATTCCACGCCGATCGTCCATCTGCAGCTCGTGTATCGGGTCGGCTCGAAGAACGAACGCTCCGGGCGGACCGGGTTCGCACATCTCTTCGAGCACATGATGTTCAAGGGGTCGCGCAACGTGTTGCCCGACTCGCATCTCACGCTGATCTCCAGGGTGGGGGGCGAAGGCAACGCCTACACGACCGAGGACGAGACCGTCTTCCACGAAACGGTGCCGGCGCAGTATCTGCCGCTGGTGTTGTGGCTCGAGGCGGACCGGATGGCGACGCTGCGGATCGACGAGACGACGTTCGAGGCGGAGCGGCAGGTCGTCAAGGAAGAACGCCGGTGGCGATACGAGGACTCGCCGTTCGGGTTGCTCTCCGAAATCCTGTACGACCAGGCCTACGGCGTGCACCCCTACAAGCACACCGCGATCGGGAGTATGGCGGACCTCGAGGCGGCCTCGGTCGAGGATGTCCAGGGGTTTTTCGACACCTACTACGTTCCGGAGAACGCCACCCTCGTGCTGGTCGGAGACTTCGAGTCGGCCGAGTCGCTCGCGCTCGTAAAGCAGTACTTCGACCGCGTGCCGAAGGCGACGCACCGCGTGCCCCGCGACATCCCACGCGAGCCGCCTCAGACCGGCGAGCGCCGGGTCACGATCACCGAGGACCAGAACTGGCCGCTGCCGGCGGTGGTCGTGGCGCATCACATCACCTACGACGGGCACCCCGACGCCTATCCACTGCACATCGCGGCGAAGCTGCTGTCTGACGGGCAGAGCTCGCGAATATACCGGCGTCTGGTCTATGAGGATCAGCTCGCCGTGTCGGCGTTCGGCGCCGGGCACATCATCGAGGACCCGAACCTGTTTTACGCCGTGTCGATCGTGCAGCCCGGGCGGACCCCCGAGGAGTCGGAGGCGGCGCTCATCGGGGAGTTCGACCGGTTGAAGACCGAGCTGATCAGCGACCAGGAGCTGCAGCGGGCCAAGAACCAGTTCGCGCGCGACTACATCTTCACCCGCCTCACCGTCGAGCAGAAGGCGTCGCATCTGTCGCACGCCGCGGTGATCCACAGCGACATCACCACCGCCGACGCCGAGTTCGACATCTTCATGGGCATCACCAGGGAAGACGTCCGGCGGGTCGCCCGCACCTACTTCAACGAGGAGAATCGGCTGGTGCTCACGATCCTGCCGCCCGCGTCGGCCGGCCGGTCGTTTCTGCGACCCGGAGGCGACCAGTGAGGCTGGCCGCCCGCTGGATCGGCCTCCTCGTCTTGCTGGCGCTGGGTGGCGCCGCGCCGTCGGCGGCGCAGCGGCCGACCGACTGGCCACGGGAAAGCGCGCCCCCGCCGTTGCCGGCGCGTGCGGTGACCTTCCCGCCCTATGAGATCCGCACGCTGGCCAACGGGCTCCAGGTCGTGGTGGTGACACACGACGAGCAGCCGGCGGTCAACCTGCGGCTGATGATCGGCTCCGGCGCGGCCTCGGACCCCGCCGGCAGGAACGGCGTCGCGGCGCTGACGGCGCAGCTGCTCGACCAGGGCACAACGAGTCGCAACGCCACCGAGATCGCCGAGAGCATCGATACCATCGGCGGCCTCCTCAGTGTGGGCGCGGGGACGGACCTGAGCTTCGTCAACGTCCTGGTCATGATGGACAGTTTCGAATTCGGCGTCCACCTCGTCGCGGACATCACGCGCAACCCAGCGTTCGCGCCTGGCGAGATTGAGCGGCAGCGGCAGCAGGTGCTCTCGGGGCTCCAGGTCAGCTACGAGGACCCGGCGTACTTGGCGGGTATGGTGTTCGGGCGGCTGGTCTACGGGGTTCACCCCTACGGTATGCCGCACAACGGCACACCGGCGTCGGTGCAGGCGATCACGCGTGACGACCTGCGCGCGTTTCACGAAACCTACTACGCGCCCAACAACGCGCTGCTCGGAATCGTCGGTGACGTCGACGTTGAGGAGGCGTTCGCGGCCGCCGAGCGGGTGTTCGGCGATTGGGAACGCAAGACCCTGCCGCCGCCGCTTCGCGCGGCCTTGCCGGAACCGACCAGTCGGGTGGTGATCATCGACAAGCCGGGTTCGGTGCAGACGGCGATCCGCGTCGGGCAGGTCGGGCTCCCACGCGCCGACCCGGACTTTCTCGCCTTCGACGTGGCGATCAAGATCCTGGGTGGCGAAGGTGGGAACCGGTTGGGCAGCGTACTGCGCACCGAGCGGTCGCTTACCTATGCTGCGTCGGCCGACATGGCCAGCCGCCGGTTCGGCGGCGACTTCATGGCCAAGACCGATACCCGATCGGGCGCGACCGCCGAGGCGTTGCGCCTGATGGTGGACGAGGTGGCCCGGCTCCGGCGCGAGCGGGTGAGCGCTTTCGAGCTCCAGAACGCTCAAGCGTATCTGGCCGGCAGCTTCCCTCTCACCCTCGAGACCCCGAATGCCATTGCGGCGCAGGTGCTCGAGTCGCTGCTCTACGGACTCGACCTCGCCGATCTCCCAACCTATCCCGCTCGGATCAACGCCGTCACGGTCAACGACATCCGGCGTGTGACCCGCACGTATCTGCAGCCGCAACGCCTGTCGATCGTGCTCGTCGGGGAGGCCTCGGCGTTCGTCGACGATCTCCCCGGTGTCGGGTTCGACAACGTCGAAGTGCTGTCGATTGACGAGCTGGATCTGTCACGCGCCGATCTGCGCCGATCATCCGCCGCCCACGGCGCGCCCCGTGGGTCCCGTCTGGCCCCCTGACACCGAATCACCCCATCACCGGACGCGTGGCGGCATGACCAAGGTGATGCTTTCGTGCGGTGAGCCGTCGGGCGACCTGTATGCCGGCGCCCTGACCACCGAGATCCGGCGGCTGGATCCCACCGCCGACGTGTTCGGTCTCGGCGGCGAGCAGCTCGCGGCGTCCGGTGGCCGGCTGGTGCGGGACTTCGGTGGCCTCGCGGTGACCGGGCTGGCCGAGGTGGTGCCGGCGTTGCCGCGGCTGTGGGCGACCTACCGCCGTCTGGTGACGACGGCGCGGGCCGAGCGCCCGGACGTGTTCGTGGCCATCGACTATCCCGGTTTCAACTTCCGGCTCGGCGCCTCGGTCGCAGAGCTCGGGATTCCGGTTGTCTACTACATCAGCCCGCAGGTCTGGGCGTGGCGACGCGGTCGGCTCCGGACGATGAAGCGGTTCGTGACCCGCGCGCTGGTCATCTTCCCGTTCGAGGAGGCGCTCTATCGGGAGGCGGACATTCCGGTCGCGTTCGTCGGGCACCCGTTGCTCGACCTCGCGACGCCCGCGCTCGGCCGAGACGCCTTCCGGCGGGCGTATCGGTTGGACCCCGAGGCGCCGACGGTGGCGGTCTTGCCAGGAAGCCGGGCGAACGAGCTCCGCATGATCTTGCCGGATCTGGTCGGTGCCGTCGAGCGGATCGCGCGAGCGGTGCCGTCGGTCCAGTTCGTGATCGCTCGGGCACCGAACCTGCCTGACGCGCTGTTCGAGCCGCTGGCCCGGCTGACGCGTGTGACGTCGCGCGTCCCCTGTATCGTCGAGTCGCAAACCGACGCCGTGCTCGTCGCCGCCGACGTCGTGCTCACGGCTTCCGGTACCGCCACCATCCAAACCGCGATTCACGAGCGGCCGATGGTCGTGGTCTACCGGTTGTCGCCGCTGACCTACTGGATGGGCCGCCGGTTCGTGCGGGTGAACGCATTCGGCATGGTGAACCTGGTCGCGGAGAAGCCGATCGTGCCGGAGTTTCTGCAGGAGGCATTCACCCCGGAGGCGGTCGCCGGCGAGGCGGTGCGGTTTCTGACCGACGAGACCCACGCGGCGACGACGCGAGCCGAGCTGCGGACCGTACGCGAGAAGCTGGGTGGGTCCGGCGCCAGCCGCCGCGCCGCTGAACAGGTGCTCGACGTCGTACGAGCGCACCGGGCATCATGACGTCCGCGCCCCTGTGGACTCGTCCCAAGAACCGCTGGGTCTTCGCGGGTGTCATCCTGATGAGCCTGTCGTTGCTCCTGTGGGTCTGTTTGCTGGGTGTGCCGTTCCTGCCGCTGAGCGCGGCGGGTCGGGGGGCGGTCGCCACGGCGCTCATCGTCATCGCGGAGGTGGCGTTCTGGGTGGGTGCGGTCATCGCCGGGCCGGCGGCGACCAGACGGATGCGGTCGTGGTGGCGCCGCAGTGGCGATGACGCACGGCACACGGCGGAAGGCGCCGAGCCGGACCACTAGGAACCCGGGCAGGGGAGGAGACAAGGCGGTGGCTGACGTGATGAAGCGATGGTGCGAGGTGACGACCCTCGCGATGGTGGTACTCGGGTGTGGACCGTGGTCGACGGCGGCGCTGGCCGGCGCGCACAGTGACCCTGGCGAGCAACAGCCCCGCGTGATCGAGATCACCGCATCGCGGTTCGAGTTCACACCGTCCGAGATCGAGGTGGCGGTCGGCGAGAGCGTACGACTGCTGATCCGATCAGCCGATGTCGAGCACGGGTTCGCGATTCCGACGCTGGGAATCGGTGCGGCGATCCCACCGGGCGGCGACCCCATTGCGATCGACTTCGTGGCCGCAGAGCCCGGGCGGCATCGGTTTGCCTGCTCCGTCTTCTGCGGTGCGGGGCACGGTCGTATGACCGGTACGCTCGCCGTCGTGGCCGCGGCGGGCGGCGGCATGCAGCCGACCGGCGGTCCGGATGCCGTCGCTGATCTGGAAGTCGACGTGCTGGAACCCGACTTCAACCTGATTGCGCTGTCGACCACGCTCCGGTTGCCGCAGAACAAGTTCGCGTTCCGGCTGACGCACCGCTTCTCCCGACCCGTCGACGGCGGTCCGGCGTATGGCAACCTGCTGGAGGACTTCTTCGGGCTCGACTCACCGGCGCTCATCGGGCTCGAGTTTCGCTACGGCTTGCTGCCGGGTACGCAGATCGGGGTCTATCGCGGCAACAACAAGAACATCCAGATCTTCGGGCGCCGGAACATCTTGTGGCAACGTGGCCCGAGCGGGGTCGGGCTCGACCTGCAGGCGTCGATCGAGGGTCTCGACAACCTCCGCAATGACTACTCGGGGTCGGTGGCCGCCATTCTGTCGAAGCGCCTCGGAACGCGCGCCTCGGTGTATATCGAGCCGACCTGGGTGGGCAACGTGAACAAGCCGGGCCGGTTGCACCTGTCGGTCGACGACGAGAATGACGACGATGACGACTCGACGTTCATGCTGGGGCTCGGGGCACGGCTCCGCGTGCGGCCGACCGTCTATCTGATCGGGGAGTACGCGCCGCGGCTCGCCGGGTTCGACGACGGTGCGCACCATGTCTCGTTCGGCGTCGAGAAGCGGGTCGGTGGGCACACGTTCCAGTTGAACGTCTCGAACTCGTTGGGGTCGACCCCCGCGCAGATCGCGCAGGGTGGGAGCAAGGACGACTGGTTCATCGGGTTCAACATTGCGAGGAAGTTCTACTAGCGACAGGTTCCAAGAAGATAAGGGGCAGGAGGCGCCGGAGGGCTTCGCCAGTTGCAGGTTCAGGAACGCCTCCGGCGGGATCGACGGAGCGTGTGATTCGAACCTCCCGCAGGGGTTGGAAGGACACCGTCCCAAATGCTGACATCCGAGTCGATCAAGGAACAGGCGCGCGAGCTGGGGTTCGACCTCTGCGGCATCGCGCCGGCGGCCGGGTTCCGCGAGCTGCGCGTGCTGCGTGCGTGGCTCGACCGTGGCTACGCCGGCGAAATGGGGTACCTGACCCGCACCGCGGATCGCCGTGCGGACGTACGGGCGGTCATGCCGTCGGCGCGGTCCGTGGTGGTCCTGGGTACGCTCTACAACACCGCCCGGCCCTACTCGACCCAGATCGACGACCCCGGCGAAGCGCTCATCTCCCGCTATGCCTGGGGCGACGACTACCATGCCGTGCTCGGGGCGCGCACCGGGGCTCTGCGAGACTGGATGAGGGGCCAGCATCCGGCGCCGCTTGAGACCCGTGTCTACGTCGACACCGGACCGGTACAGGAGAAGGTGTACGCGCAGCAGGCAGGGCTCGGCTGGGTCGGCAAGAACACCTGTCTCATCAACCCCGAGCTCGGGTCGTGGCTATTCCTGTCGGAGATCCTCTGCAGTCTGCCGCTCGACCCGGACCCGCCCGGCCTCGACCAGTGCGGGACCTGCACGCTGTGTCTCGACGCCTGTCCGACTGGCGCGTTGCCCGAGCCGGGTGTGCTCGATGCGACGCGGTGTCTGTCCTACCTGACGATCGAGACCAAAGGGCCGATTCCACCGGCCCAGCGCGCCGGGCTCGGCACGCACGTCTATGGGTGCGACATCTGCCAGGAGGTCTGCCCGTACAACGACACCGCGCCAGTCAGCACCGACCCGGTCTGGCAGCCGCGGGCGCCGCTCGACCGGCCGCGACTGGGCGAGTTGTGGTCGCGGTCGGACACCGATCTGCGCGCCGCCATCCGCAACGGCCCGATGACCCGCGTGCGTGTGAAGCGGTTGCGCCGGAACCTGGCAGTGGCCATCGGCAACAGCGGCGAGATCGAGGCGGCGGCGGCGTTGGGTGACCCTCGTGCAGGAGACCGTCCCGACGCCGGGTCTCTGGCCGAGCCGCTGGTCGCCGAGCACGTCGCCTGGGCGCGGGACCGGCTCGCAGCTCGTCGTGAGAGTCCAGCGTCGCACCGAGATCCGCCGTAGACAACGCCGCGCCCGGGCAGTACACGGCGCGACGAGGGCCCAGGTCTTTACCCCGAGCTGCCGGCGCCGGTGAGACGTGCTGGGTCGTGGACACGGCGCCCGCCGTGTGTCAGCGTAACCTGCTAGGATCGAGCGAGGGATGATGACCACACGGGGAAACAGCAATTCGCTGGCGCCGAGGCTGCTGCTCTCGATGCCGCAGCTCAACGACCCGAACTTCAAGCAGACCGTCGTGCTGCTGTGCGAGCACAGTGAGGAGGCTGCGTTCGGGCTGGTGCTGAACCGGCAGACCGACACGCCGGCGTCGTCGGTCGTGAGTCTGACGCCGCCGGTCGAGGTGGACAACGGTCTGCAGCTCTGGATCGGCGGTCCCGTCGAGCCGGAGCGCGGCTGGATCCTGATGGGGGACCAGCGGGCGGATGCCGAGGCGGTGCGGGTCTGCGACGGCCTGTATCTGTCGACATCGGCGGACCTGCTCCGGCGACTGCTCGTGAACCGCTCACAAGGCCGGACCCGGCTGCTGACCGGCTATGCGGGGTGGGGCGCGGGACAGCTCGATGCCGAGCTCGCGGCCTCGGCCTGGCTCATCGCCGACGTCCAGCTCGACCTGATCTTCGAGACCCAGGCGACCCAGATGTGGGAAACCGCGATCCGCCGGCTCGGTGCCGAGCCCTCGATGCTCCAGATGGGCCACGGGGTGCACTGAACGAAGGAGTCAGGAGACCCTTCGACTGGGCTCAGGGCAGGCAGAAGACAGGAGTCAGGAGAAGTTGGAGGGCTTCACCGGCTTCTCGACTCGTTTCTTTTCCTTGC
The DNA here is from genome assembly GCA_015659035.1 of Acidobacteriota bacterium. GTDB lineage: Bacteria > Acidobacteriota > Vicinamibacteria > Vicinamibacterales > UBA8438 > NP936. The sequence continues at coordinate 73,968 of DQNS01000004.1, read as the reverse complement.
CTGCGGTCCGGTTGCTCAAGACGTCGGCGCGGCAGGCGATCTCGATCGCGTCGTCGAGCCAGGCGAGCCACTGCGCCGGCGTGGCGGCGAGTGTCGAGTCCAGCAGCGCGTCCCGGTTACCGTCCCACGTGACGGTCTTCCAGGCCGCCGACGATACAACGTCTGCCAGGTCCACGACCAGATCGGCGTCCGCGGTGAAACGCGCATAGCCATGCGGCACCGTGGCCAGACCGCCGACCACGACGTATCTCGCCCGGTTGCGTTCAGCGCGCCGAACAGCGGCTCGAACAGCGCCATTAGTCCCGCAGCCCGAACGTGTAGACGACGTTGCCGGCGGCAATCGTCACATACTGCGTGCCGTCGACCGCGAAGCTCATCGGCGCCGCATGTACCCGCCCGCCGACGGCGATGTGCCACAGCTCCCGGCCGCTGATGGCGTCGAGGGCATAGAAATAGCCGTCGACGCTGCCACTGAACACCAGGTCGCCTGCGGTCGAGAGCACACCGGCCGTCGACCGCGGCTGTACCTGATACTCCCATCGCCGCGCGCCGGTCTTGGGGTCGATGGCGCGGACGGCGCTCGTAGAGTGGTCCATCGGCCCGGTCGACTGCGACCCGCCACCCGTGAACGTCCGCCCCTCCTCGTAGGTGTCGTCACGGATGTAGTACTCCGCCTCGCTGTCGAACGCCATCACGTAGAACAGCTCCGTTCTTGGGCTGAAGCTGGGCGAGAACCAGTTGGTGCCGCCACCCACCGGGGGCGACACGACGGTCCCCTCGACCGAGGGGGAGGTGTTTGGACGCCGGATCGGTCGACCGGTCGTGTCAAGCCGCTCGGCCCAGGTCTGCCGCGCGAACGGCTCGCCGACCAGGAACTCGCCGGTTTCCCGGTCGAGGGTGTAGTAGAAGGCGTTGCGGTTCGCCCACATCATCACCTTGCGGATACCGCCGTCGATCTGGAGGTCGGCGAGGATCGGCACCTGGATGGCGTCCCAGTCGTGCACGTCGTGCGGTGTGAACTGGAAATACCATTCCATCTCGCCCGTGTCGCCGTTGAGCGCCAGTGCCGAGTCGGCGTACAGGTTGTCGCCCATCCGAACGTCGCCGTTCCAGTCCGGCCCCGGGTTGCCGGTGCCCCAGTAGACCAGGTTCAGATCCGGGTCGTATGCCCCGGTGATCCAGGTCGGCGAGCCGCCGGTGCGCCACGAATCGCCTGCCCAGGTCTGGTTGTCAGGATGGTCGGGGCCCGGAATCGTGTGGGTGCGCCACTCGAGCTCGCCGCTGGCGGCGTTGTAGGAGTCGAGAAACCCGCGGATGCCGTATTCGCCCCCCGCGATCCCGGTGACGATCTGGTCCTTCACGACGAGCGGTGCGGCCGTCTTGCTGTAACCGGCGGCGTGGTCGGCCACCTCGGTATTCCACACCAGGTTGCCGCTGCGCGCGTCGATCGCGACCAGATGGGCGTCGAGGGTGCTCATGTAGAGCGTGTCGCCCAGGATCGCCACCCCCCGGTTGTTCCGGCCGCAGCAGACCTTCAGGTCGTCCGGCAGTTCATGGTTATAACGCCAGTACTGGCGTCCGGTGGCCGCGTCGACAGCGACCAGGTTGCTCGGTGACTCGGTGATGAACATCACCCCGTCGACCACCAGGGGAGTGGTCTCCGCCCGGTCGCGCTGCGGGATCTGGTAGGCCCACTTCAGCTCGAGCTCGCCCACGTTCCGGTTGTGGATCTGGTCGAGCCGGCTGAAGCGCTGGCTGTCGAGCGTGCCCGAGTACATCAGCCAGTTCTCCGGCTCGTCGGCCGCGTTCATCAGCCGTTCCCAGGTCACCGGGCTAAACGACGGAGTCGTACCACCGCCAGACTCCGAGGTTTGTGCCTGCGCGGCCGCCAACTGGGCCGATACGAGCAGCGCGACGACCATGGCAAGTCGCTTCATCTTCACAGTCTCCTTGGCAGGGCACCAACCGATGCGGCGAAGCCCACCGGTTTCTTCTGCCTTCTGCCTTCTATCTGCTGACGTCTTCGTGTCACTGTCTACTTCCAGCAGCCGGCGAACCAGTCGACCGCCATCCGCGTGGCTTCCTCGAAGTGGTCACCGTAGACCTGGTAGTGGGTGATGCCGGGAATCACGGTGTACTCGGCCGGTGCGCCGTTGGCCTGCGCGCGCTGGATCGCCAACTCGCCGGCGATGTGCCGGTCGAACAGCTCCTCGTTCCCGGCGTCGATGACCAGGAGCGGAATCGTGATCCGGCCGGCGTCATCGACCGGGTTGTAGGAGAGCACCTTGTCGAGATGGGCCCAGCCGTTGAGGTTGGGCGCCTTGTCCGTGCCCTGTGGCAGCGGGTCGATGTCGCCCCGCGCGCGACGAATCGCCTGGAGGCGGGCATGTTCGGCGATGTCCTGGTCGGCCCAGGAGACGGCGGCCAGACTCCGCGAGTCGGCGGCCGCGACCTGACCGACGGCGCATCCGGCGCGTGGCTCGTGCGCCGCGACCCAGATGGCGTGGGCGCCCGAGTAGCTCGAGCCCCAGTAGCCGAGCCGCGTGGTGTCGACATTCGGCTCGCCTTCGATGAAGTCGAAGGCCCGCTGGATGTCCACGGTCTGGTCGATAGGGTCGACCACGTTCCGGATCTCTCTGGCCCGGACCGTCACGATGCCGTCGGCGTCGCGGTCCGGCATGTCGCCCTGGACCACCAGCTTGCCGGCGCTCTCGCCCCAGCCGCGGTAGTCGAACGCCAGCACCAGGTAGCCCTCGGCGGCCAGTCGCGACGCGACATTGGTGAGCAGGGCCTTCGTGCCGCCCCAGCCGTGACTCATGACGATGGTCGGTCGTGTCTCGTCGGCCGCCAGGTCACGGGGTGCGTAGAGGTCGCCGGCCAACCGGGTTCCTTCGCTCCAGATGTCGACGGCGCGGCGGGTCACCGTGTCCGGGAGCTCGAACCCGCGTTGGGCTCGAGCCTCGCTCGTCGCCAGGAGGCCGACAATGAGGCACCAGAACAGGAGCCGGTCGCGCGCGACAAATCGGTATGTCATCGTGTCCATCTCGCGACGTTGGTCACCGGACCCCACGTTCGGCGCCGCCCCCGGTTATCATCAGACGACCCCCGTGTGTGAAGGCATCACAGTACTCGATGCCGGCACCGAACGAAAGCTGGGGCACCCGCTCGAGTGTGGGGAGGCCCATGTCAGTCAATCAGGAGGCAGGAATGGCGAAGCGAACGACGAAGAAGCACGACGTGAAGCAGCAGCTGATCGACGGCCTGAACGAGGACCTGAACCTCGAGCTCGAGGCGGTGCTACGGTATCTGTATCACTCCGCGTCGGCCACCGGGCTGCTCGGGCACGAGCTGCGGGAAGAGCTGAAGGGGGACATCGCGGGCGAGATGAACCACGCGGTGTTCCTGGCGGACAAGATCACGGCGCTCGGGGGAGAGCTCGACATCAACCCGTCGATGCCAAAGAAGGTCCGGACCGCCAGGGAGATGATGAAGATCGACGTTGCGGCCGAGCGGCACGTGATTGCGAACTACGCGACGCGGATCGCCCAGGCGGAGGAATGCGGCGACAGGGGGCTCGCCATCCGGCTCGAGGACATGCTGGCCGAGGAGACCGACCACGCCGAGGAGCTGGAGCGGCTCGGGCGCTAAGCCTGCCGCCGGGCCTGCGCAAGATGCTCTCCGCCGCCGTCGCGCGTGATCTGCCGGGGCCGGCCGGGGAGGCGCCGCGGAAAAACGCATCTTCGGCGGCACACGACGATTGCGGAACGCGGTGGGCCACTACGGCGCGACGTTCTTGTAGACGACCCCGCCCTTCATCACGAACATGACGCCACGCACCGCGGTGATGTCGTCGAGTGGGTTGCCGGCGACGGCGACCAGGTCGGCCGCGAAGCCCGGAGCGAGGGTGCCGATCTGGTCGGCGAGACCGAGCGCCTCAGCGGCGCGCGAGGTCGCCGAGATGATCGCGTCCATCGGATCCTGCAGGCCGTAACGGACCCGGGCCACGAACTCCTCGGCGTTGCGCCCGTGGGCGCCGGCCACGGCGTCGGTGCCGTAGACCACCCTGACGCCGCCGTGAGCGAGCGTGCGCTGGAAGGTCTCGTACCCGGTCACCCGGGCCTGTTCCATCAGCGCGAAGCCTTCCTCGGTGTAGTTGCCCCGCCCGAGAAACGCCTCCTTGTGCTCCGCGTAGTTCTCCCAGAGCAGCCCGATCTGCGGGTCGAGATAGGTGCCGCGGTCGGCCATCAGGGCGATGACGGCGTCGTCGTAGCGGGTGCCGTGCTCGATGCCGCCACACCCTGCCTCGATGGTCGCCGTGAGGCTCTCGGTTCCGTAGGCGTGGGCCACCGTCCGCAGACCCAGCTGGTTCGCCTCGCCACAGACTGCTTGGAGTTGTTCGTCGGTCATGACCTGCGCGCCGCCTTCCCGAATGCTTGCGGACGCGAAGATCTTCACGACGTCCGCGCCATCGGCGTCGAGCTGACGCACGAACGCCCGGATCTCCTCGGGTGTGCCGGTACGACTATTGACCGCGCGGAGGGAGGTCAGGATCCGCGGGCCCGGGAGGCCGCCGCGAGCGATCGCCTCGCGCAGGTCCAGGTCCCGGGGGCTTCCCAGGCTCTGGACGGTGGTGAAGCCGGCCATCAGCGTGCGGTAGGCGTTCTCCACCGCATACAGGATCGCCTGCTCCGGAGTCTCGTCGGGATCGCTGTGGTTGCGCCCGTCGGCGTCGAAGTGGTTGGTCAGATGCACGTGCGTGTCGATCCAGCCCGGCATCACCGTCAGGTCCGAGAGGTCGTAGGTGACCGCGCCACGGAGCCGGTCCACCCTGGCGATCCGGGGCCCGTCGAGCGTGATTCTGACGTTCTCGCTGACACCGCCCGCGCCGTCGATGAGCCGGCCGGCCCGGATGGTGATCGGCGTGTTCTGGGCCGTCGCACTCGCGCCGGTCAGGACCATCATGAGCACCGAAACACAGAGGGTCTTCATGGCTTCTCCGTGGATGCTTGAGCAGGACATTACTTCTCGTCCCTCAACCGGTTGTGACGCAGGGCCCGCATCGCGCGGTGGGCGATCGTGACGCGGCGTTGCTCCTCGAGCCGCGCCAGCTCGTCACGCCGCCGGCGCAGCAGGTCGCCCTCGCGTTGCAGCCGGTGGTAGTTGTCGAGCCGTGACGCCGCGAGCCGCCCGTCATCGACCGCGGCGCGGACGGCGCACACCGGTTCTCGTTCGTGCGCGCAGTCCCGGAAACGGCACTCGGCCGCCAGCGTGTCGATGTCCTCGAACGCATCTGTGAGCGCGTCGGTGTTGTCCCACAGCTGGAGCTCGCGCATCCCTGGCGTGTCGATGAGCAGCCCACTGTTCGGCATCAGGATCAGCTCGCGCTGCGTCGTGGTGTGCCGGCCGCGGCTGTCCCGGCCTCGCACCTCGCAGGTTCGTTGCCGGTCGGTGCCCAGCAGCCGGTTGATGATGGTGGACTTCCCGACCCCGGACGACCCGAGCAGTGCGACCGTCTTGCCTCGGGACAGATGGGCCTCGAGCGCATCGGTGCCCCCGTCCTCCAGGCAACTGGTGACATGAATCGGCGTGCCTGGCGCCAGCGCAGCGGTGGCGCTGCGCGCCGCGTCGACGTCGGGGCAGACGTCTGCCTTGTTCAGCACGATGACCGCCGTGGCGCCGCTGTCCCCGATAGCCGCGAGGTAGCGCTCGATTCTCCGCAGGTTGAAGTCGTCGTCGAGGCCGCACACCAGGAACACCGTGTCGATGTTCGCTGCCACGAACTGCCGACGGGTCGGTTCGCCGGCGGCTTTGCGAGAGAAGCAGCTCAGTCGCGGGAGTATCGCCTCGATGGTCGCTTTGCGTTCCGTCTCGCTGGGCCGGATGGCGACCCAGTCGCCGACGATCGGCATGCCGTCGGCACTCTCGGTCTGGTGCCGCAGCCGGCCGGCCGCCTCGCCCATCAACTCGCCCTGCGCCGTGTACAGCTGATACAGGTAGTTGTGGGGTATGGCCACCCGGGCCGGTCGCAGTCCCTCGGCTGCGTGCGGACGGAACGGCTTGGCGAACCAGTCGCCCCAGCCCAGCGTTTCAAGGTCCACCACATCGGCGCTGTCCTTGTTGGGTGGGCTCATGAGAAGGGGGTCAGGGTCTACCCGTCGCCCTTGTCGCGGGTGACGCTGGTCACGCTGCCGAGCAGATACGCCAGCGTGATCCGGTCGCCAGGCTCGAGGTGAGGGTCAACGTCCTCCGGCCCCACCCGCGCCATCTGTACCGGTCCCTCGAGATCGTCCGGGTCGCTGAAGAACACGTCCCAGGAGATCTGGCCGTGCACGCTGATCGGCTGGACTTTCCGCAGAATTCCAGGGCGGGTGCCTTTAAGCATGGGCGAGATCTTACCCTGGATCGTCCCGAGTCGCCTCGACGCCCAGAAGTCGCAGACGTGTGTCCACCCGGGTTCTTAGGGCCCACGCAAGAATAACTTCCCATTTTCGGCCGTCGATGCATCCCGTCTGGCGACGTTGCTCGTCGGTCGAATACTGCTCGTATGTTCCCTCCTCGCGCCTTGCCAGCCGGACGCCTCGACGCCCCAAAATAGGAACTTATTCTTGCGCGGACCCTTAGCGGCCCTGGTGCCCAAAGCCTGAAGCTCCAGAGCATGGCTGGCGGTGTCCGGCCAGCCGTGGCCCGCTCCTACCGCGGCCAGACCACGCCCTGGTTCTGGGTCGTCACCGGGCCCATCCCCTTGTAGACGAACTTCTGCAGCCGTTTTCCCTCGTAGGTCTCCGTCGTGTAGATGTTCCCCTGCGAGTCGACCGTGATGCTGTGCGCGCCGAAGAACTGGCCCGGCTGCCGGCCGCCGTCTCCAAAGCTGGTCAAGTGCTCCAGGTTCTCGCGGTCGATGATGTGGACCCGCTGGTTCACGCCGTCCGCCAGATAGATGTAGGCCTGGTCCGGGTCATGCGAGAAATCGATATCCCATGCCGAGCCGGACCCGGTCGTGTTGGGCAGCACGAACATCTCGTCGACGAAGGTGCCGTCCTTCTGGAACACCTGGATCCGGTCGTGCGAGCGGTCGCACACGTAGATCAGTCCGCTGTCAGACACCTCGGCGCAGTGCACCGGACTTCTGAACTGCTGCAGTGGCGGGCCACCCGGTGTGTAGCGCTGCCGGTCGCTGTCGTCCGGCTCGTTCCCGTAGGCGCCCCAGAACCGCTTGACCTCGCCGGTGTCGGCGTCGACCACCGCCACCCGCTTGTTGCCGTAGCCGTCCGCGAAGTAGATCTCGTTCTCCGGCCCGTCGACCGAGATCTTGGCGATGCGACCGAAGCTGTCGAGGCTGAGGCTGTCGGGGTCGCGACCGGCCACGCCGATCTGTAACAAGAACTCGCCCCCGCGCGTGAACTTGAGGGCGTGGGAGTCGCCCGCGCCGTTGCCCCCGATCCAGACGTTGTCCATATGGTCGACGGTGATGCCGTGGTTCGATGACGGCCAGTCGTAACCGTCTCCGGGGCCGCCCCACTGTCCAACGAGGTTGCCCTCCGAGTCGAACTCGAGCACCGGCGGCGCCGGCGCGCAGCACTCCTCCGCGGTCGGCGGGTCTCCCAGAACTGGCGTCTCGTTCGCGGCAAGCGTCGACGCGCGGTGCACGACCCAGATGTGGTCCTGGGTGTCTGCATCCACGCCGATGGTCGAGCCCAGCAGCCAGTGGTTCGGTAGCGGCTTCGGCCAGAGCGGGTCGACCTCGAACATCGGCGCCTGCACGCCACCCGCGTCGCCCGCTGCGTCGGCAGCCTGTTCTTCGGCCGGCGCCTCCATGGCTCCGCCGCTGCACGCCACGACGACCGCCAGTACCGCCATCGTCCCCAGCAGACCGTACTTCTTCAGGATCGACATCGTGGACCTCCTTATCCTTACCGAACTGTGCGCGAAAACTTCAGGTGGCTCATTATATGCCTCCCCGCTCGTCACGTGCCTCCCCGCTCACACTCCCGCTCATCCTGAGCAGAGTACGCCGTGGCCTTGTCGAAGGATCAAAACGTTGTAATCGGGTTGATCGGCGAACCCATGCCCTGTTCGATCCGGAGCGGCGCGGCGGTGAACAGGAACTCGTAGCGGTGCAATCGCCGCGTTTCCTCACCCGCACGCCCTCGATACTCTTCCAGCGCCTCGAGGTCGGCCCACGTGACCGGGGTGTCCGGCTTGAGCCACCCGTCCGCCGTCGCCTTGCCGGGGAGGAGGGTCGCGTCGAACAGGATGCCGCGTGTGATGCTGCCGTCTCGCAGCGCATGGATGCTGCTCTGTGGACAGCCGACCGCCACCTCGATCGCTTCCATCGTCACGCCGCCGTCAGCGCGGCGACCAGCACGGCGGCAACCGATACGCCGCTGAAGGTACGTAGCCGTGTCGTCATCGTGGCTCCTTGCCCAGCGAGGCACATCGAAAGGCGCCGACATACCGCCCGGCGAACGGCCCTGAAGGGCCTCGACAAGAACTTTGGTACGATAGGCAGCTGATGCTGGCCCTGTTGCGACGTGTCTTCGGCGTCTACGGGCACTGCCTGACCGGCACGCTGGCTGCTGGCGTCATCCTGCTGGTCACCGCGGCGTGCGGGACTGAGGCGCCGGTCGAGTCCATGCCCGCACCACCGGCCCCGGCCGAGCCGACCGAGAGCGGCCGTGCCCAACTCGTCGGCATGGCGCCGCCCGCGAACGGCGTGATCGTGTCGATTATCCTGCTCGACGCGCACGCGGAGATCGACGTGCCGCTGCCGGATGAGACCCCGGTGATGGACCAGTATGGCCGTATGTTCAATCCGCTCTTTCTCCTCGTGCGACAAGGGCAGACCGTGAAGTTCACCAACAGCGAGGACGACCTGCACACCGTGCACGTGAAAGACACCGCCGGCGAGTCGGTGTTCAACATCGCCACGCTGTTCGGTAGCAGCTACGAGTTCACCTTCGACCGCGAGGACTCGTACGACGTGGTGTGCAACACCCACACCGAGATGCACGCCGACATTCTGGTCGTCTCCAGCCCCTACGCCGTGCTGGCCGACAACGACGGTGCCTTCACCGTGCCGGACGTGATCCCCGGCACCTACACCGTGACGATGCTGAACGGCGAGACCCGCCGCGAACGCGAAGTCGAGATCGTCGCCGGCCGGAACGAAATCGATCTCACGGGATTGTAGGAGCCGTTCACCGAGATGCCGGCTCCTCTGGCTACAGACTTCAGACTTCGGGCGCTCCGGTTTCTCCCTCTGGGAGAGAGCCGGGGTGAAGACCCCGAAATACTGTGCCATTCTGGCCCGCCGATGCATCCCGCCCCGCGGCGTTGCTCGTCGCTTGCATACTCCCGGTATGCGCACTCCTCGCGCCGGAGGCGTGCTGTACGCGGCGTCGATCTGGGCCCACACGGTGGCACACTTATTCTGGTCAGGGTCCTTAGTCCGGTGCGGCCTGGAAGTAGGCGGGAAGATCCGGCTTGGTGTCGCGCAGAATCTCCACCACGGCGCGCCGGTCGTCCAGTGTGAGGCGCGTGTAGCGATCGTCGGTGGCCTGCCCGGAGAGCACGTCCCACATGCGCCGATACACCGCATCCTTCGCCCGCTCAGGCAGGGCGTCGAACGCATCGGTGTAGATGAGGAAACTGCACGGGTAGCGCAACAGCCGGCCGTCGAGGTCGAGCTGGTGCAGTGATCGGTCCCGGCTGTCGAACGGGCCCTGGGCCGAGAATTGGTCTCCGAATCCCGAGGTGCTGCGGATGCCCGGCGGGAGCGGCGCCTCGTCCACGAACAGGAGATAGTCGACGAGCTCGACCGCCGTGTCCCGGATTGCCGCCGCCTGGTCGGCGGGCGGTCGGCCGGCGCGTGCGGCCTCGTAGTCGGCCACGCGGGTTTCCCACCCCATGCGGATCAGCAGGTTGGTCATGTGGGTCCGATGCTCCAGCACCAGCAACGCCACGAGGTCGCTGTAGGGCGTGGGGTAGCCCCTCAGATCGAACAGCCCCTCAAGCGTGTCGAGTGCCGGGGTGGGGTCTGTGCTGGCGCCCGGCACGTACTCGATCGGTTCGGTCGTGTTGCCCAGGTGCCGCACCGACGGCGGCGCGCCGGTCACATACCAGCTGCCCCAGCGTTCCTGCAGAGGACTCCGGTGGTCGGTGACCCACCCGACCGCATAGGCGTTCGGGTCGTCCGGCATCGGCAGTGTGCTGAAGGTGAGAAGCCCCGGCACCCCAAGGGTGTCCCAGGACAGGTGGCAGGCCAGACACTGGTCGTTGCGCCGGATCTGGGGCCGGTCGGTCGGTTGCTGGTCGATCGAGAAGAACAGGACGCCCTGCGTGGGATCCAGCGACGCGACCTCCAGCACATCGCCTCCCCGCACCCAGCCGACCGCGACCGTGTCGTTGAAGTAGATCGCGCGCGGGTTCTCCGGGTTGATCCGATGCGCCTGAAAGCTCGTCTTCGAGAAGACGGTCAGCTGCGACTCGACCGGTACGTCGAGCGCCTCGAGCACCGAGTGCAGATAGCCGGAGGTGGGCTCGAAGACGAGCGCGACCTCGCCGGCCTGGACCGCCCGGTCGAGCGCGGTGACCGCGTCATGCCGCGGTCCGTCCGAGTACCGGATGGCGGGATGGTCGCGCGACTCGCGAAATACGCCGCCGCGCTGACCGGTCACCGTCGTCGTGGCCAGTGCCGCCAGCAACACGACCGCCCCAAGGCATAGCCAGACCTTCACAGGCACGCTCCTCCCGCGTTCGGGAACATCATCTCTCTTGGTGGCCCACGCAAGAATAACTTCCCATTTTCGGCCGCCGATGCATCCCGTCTGGCGGCGTTGCTCGTCGGTCGAATACTGCCCGTGTGCTCCCTCCTCGCGCCTTGTCAGCCGGACGTCTCGACGCCCCACAACGGGAACCTATTCTTGCGCGGACCATTCATGCCGGCACAAACGCGAGGAATCGCCGCGGGTTGTCTCGCTGGATCGCCTGCAGCACCGACGCGTCGACGCCGACCTCGCGCATTAACGGCGCGAACATCGTAATCGAGTTGCCGTAGCCGGGTCGCGCCTCCGACCGCCGCCCGGTGAAGTCGGAGGAGACCAGCAGCTTGTCGGCGTGCCCAGCCTCGAGAAACGCCATGATGGTCGACACCTTCTGCGGGTCGTCCACACGGCCGCCGGTCACGCGGTCGAAGCCGACGAACGCGCCACGCTCGGCGATCCGGATCAGGACGCGGGCCGACGGGTCGTCGAGACAGCAGGCATGCCCGATCACGATGTGGTCTGCGCTGACGCCCACTGATTCGAGCACGTCGAGCTGTGTGAGCCCGGCGTCCGGCCGCACGTTCTCACCGGTGCCATAGGCGTTGTGCGTGAAGATCGGAAGACCGGTCGCGAGGTGCGCCTTGCCGACGGCGCGAAACACCTTCAGCTCCTCGGGGGTCATCTCGGCCGCGTCCGAGTTCTGGCCGATCTCGCCGAACGCGCCAAGCCGGTCCCGGGCGGCCTCCGCGGAGAGGTCCTCGGCAATCTGGTCCTCGCTGGTGGCCGCGATCTCGGGCGGATAGAACCGCTGCATGTAGTACCCGCCGGAGGCGACGACGTGCACGTCCGTCTCTGTGGCCACCCGCCGGACGGCGTCGAGGTCTCGACCCATGTCCGGATGTCCGCCGTCGACGATGCAACCGACACCCTCCTGGGCCGCCATCCTGATCTCCCGGACGACGTTGTCGACGTCATCGGTCGCCGACGGCCGCTCCGCTGACAGCCGGATCGACAGGTGTTCGTGAAACAGCGTGACTCCGGTGATGGCGTCCGGGGTGATGTCCCCCAGCACGGTGCGGATGATCGCGTCGCGCGGCAGACCGCCCAGCGTCGCGACCGGCGGTGGTGTCGGTTGTGTCGTGAGCGGCGCCGGCGGCGGGTCGGCGCCGCCGCAGGCGGCAACCGCCCCGAGCCCGGCCACGCCCCCAAGCAACTGAATCACTTCGCGACGGCTGTAGCGACCTGTACGGTCATCTCGCTCCATTGCGGATCTCCCTGGCTCTCCTGTGCACCATAACCTGAAGTTCGGCGAGGCCAAGCCTGGCCGCACCTCTCATGCTGACTCCTACCTCCTGTCTCCTGCCTTCTGAAAGCGTCCGCCTCTCACTCCACCGTCCAGAGCGTCACGGTCGAGTCGTCCTTGATGAACAGCCGGTTTCCCGAGATGGTCGGTTGCGCCCAGGTGGTGCTGTCCGAGACCTCGTAGCGGGTCACCTGGGTGAAGCCGGTCCGGTTCATGCGCGCCACGATCAGGTCACCGTCGTTGTTCAGCAAGAACAGCAGGTCGCCCGCCATGATCACCGCCGAGTTGTTCGCCTCGCGACCCTCGGTCCGCCAAAGTGTCGCCCCGCTGCCGGCATCGAGCGCGAAGAACTGTCCGGCGCTCAGATGCGACATGCCGAACAGCGTGTCACCGGCGAGGACCGGGTTGCTCATGAACATCGAGACCTCGTCGGTCTCCCAGACGGTCTCGGTCGTCCAGCGCCCGTTCTGCCGTCTCGGTCTGAACTTGGCGACCCCCAGGTTGTGACCGGTGACGATGACGCTCTCGCCGTCCAATATCGGCGTGATGGCGTTGTTCGTGGACCGCGAGACGAACGGCCGCTCCCAGAGCAGCTCGCCGGTGTCGGCCGCCACACCCACGATATGCTCCTGGGTGACGGTCACGACCTGCCGCACGCCGTCGAGCTCGGCGACCATCGGCGAGGCATACCCGGGGCCGTCGCCGTCCCAGCGCCAGACCACGTCGCCGCTGTCGGCGTCGAAGGCGGTCAGCGCCCCGGCATCGTGCCCACCCACGTGGAAGATCACGCGTCCGTTGTCGGCAACCGGAGAGAGCGCGGTGGCGTACAACGGCTCGACCGGCTGCGCCGGCTTCTGCCAGAGCAGCGCGCCGTCGGTGGCGTCGAACGCCGAGACGACCCCGCTGATGCCGAGGGTGTAGAGCTTGCCGTCGTAGAACAGCGGCGTCGACTTCGGCCCGGGGCCGTGACGCATTGTGCCGGGATTGGTGCGATAGGGCGCGTCGTAGGGGGTACGCCACACGACCGCTCCGGTCGCGGCATCGAGCGCCATCACCACTTCATCGGTGTCCTGCCGGCCAAAGGTGTAGACCCGCTCCCCGACAAGGATCGGCGTGGCGTAGCCGAGCCCCGTGTCGACCTGCCACCGCTGCGTCAGCGCGGTCGGCCAGGCGTCCGGTTCGGTGAACGACGCCGCCGCGCCGTCCCGGTTCGTGCCCCGCCACTGCGGGTAGTCGAGTGGTCCCTGTGCCGTGGCGACACCTGCAGCGCCGACGAGCATCGTCAGGGTCAACCACGCCGGGTATCTGCTTCGCATGTGTGCCTCTCCTTTCACGCGGATGATGCTCGGCGCATCAGCCGTTTGATCAGCTGGATCTGACCCGCGTGATACAGGTCGTAGGCGGCGACGCCCCGAACCACCCCCCGATTGTGTCCTGACCGCGGCCGACCGGCCTTGCCAGGTCGCGGTCCTCCAGTCTTTCGGCCGCGTCGCGCAGCCGTCGGTGCTCGCGGGTCAGCAACGCCACGTTGTCCCGCCGGTCCGTCTGGGTGGCCGTCCTCGGAGCGGGGAAGAAGTTGCTGCCGGGTAACGCGAAGCTGCCGCGCTTTTCGCCGGTCAACCGGCGCCGCACCGTGTATTTCCAGCAGGCCGCGTGCGTGACGAGCTCCCCGATGTTGTGACGGGTGCGGCCCGGGCGCCATAGAGCTCGCGCGGGGGTCATCCCCCGCAGGGCGCCCCGCAGGTTGGTGCCGTGCCACGACCGCCGGTCGAAACCCTCGTCGATCAGTGCCAGCAGCACTGCGACCACGGAGGCTGGCCCTGTCGTCCGGGCCGTTCCGGCGTTTTCCGCCCGCCTTGTCATCAGCATCGAGATGCATGAATCATGACTGCTCGATTCTAACCGCTTGCGGCGAGCGCGCGTTACACTAGGCCGCTCTGCATGATGGAACGACCCTCGAGGCTCCCACTCATCCTGTTCGGGCTGCTCCTGGCGCTGTGCGTCGTCCTGGCGCTGGCCTTCGTCATCGAGGAAGTGCCGTTCGAGGACGTGCCGTCATCGGCAGGTGGGGGGGTGGAGCGCGTCTACACCGGCCACGGCACCACGCACAGCAGGTTTCCGTCGATGAATCACGGGGGCGCGGGTCCCGAGCGACACCGGCCGATTCTCTGGCTCGCCTGGAGTTTCGGCCTGCTACAGCTGGCGCTCATCGTGGGCTGTCTGGCGCTCGGCGTGAAGCACCTCGAGCGGGTCTGGGCGCTGCTGGCCGTCTGCGGGGTGGTCCTTGGGCTGATCCTCACGATGATGGTGGTCACCTATCAGGGCTATCTGGACGATGTCGGCAGCCCGTTGTTCTTCGCGCTCCCCGTACCGACCGCCTGGTTCCTCTACGGCTTCTGGCCGGCGCAGTTCCTCGTCGTGACGCTGTATGTCCTGGTGTTCGGTCGCTCGATCGTGACCCGCGAGGACATGGAGCGATTCAGGGGCATCGTGGCGGCCAATCGTGGTGGCCAGGCCGGTGACCCCTGATGGACGACTCACGCGCACTCGTGATCCTCGTCTTCGTCGTCGTCTACCTGGCGATGTGTGTCGGTGTCGGCGTCTGGGCGCTCCGCCGGACCACCTCCGCCAGAGATTTCTTCATGGCGGGGCGCGATCTCGGCATCCTCGTCACCGGTCTCGCGGTGTTCTCGAGCACGATGAGCGGCTTCGGCTTCGTGGGCGGGCCGGGGCTCGTGTACCGGATGGGGTTGAGCTCGGCATGGATGACGGTCATCAGCCCTCTGGGCTTCTGCTGTGTGTTCTATCTCCTGGGGACTCGGCTGCGGATGGTGGCGGAGCTCCGCGACACGATCTCGCTCCCCGACGCGGTGGCGGCGCGCTATCGGAGCGAGCGCACGCGGCTGCTCACGGCGGTCGCCATCCTCCTCGGGGTCGTCGGCTATCTGGGCACCCAGATTCTGGCGATGGCGACCGTCCTTCGGGATGTGCTCAACAATGTGTCGTTCATCCCCGAGGTCTCGCTGGTGACCTGCATGGCGATCGCCTGTGCCGTGCTGGTGTTCTACTGCGTGACTGGTGGCATCCTCGCGTCGGTGTATACCGACCTGGTGCAAGGCGCCGTCATGATCGTGGCCGCGGTGTGCGTCTTCTTCGCGGCGTTGAGCGTCGTCGACGGTGGGCTGACCGGCATCGTCACGACGATCATGGAGGACGACCCCGAGGCGATCACGCCGTGGGGCACGCTGGGCATGATGGGCTCGCTGTCCTGGTTTGTCGTGTTCGTGCTTGGCGCCTCCGGGCAGCCGCACGTCATCACCAAGCTGATGATGACCCGGCGGGTCGAGGATGCCCGGCGCATCCTGCCGGTCAGTGCCGGCGGTTACATGCTGTGCTCGCTGCTCTGGCTCAGTATCGGGCTGGCGATGCGGGCGCTCGTCATCCAGGGCGGGCATCCTGAGCTGGCCATCCCGGACGATGCGGCGCCCCAGTTCCTGCAGTTCCACGCCGGCCCGATGCTGGCCGGTGTGGTGTTCGCCGGGCTCTTCGCCGCCATCATGTCGACCGCCGACAGCTTCCTGAATCTCGGTGCCGCCGCCTTGGTGCACGATATCCCGAAGGCGCTGTACGGCCGATCGCTGTCGAACGAGCTCTTCTGGGCGCGGGTCGCGACCGTGCTCCTTGCGGTCGGGTCGGCGGTGTTCGTGCTCTACTCGCGGCAGGATCTGGTGGCGTTGCTCGGCGCGTTCGGCTGGGGCACCTTCGCGGCCGCCCTGGTCCCGACCGTCGCCATCGGCTTCAACTGGAAGCGGGCCACAGCGAGTGCCGCCAACGTCGCCATCGTGACCAGCCTGGTGGTCAATTTCGGGATCGAGCTGTTTGGTCTGGCGATCCCGTATGGCATCACCGGCGGGTTCGTCGCGTTGCTGCTGTCGATGACGCTGTTCTTCGGGATCTCGCTGGCGTCACCCCCGCCCGTCCTGGACCCCGACATCGAGGAGGTAATGGATCTGTAGCGGGCGGTAGAGCGCGGCCAGCACGAAGGAGACAGGAGACAGGAGAAAGTCGGATGGCTCCCTCGACACGCAGAACCGGTGAATGCTGGCGAAGCCTTTAAGTTTTTTCCTGCCTTCTGTCTCCTTTAGAGACCCGACATAGAGAGGACACCCCATGCGGATCGTGAAAGACGGCGGCCACCGGTTGTTCGAGGAGGACGAGGAAACCTCTCGTTACGTGGCCCGGATGCTGCGGGAACTGCGGGCCCGTGGCATCGACGCGGTGCGTGAGTACAGCCGCACGTTCGACGAGTGGGACCCGCCCGACTTCGAGCTCAGCCCCCGAGAGATCGACGAGGCGATCGGGAGGTGCGGCGACCAGGTGGTCGCCGACACGGCGTTCTGTCAGGGGAACGTCCGGGCGTTCGCCGAGGCGCAGCTCGCCACGCTGATTCCGCTCGAAACCGAGATCCGGCCGGGTGTCGTGCTCGGGCACAAGCACATCCCGGTCAGCTGCGTCGGCAGCTATGTGCCCGGCGGTCGGTATCCGATGTTCGGCTCGGCCCAGATGAGCATCATCCCGGCCAAGGTCGCCGGCGTCGACACCGTGATCGGGTGCACGCCGCCGGTGAAGGGGGAGGGGTACTTTCCGGCCACGATCAACGCGATGAAGCAGGCGGGGGCCGACCGCATCTTCGTGCTCGGCGGGGTGCAGGCGCTTGCGCTGATGGCCTACGGGATGGGCGTGGTGGACCCGGCTGACATGCTGTGCGGCGCCGGCAACCGGTTCGTCGCCGAGGCGAAGCGACAGCTGTTCGGACAATGCGGTCTCGACCTGCTCGCCGGCCCCACCGAGATCGCGATCATCGCCGACGATAGCGCCGACCCGGCCTTGGTCGCCTGCGACCTGCTCGGGCAGGCCGAGCACGACCCCAACAGCGGGCAGTTCCTGGTCTGTCTCAGTGCGTCGTTCGCCCGCCGTGCGCTCGCCGAGTTGGAGCGACAGCTCGAGGTACTGCCGACGAAGGACATCGCGGGCGCCTCGTGGCGCGACAACGGACGGGTGCTGGTGGCCGAGAGCCGGGATGAGGCGATCGCGTTGAGTGACGACTGGGCACCCGAGCATCTCGAGATACATGTCGAGGACACCGACTACTACCACGCGCGCCTGCGTAACTACGGGTCGCTCTTCATCGGCGAGGAGACGACGGTCGCTTACGGCGACAAGGCGATCGGGACCAACCACATCCTGCCGACCAGCCGGTCGGCGCGCTACACCGGCGGGGTCTGGGTGGGCAAGTTCCTCAAGACGGTGACCTACCAGAAGATGACGCCGGCGGCGAGCGTCGAGGTCGGGACGGTGACAGCGAGGCAGTGCGAGATGGAGCGGATGCTGGCGCACGCCATCACCGCCCACGTGCGGACCGAGCGTTACGGAGGGGGCGATGTTTGATCTGACGGGCCGGACGGCGCTGGTCACCGGTGCGGCGACCGGTCTGGGGCAGGCGATCGCCGTCGCGCTGACCAGGTCCGGTGCGCACGTCGCCATCTCGAACCGGTCGGACCTGTCGCTCGATGAGACCGCCACGCTCTGCGCGGAGGCGGGCGAGACCCCGATGCCCCTCACGATCGATGTGCGCGATCTGGCTCAGATCGCCGCCGGCGTCGCGGCGGTTGAGGCCAGGCTCGGTCACATCGATATCCTCGTCAACAACGCCGGAATCAACCGTCCGCAGCCGGGGCTGGAGGTCGACGTCGAGAACTGGGACGACCACTTCAACACGAATGTTCGTGGCGGCTTTTTCTGTGCTCAGGCGGTGGCGCCGAAGATGATCGAGCGGAGATTCGGCCGCGTCGTGTTCATCTCGAGCCAGTCGGGGCTCATCGGCATTCCGGGTCAGCCGGTCTACTGCGCCAGCAAGGGAGCCATCATCAACCTCGTGCGCACCCTGGGTGTCGAGTGGGCCACCTACGGCATCACGGTCAACTCGGTCGCCCCGACGTTCGTCGAGACGAACCTCACCCGGGCGCGTTTGGAGCAGCCGGAGTTCCGGGCGTTCGTGCTGGGGAAGATTCCGCGTGGCGAGCTCGCCACACCCGAAGACATCGGCCACGCGGTGGTCTACCTCGCCAGCGACGAGGCCGGCATGGTCAACTGCGCGACGCTCCCGGTCGATGGTGGCTGGACCGCGTGGTGAGGGAGCACGCGTGAGGAGTCAGAAGTCGGAAGTCAGCAGGCGGTGAGACAGATCCTGTGTCAAGCCTACCAGTGGATCTTGGTGTCGGCGGTGGCCTTGCCACCCCGGGCAATCACGCTGTCGGAGGGTGAGCTGACCTGCACGATGTAGTCGTAGTCCCCGACGCCGATCTCGTCGTCAGGGGCCGTCTCCGTCAATGCCAATGTCTTGATCAGCATCACGAACCGCTCCCCGAGCGCGCGTGCGGTGTCGGCCGGCGTGTCGGCCGGCACGACCAGCGACAAGGCGACGGTTCGCCCACGCTGGTGGACACCGGCGGCGAGCACCTGGCGGTCTGCTGTCACGCCGGCGAGCGCGCGCGCTTCCTCGCTCTCGGTCAAGATCGGATGTGCCGGCGCGTCGTCGTCGTCGTGACCGAAGAGCCAGCCCCCGATCGCCCCGATCGCCTTGATGGCATAGGGCAGCGCCAGCGCGACCGCCGAGACGCTCGCGATGCCTCGAACGCTGCCGCCGCTCCCCACCGCCTCGTTCATGTCACGCGCTGTCATGAAGTTCATCATGTCTCGATGGGTGGGTGGTCCGAGCTGTCTACCGGTGCTGTCGAAGACACCGAACAGATCGAGCCCGCCGACGAAATCGAGCCCGGGCACGAGCTGGATGGTCGGTCGCCGGTCCACGAGCGCCTCGTCGTCAACGATCTCGAGGGCGGGAAGCTCGGTCGGTTGCTGCAGCGTCAGTCCACGCCGGATCCGTGCGAGGGACGCCGCCGACGGTGCCGCAGCGATGCTCGGTTCCTGTCGTGGCGCCTCGAGGGCTTCGTCCGGTGGTCGGGTCTGGGCCGAGGTGGGCCCGGACCCGGCGATCGCGATCAGGATGACGAGGGCGCAGAGGCTTCGACGCGAGGGGCTGCGCCGCGTATCGGCTACGGACGCTCGCGTGACGCCCGATAGCAGAGACATGTACTGTAGGCTCGATAATATCCCCCGCCTTCGCTCGTCTGTCATGATTGGACGACGAGCTTCGGCGGGTCCGCCGAAGCTTTGGCGGCGGACCGACTCCTCTGGCAATCCCCAGGAGGCCCCATGACGTTCGTTGCCGAGCTGGAACCGGTCGCCCTCTGGCGGCATTTCGACACGATTCTCACGATTCCCCGCGCCTCGAAGGACGAGGGCCGGATGCGCAGCCATGTCGTGACGGTGGCCGAGAGCCACGGGCTGGCGCATCAGGGCGACCCCGCCGGCAATCTGGTGGTGCGCAAACCGGCCACACCTGGGCACGAGGGCGCCGCGGTCACCATCCTGCAGTCGCATCTCGACATGGTGCAGGAGAAGAACGCCGACGTCAACTTCGACTTCGCCACCGACGCGATCATCCCGCGGAGGGACGGTGAATACCTTAATGCCACCGGCACGACCCTGGGGTCGGACAACGGTATCGGCGTGGCGACGATGCTGGCCGTGATGGGGGAGACCGACTTCGCCCATGGGCCGCTGGAGCTGTTGTTCACCATCGACGAGGAGACCGGGTTGACCGGCGCGGCGCAGCTCGACGCCCGCATGCTGTACGGGCGCCAGCTCATCAACCTGGACTCGGAAGAGGATGGCATCGTCTACGTGGGATGCGCGGGCGGGGGCGACACGCAGCTCACCGTCGAGCTGGGCACCGAGCCGGCGCCGGCCGACGGGGTGGCGTTGTCGATCGCGCTGACCGGCCTCAAGGGCGGGCACTCGGGGTGCGACATTCATCTCCAGCGTGGCAATGCGGTGAAGTTGCTCGGCCGGGCCCTCGGGGCGGCGTATCTCGGCGGCGGGTTCCGTCTGGTTCGGTTCGCCGGCGGCAGCGCCCACAACGCGATCCCGCGCGAGGCGTTCGCGACGGTGGTCGTGGCGGCGGAGGGCCGGACCGCGCTGATGGCGGCTATCGAGCGGGAGATCGAGACGATTCGCGCCGAGTACGGGCCGGCCGAGTCCAGGATGCAGCTGGCGGTGGATGACACGAATGCGCCCGAGGCGGTTTGGGACCAGGCGACGACCGAGCGGGTCCTCCAGCTGGTCAACGCCCTCCCGCACGGCGTCGAGGCGATGAGCTACGACATTCCCGATCTGGTCGAGACCAGCGTGAACCTGGCGACCGTCAAGCGGGTCAACGGGTCGCTCCGCGTCGGGTTGAGCAGCCGGTCCTCGATCGACTCCGCATTGGTGGCGTTGCGCGGTCAGGTGCGCGCCGTCGGGCTGCTCGCCGGGGCGGCGGTCGAGGAGGACATGGCGTATCCGGGGTGGAAGCCGGATCTGGAGTCCAGGCTGCTCGAGGTCGTGAAAGCGGTGCACCGGCGGGAGCTGGGGACGGAGCCGGAGGTCAAGGCGATTCACGCTGGACTCGAATGCGGGATCCTGGGGAAGAAAATCCCGGGCATCGACATGATTTCGTTCGGGCCGCAGATCGAGTACCCGCATTCGCCGGACGAGCGGGTGCACGTGGCGTCGGTCGGCCGGTTCTACAAGCTCTTTGCCGCCACATTGACAGAATTGGTGTGATCACTGGACGAGGGTCGTTCCTCAGGGTACGATAGCAGTTTGAACTGCATTGGCCGCGAAGGCCTTGACAGCATGCAAGGAGGTACCATGCGAACCAGTCTTGTAGCAGTGGCGTTACTTTTGTTGACACTTCCGGTTCTCGGGCAGGGCGGCGGCGTGATGATGGACGGCTGGCAGGCCCGGCTCGACAGCGGCCGCGCCGATGTCAACGACCTCCACTTCCGGTCGATGGGCGGCGGCTTCCACGTTACCACCGGGCCCGCCGCCGTCTTCTGGAACCCCAGCAACTCGGGGTCGGGCACCTACACCCTCAGTGCGAGCTTCACCCAGACCACGGCGTCGTCGCACCTGAACTCCTTCGGGCTGTTCTTTGGCGGCCAGGATCTCGACGGTGACGGGCAGCGCTACACTTACTTCCTGATCCGGGAAGATGGCCAGTTCCTGATCAAGAAGCGGATGGGCGGCGACACTGAGAACCTGACCAGCGGCTGGGCCGAGCACAGCGCCGTCAACGCCCTCGAGAACGGGCGGATGAGCAACACCATCTCGGTCGAGGTGGGTGCGAGCAACGTGCGGTTCCTGTCGAACGGCACGGAGGTGGTGAGCCTGCCAAAGGCGGGGATGGACGTCGACGGCATCGCCGGTGTTCGTTTCAGCCACCAGCTCGATGTGCACGTCGGCGACTTCATGGTCGACTAGCTGCCAGCCAGCCAGCGCGAACGCTGCAGATGACTGGCGCCCAGGGTGTTCGCTCGGGCGCCAGAAGACCGCATGATGGGGACGGAACACCGGTTCCGTCTCCGTCACATCTCTCCTAAGGGTCCGGCGATCTGCGTCACGGCGACGTGACGCAGATCGGCCACGAGTTTCCGGACGACCCGGCCGACCGGCTGATCGTAGCCACGGCCATGCTGGAGTCGGCCGCGCTCGTGACCAAGGACGCCCGGATCAGACGTTACTCGGCGGTCGAGACGATCTGGTGACCGGGGCCACTTAGTCCAGCTTCAGCACCTCTTCCATCACCAGCCGCGCCCCACGGTCGTGGTCGCGCACGATCCGGCTCTCGCTGTTGAAGAGCATCGCGTCCCGGCTGTCGGCGGAGTAGACCGGCCAGTGGGGGAGGTCCGGGGTGTCTGGGTTCCCGGTGCGGGCGAACGCCATCCAGGCGGCGCTCATCTTCGCCGCCAGCGCGCGCGAGTCCGCCGAGCCGGGCCGGTCGAACAGCCGTGTCTCGAAGTGGTCGACGTTGTCGAACACGAAGCGGATCTCGAGCGCGTGTGGCGTGTGCATCTCGCCGCCCAGGTCCCAGTCGAATCGGTAGAGCCAGGCGGCCGCGCCGCCCAGGGCAGTCTTGCGCGTGGCCAGCTCTCGCGCGTAGATGCCGCGAGGGTAATCAGTGCAGATCAGGATGTAGTGGTCCCAGGGCCGGGCGTCCGGGTAGGCGTCGCGATACGCCTCGATGACACGTGTGGCGTCGACGTCGATGCGCAACAGCGCCGCGATCCGTTCAAGCAGTTCGCCCTCCTGCATGTCGAGCGGCATCTCGCGGTTCTGCCACCACAGGGTCTCTTCGGTCCGGTTGTATCCGACGAGTACCGGGACGTCGGCCGAGACCGCCGGCGCTGTCGGGTCGAATGGGTGCACCGGGATCGCGTCGCCGTCGAGCACCGGGGTGTTCCCCGTCATGCCGACCACCCGCTCTTCAGGCTCGAACCCGCCCGCGGCCTCGAGGGCGGCCTCGAACAGCGTGTCGGTCGGGACCATCTGCAACTCGTGGCCTTGGTTCGATCGCAGCCCCACCTTGGCCAGGACCAGCTCCGCCTCGCGGGTCGCGTCACGTGGATTGCGGACCCGCAGGATAGCCCCGCTCTGGATGATCGCCCGGTGGAACAGCCCCGTGGCCCCCGGCATCGCGAGGAGCGTGGACACTTTTCGCCCGCCGCCCGATTCACCGAAGATGGTGACGGTGTTGGGGTCGCCCCCGAACGCCTCGATGTTGTCGCGCACCCACTCGAGCGAGGCGATGATATCGAGCATCCCGGTGCAGCCCGATGCCGCGAAGTCGCTCCCGCCCAGCTGGGCCAGATAGGCGGAGCCGAAGATGTTCAGGCGATGGTTGATGGTGACCAGTACCACGTCACCCGCCGTGCACATGTTCACGCCGTCGTAGGTTCGTGACGACCCTGATCCGGCACTGAACCCGCCGCCGTGCAGCCAGACCATCACCGGACGACGCCCGCCGTCACCGAGCCCCGGGGTCCAGACGTTCAGGAACAGACAGTCCTCGCTCTTCGCCGGGTGTGCGCGGCTCTGCGGCGCCGAGGCGCCGTATTCCAGCGCGTCGCGCACGCCGGACCACGGTGCCGGCGCGACCGGTGGCATGAATCGGTTCCGTCCGGCGGTGGAGGCGCCGTAGCGGACACCCTTGAAGATGTGGATCCCGGCGCGCGTTGCGCCACGCACCCGACCGGCTGTGGTCTCGATGACCGCGCCCGGGCTGGTCTCCTGGGCTAGCACCGGGCCGCTCAGTGGAGGTAGTCCGTGGAGCAGGCGTCCGGCGACCCCCGCCGCCGCGAGTCCGGACACCCGATGCATGAAGGTTCGGCGGCTCCAGCGATGCGAGACACCAGGTGTCGGCCAACCGTGGTCGCGTGTCGTCATGTCTTCTCTCTTCTGGTCACGTCCACTGATTCCGCCCCGTCAGGATAGATCAACTCCCGCCGAGTCGGGTGCGTACGTGCAGCCCGATGGGGCCGTGGACCTTCTGGATCAACCGGACCAGAGGTGCTACTGTCCTGTAGTAGAGGGCGCTGCATCAGTCCCGGAGCGCGGCGCCCGGCTGGCAAGGCGCGACGAGGGAGCAAACTGGAGGTTTGTGACCCCACTGAGCTGAAGCCCAACGCGGTCCCTTTGTGGGATGCCCCGTCCGGGATTGAGGGAGGTCGTCGTGAAGCGAGCCTACACAGCCGTCGTCCTGCTGGCGCTGGCGATCGTCGTCGGGGGCGCCGGGCCGGCCATCGGTGCCGGGGCCGAAGCCGACACGCCTACGTTCACGAAGGACGTGCTGCCGATTCTGCAGCGCTCGTGTCAGAACTGCCACCGTCCGGGCACCGCCGCGCCGATGGCACTGCTGAGCTACGAGCAGGTTCGGCCGTGGGCACGCGCGATCAAGGACCGCGTGACCACGCGGCAAATGCCGCCCTGGCATCTCGACCGCTCAATCGGAGTGTATCGGGACGACCCTTCCCTGAGCGACGAGGAGATCGGCGTCATCGCCAGCTGGGTGGACACCGGCGCGCCGCGGGGCAACCCGGAGGATGCGCCACCGCCGCTCGATTTGGCAGCGTTGGACGAATGGGTGTACGGCGAGCCGGACCTGATCGTGGCGATGAAAGAGGGGTTCGACATTCCGGCCGAGGGTGCCGATATGTTCCCGTCGGAGATCGTCGAGTCTGGGCTGACCGAGGACCGCTACATGAAGTGGGTGCAGGTGCTGACGACCGCGGCCTGCTGCGTGCACCACGAGCACGTGTATGCGTTCAGCCAGGCCGAGAACCCGGAGGAAGATGACGACGTCGACACCGTGCACGTCACCGAGTACGTGATGGGCAACAACGGCGACTACTTCCCGGAGGGCACCGGCAAGCTGTTGCACGCAGGGTCGAGGTTCAGGTTTGCGCCGCACTATCACCCATGGGGCGAGGCGGTCCACGACATCTCCAGTGTCGGGATCAAGTTCTATCCCCGCGGGGTGGTACCGGATCTCGAGGTGACCTCCCATCGGATCCGGACCGGCATCGGCGACGACTGGACGCTGAACCGCGAGAAGGTCGAAGACCTGCTGCTCCGGCAGGGCGTCGACCTGCCGCTCGACAGCGAGACCCCGCTCGGGCCGTTCCTGAACGAGGGCTCGGTCAACAGCCTGGCGCAGCTGAGCATTCCACCGCACACCGTCGCCCGCTCCGAGCGCTTCTTCCGGCTGGAGCGCCCGGCGATCATCATCAACTTCCAGCCGCACATGCACTTCCGCGGCAGCCGGATGCTGCTCGAGGCGATTCATGCCGACGGTCGGCGCCAGGTGCTGACCGACGTGCCGCGCTACGAGCAGGTCTGGCAACTCACCTACACCTACGAGGAGCCGCACTTGTTCCCGGCCGGCACCATCCTCCACTCGGTCGCCTGGCACGACAACACCGTGGCGAACAAACACAACCCGGACCCGTCGGCGTGGATCGGGTGGGGCAGCCGCACCATGGATGACATGGGCAATGCCTGGACCGACATCGCGTTCATGACCGAAGAGCAGTATCAGGTACGGTTGAAGGACAAACTGGCCCGGCTGGCGAACCCCGAGCGGGCCAAGACGAACGAAGGCCAGTAGAGCTAGGGTGCGACGACGACCGTGACCTGCGCGCTCCGCTCAAAAACGGTGTCGCTGCCAGTTAACTCGACTGCGTAGGTGCCCGGCGTATCGAAGAACGCCAGCGTTCTCGTCTGGTCCGACACGTCGAAGGTGACCGAGCCCGGCCCGCTGGTCTGGCGCCACGATGCGGTCACCGCGGCGCCGCGGGGTAGTCCCTCGTCACGCACGCTGCCAAACAGCTTGACCCCGTGTCCTACGGCGCCGGTCAACGCCGAGGGCCCGAGCACCCGTACGATTGGCGACCGGTTCAGACAGACATCGCGCGGTGCCGTGGCCAGGTCGATATCCCGCAAGGCTCGTCGCGCGCCGCCGGCATCGAACTCCCAGCTGTATTGGAGCATCGACTCACTGGTCAGATGGGTCTCATCGCCGTGTGAGAGATGCCATCGGAGGATTCCGTCGAAGTCGCCGTCGACCACCATGATGCACTGCCACCGGTGGTGTCCCGGCAGGAATGTGGTGGTCTGACCACGGTCCGGCTCACCGGTCACGAATCTGTTGTCCGGGCCCGGCGGGATCGTGATGGTGGTGCGGTTGTGGTTGAAGTAGGCAAATGCCAGCAGCAGCGTCCCGTCGTCATTCTTCAGGAAGCCCTCGTAGACCGGGAACACCGAGGTGCTGGTTTGTCTGGCCTCGAGCCCGGTGTGCAGGATGGCCGGCGAGGCGAGTGCCCCCGCCATCATCCCGGCCGCCAGCGTGCGGACCATCCTGTGCGTCATGTTGCTCGTCGCAGCCCTGATTATAGCGTTGCCTGACCACGGCTCCGGGTACCTGCCGTCGGCCGCGAGCGTGCGCCGGCTCAGGCGGTCGGCCGGCTCGGGGTGTCGCGCGGTCGCCAGCCCAACCGGGCCAGGCGGGCGACCGCTGCCTGACGGGCGGGCCTATGCATGGCGACGGTGGCGATGTCGCCATGGCGAGGGTCGTGGCCCAGGTGAAACGGCGCCGATCGCTTGCCGCGACGGACCGTCAGTATGGCATACGGGTCCTCCGGACCCTGGTCCCCCCCCGGCGTGCCGGTTATCGCGTTCCCCGTATCGGGCGTGACCGCCCCGGGCGCGATGTCGAGGCGATACTCGAACCCCGCCACGTCCACTTCGTCGTGCCGCCATCGCACGTCCCAGCATGCCTGGTCATGAGGGCCGTCGAACAGCACGTCCAGACCGGACAGCTGCAGAAGACGCCGTGCGTGCTCGTCCTCCAGCGACTCCATTCCGACGAGTCCTCGGGTGACGCCGAACGTCTCGCGTGCCCCGCGTACGAACAGTCTGTTGGCGTGTTCGCTGAACGTGAGGCCGACGACCGTGCCGACCAGTTCCATCCGTGCGCGCTGCATGGTCCGGTCGTCGAGCGGATCTCCGAATACCACCGTGTGACCCGCCTGCTCGGCGACCTGTGACCGTTTCGGGTCCGGTTCGATGAACAGCACCGGCACGTCGCCGTCTCGCAGGGCATCCGCCAGCAGCAGTCCCAGCCCCCGCGCGCCGAAGATCGCCACGCGGTCACGCTGGGGCAGCCGCAGATCGAGCAGCCAGGCGAGCGGATAGGCCAGCACGCCGGACAGCACGACCGTACCGGCGATCGTCGAGAACACCAGCGCGCGCAACGCCGCGCCCCCCTCGAGCCCCTGGGTCTCGAGCGTGGCCGCCGTGATCGACGCGATCGCCGCGGCGACGATGCCGCGTGGGGCGATGGCGCCGATGAACACCTGCTCGCGGGTCGGCAGCTTGGTCCCCCGTGTTGCGACCCAGACCCCCAGGGGCCGGATGACCAGTACCAGTCCGGCCACCACCACCAGACCGTTGCGTCCCAGGGCTCGTACGTCGTCGAGTGCCACGTCGGCTGCCAGCAGGATGAAGAGCATGCCGACCAGCAGCACGGTAAGCTGGTCCTTGAACTCCCGCAGGTCGCGTCCGACCCGCGTCTCGAGGTTGCCCAGGACCACCCCGGCGACCGTCACCGCCACCAGACCGCTCGAGGGCCACCGCGCGCCGCACGCCGCGAACAGCAGCACCACGCTGGCGAGGGTGAAGATGTTGTCGTAGCCGTGCGCGACGAGCAGACGATAACGGAGCGCGCCGGCCAGCAGGAACCCAGCCGCTAGCCCCGCCAGCAACCCGAACCCCATGCTGACCACGACACCGGCGGTGCTGATTACCACGCCGGCGGTCTGGGAGCTCAGCGTCGTCACACTCGGGATGACCACCAACTGCAGGATGAACCCGGCAAGCAGCGCGCCGATCGGGTCGATCAGGACGCCCTCGGCCTCGAGGATCGTCTTCAACCGTGGCCGCAGCCGCATGTCGCGCAGCAGGGGCTGGATCACGGTGGGACCGGTCACGACGACCAGCGCGCCGAACAGGATCGCGAGGTTCCAGGGCCAGCCGAGCGCCAGCCCGGCGAGCGCGGCGGCGCCGACCAGCGTCACCAGCGCGCCCCAGGTGATCAAACGGCGGATGGCGGCTTCCTGCCGTTTCAGCCGAGACCACTCGAGGTTGAGCCCGCCCTCGAACAGGATGATCGCGACCCCGAAGTCGACGATACCGAAGAGGCCCTGGCCCAGGGCCTTCGGCTGGATCCAGCCGACCCATTCCGGACCGAGCAGCGCGCCGCAGGCCAGCAGCAGGACGATGCCCGGAAGCCGCAGTAACCGGGACACCGACTGCGCCATGATGCCGAAGGCCAGCGCCAGCGCGACCGTCAGCTCGGGGTGGTCCATGATGGTGGCGGGTCCGTGGTCGGTCGTTTGCGGCCCCGACGGTCGTTCGCTACAGTGGGGTCGTGTCCCGGCACAGTGGTTCGATTTCGGCACCTATTATGACGGGGACGGGGTCTCGAGACCGGGTGCACTGACACTGGGGGAGAAAAGCGATGTCCGCCCATCTGGCGTTGCGTTCCGGTAACCCGGCGCTCCGCGCCGACACCTTCACCCGTGTGCCGTCGGTCGTCGGTCACGAGACGATGACCATCGGGGGCACCGTCAACAAGACGGCGATGTCGCTGGCGATCTTGTTCGTGGCCGCCATGTATGTCTGGGGCCGGGGCACGGCCGAGGGCCTGCCGATGGGGTTGGTCGTCGGCGGCTTCATCGGCGGGTTCGTCGTGGCGCTCGTGACGGTGTTCAAGCAGACGTGGGCGCCCTACACGACGCCGCTCTACGCCGCGCTTGAAGGGCTGGCGCTGGGTGGCATCTCGTATCTGTTCGAGCAGCGCTACCCGGGCATCGTCGCGCAAGCGGTCTTCCTGACCTTCGGTACGCTTGGTGCGCTGCTGTTCGCCTATCGCAGCGGGATCATTCGGGCGACCGAGAATTTCAAGCTCGGCGTGTTCGCCGCCACCGGCGGCATCGGCATCGTCTATCTGCTGAGCTTCGTCCTCGGCTTCGTCGGTATCAACGTGCCGCTCATCCATTCGAGCGGCACCTTCGGCATCCTGTTCAGCCTGTTCGTGGTGGTGATCGCGGCGCTCAACCTCGTGCTCGACTTCGACTTCATCGAGGAGGGTGCCGAGCGCGGCGCGCCGAAGTATATGGAGTGGTACGGCGCGTTCGGGCTGCTGGTGACCCTGGTCTGGCTCTATCTGGAGATCCTGCGCCTGCTGGCCAAGCTGCAGAGCCGGCGGTGAGTGGCGTGTCAGTGAATGCGCGTGCTCTGGGGATGGAGCGGAGTAGTCGCGGGCGGGTGCGGAGGTGCCGTGTCGGTCTCGGTGGCGCAGTCATCACATCCGTGACACGAGGCCTGCGCGTCCGGCGCGGCGCTGCCGACCAGCTCACGCAGATGCCGATACAGGGACACCACGGCCCACCCGACGATGATCGCGACGATGACTTCCTGCCAACTCAACCAGATCACGAGACCCCCCAGCCGAGCACGGACCCGACCTGATAGACCGTCAGCGACGCGACGTAGGCCAGAACCGACATATACGCGAACATGAACACCGGCCAGCGCCAGGTGCCCGATTCCTTGCGCACGACCACGAGGGTGCTCATGCACTGGCACGCCAGTACGAAGAACACCATCAACGAGACTCCGGTGAGCGGGGTCATCAGCGGCGAGCCGTCGGCCTGCCGCGCATTCTGCAGCGACGAGCGGAGGCTGACGCTCTCCTCGTCCGCCCCCTCGATGCCGAAGACGATGCCCAGCGTCGACACGAATACCTCGCGCGCGGCGAAGGCGCCGAGGATGCCGACCCCGATTCGCCAGTCAAAGCCGAGCGGCTCGATGACCGGTTCGATGACCCGGCCCAACCGGCCACCGACGCTGTAGCGGAGCTGCTCGCCCGCCTGCTGCCCGTCCAGCTCGGCCAGCCCCACCTCCCGCGCACCGGCATCGGTCGTCGTGGCAAAGAGCTGGGTGCGCGACGTGTCAAACCGGGCGTCGATCTCGGCGCTGTGCGGGAACGACAGGAGCGCCCACAGGATGACGGTCATGGTGAGGATGATCGTCCCGGCGTCCTCGAGGAACCTCCGCACACGCCGCCAGGTCACCGTCACCACATTGCCTAAGACCGGTACCCGGTACGGGGGCAGCTCCAGCAGCAGCGGCACCCGCGGGCCGCGCAGCACCGTGCGTCGCAGCACTGCGGCAGCCCCGAGGGTGGCAGCGACCGAGAGAGCGTACATAGAGAACAGGACGACGGCGCCCACGCTGAGAATGCCGAACACCCGCTGGTCGGCGGCGAAGACCACGGCCGTGACCAGCGCGTAGACCGGCAGCCGGGCGCTGCAGGAGACCATGGGCAGCGTCAGCATCGTGATCAGCCGGTCCCGCGGGCTCTCGATGGTACGGGTTGCCATGACCGCCGGAATAGCGCACGCGAATCCTGACAGCATCGGGACGAACGCCTTGCCATGCAGCCCCACTCGTCCCATCAACCGGTCGATGACGAACGCCACCCGGGCGAGATATCCGACGTCCTCGAGCAGCGCGATGAAGAAGAAGAGCATCCCGATCTGCGGCACGAAGACCACGACGTTGCCGACGCCGGCGATGACCCCGTCGACCATCAGGTCGCTCAGGATGCCGGGCGGCAGTGCGGCGGTCACGCCGCTCTGCAACCACCCGGTCGCGGTTTCGATCCCGGTGATCAACGGCGCGGACCAGGTGAACAACGCCTCGAAGAGGACCGCCATCACCACCGCGAACGCCACAAGCCCGTAGACACGCTGCGTCAGGATGCCGTCGATCCGGCTGGTCCACTTGCGCGTGTCTTCGCGGGACACCGTCCGGATGTCGGCCACCACCGTCTCGATCCAGCGATACCGCGAGGCGATGATTTCGTGGTCGAGACTGCGCTGTGCCGCGACGGCGTCCTGTTGGATCGTGTGCACCGTCTGCCGGACCGAGGCTGGGAGCCCGGTGGTCGCGCCGTCATCGGTTTCGAGCGACAGCAGCGACCAGAGCGCCCAGGACCGGCGCGCCGCCGGGGTCTTCCCGAAGCCGGCATCCCTCAGCGCTTGGGTGACCGTGGTGACCTCGCGCTCGACCTGTGTGGGCAGACCGGCCCAGGCGGAGTCGGCGCGCGGCGCAAGGGCGAGCGTCGTGCCGATCGCGCCCCGGAGCTCATCGAGTCCGATGCCTTTCGAGGCGACGGTCGGCACCACCGTGGCGCCGAGCCACACGCCCAGCCGCGCCGCGTCGAGGTCGGTGCCGCCGGCGCTCGCCTCGTCAATCATGTTGAGCGCCACGATGACCGGGACACCGGTCTCGGCGATCTGCAGCACGAGGTAGAGCCCCCGCTCGAGCGCGCCGGAGTCAACCACGACGATGACCGCGTCGGGCGGATCGCCGCGCCGGCCGAGCACCTCGTCGACCGCGACCTGCTCGTCCGGCGAGTGCGCGCTGAGGCTGTAGGTGCCAGGCAGATCGACGATCTCGACCCCTGACCCGTCGGGAAGCGTGACTCGCCGCGATGACCGCGTCACCGTGACACCGGGATAGTTGCTGACCTGCGCGCGGGCGCCGGTCAGTGCGTTGAACACCGTGGTCTTTCCGGAGTTGGCGTTGCCGGCCACCAGCACCTGTGGTACGTGGGTGGTGTGTGCCGCGTCGGTCGCGTCATTTGCTTCGCGGGCTTCGCGGGCTGCGAAGCGATACGGGGTGGCGCCGTTGCCGGCCTCCTCCACGATGTCGGTCCGGCCCTCCGGCACCAGCTGGATATGCGCCGCGTCGGCGAGTCGGAGCGACAGCAGGTAGCCGCGCAGCCGGATCTTCAGCGGGTCACCGAGCGGCGCCCGGCGCACCGTTTCAAGCCGGGTGCCGGGCAGCAGTCCCATTTCCATGAGGCGGCGTGCCATCGGCCGGTCACAGCCGACATGATGGACGACGGCGCTGGTGCCGATCGGCAGCTGGTCAAGGGTGCGGAGGCCCTGGTGCACGGAGGGGAGAACTCCTCGACGCCATTGGAGTGGGAATCCATGGCGTGGTCGTGAAAAGTGAGACTGAGTCTCAGTTTCGAATTCTCAGTCTATCTCGGACCAAATCGGTCGGTCAAGGGGCTTTTACATCGGGCTGGCAGCGAAGCTCCGCCTCAAACCGTCCAGACGAGGGTCGGCTCCCGCCTCGCTGCCAGGCTTGGCCCAGCTACGCGGGGCTAGACATCTCCGGTGAGCGACGAAAAACGTGCTTCAAGCGTGACGATCTCGCCCATAGGAGATGTCTAGTCCTGCAGCTCGTAGAACATCACCCGGGGCGACCCGTTCACCACACGTGTGGTGTGCGCCGTGCCCGCCGGCAGGAACGCGATATCTTTCTCGCTGTAGGTGGTGGTGTTCTCGGCGCCGTTTTCGCGTGTTGTGCTGATCGTACCGCCCTCGAGAAACACGAGCACGGTGTCGGTGGGGTGTACGTGGACCGGCAGAGAGTGTCCCGATGGCCAGCTGACGTCCCAGACCCGGACCCGCTCATGGTCCAGTGCTTCCTCGGCGCCAGCGTGGGGAAACGCGGGCGGAATGTCAGTTCTCGTATCGGTCGGGACGTCGGACGTGTCCTTCATGTCGATCATGATGGCGTGACGGTCGGGTGACCCGATGCTTTCCTCTTTGTGGGTCACACCCTTCTGCAGCAGAAATACGTTGGGGAGCTCGAACGGTACTTCGCTGTCGGTGAACGTTCCGTCGAGCCGCGTCACCCGAAGTGGCCCCCATCGCAGGAACACACCGGTCATGTCGTATCGATGACGATGGTAGGGCTGCGGCACGCCGTCGTGCCAGACGACCTCCCACACGATGACGCGGTGGTTCTCGAAGAGTTGCTCCGCGCCGTCCCGCGGATACGCATGCGGGTAGTCCTGCGCGGACGCGAGTCCCGCGCCGGCGAGGAGTAGACCGACGAGCGCCGCACCAGACAGACGTGTCATGAGAACCTCCAGAAGATGCCATGCGGGCAGGGGTCGGCGTGATTCTCGCCCCTGTGGGAGAATAGATCTTTCGCGGTCCATTGGCTATCCATGTCCGGTAAAGGAGTCTTCTCGATGAACAACGCTCGTGTCACGGTCCCCGCGCCCCGCAACGAACCGGTCCTGAATTACGCGCCCGGGTCCCCGGAGAAGGCCGCGCTCAGGGCGCAGCTCGACACGTTCGTCGCCGACTCGATCGAGATCCCGTTGATCATCGGTGGCCGGAATGTGACGACCGGCGACCTGGGCACGTGCATCCTTCCGCACGACCACCGACGGAGCCTGGCCACCTATCACAAGGGCAACGCCGAGACCGTCAACCAGGCGATCGCCGCCGCGGCCGACGCCCGGGCCGAGTGGAGCGCGATGCCGTGGGAGTCGCGCGCCGCGATCTGGCTGAAGGCGGCCGAGCTCCTGGCCGGCAGGTATCGTCAGGTGCTGAACGCCGCCACGATGCTGAACCAGAGCAAGACGGCGTTCCAGGCCGAGATCGACGCCGCCTGCGAGCTGATCGACTTCTGGCGGTTCAATGCGTCGTATCTGCCGGAGATCTACGCGCAGCAGCCTGCCAGCGCGCCCGGCATGTGGAACTACGTCGAGTACCGGGCGCTGGAAGGGTTCATCTTCGCGGCCACGCCGTTCAACTTCACGTCGATCGCCGGAAACCTCCCGACCAGTCCCGCGCTGATGGGGAACACCGTGGTCTGGAAACCAGCGTCTACCGCCGTCTTCGCCGCCTACTACCTGATGCAGCTATTCGAGGAGGCTGGGCTGCCGGCCGGCGTCATCAATCTGGTGCCCGGTAGCGGTGGCGAGATCGGCGACCCGGCGATGGCGCATCCCGACCTTGGGGGCGTGCACTTCACCGGCAGCACGGCGGTGTTCCAGGGCATGTGGCGCACCGTCGGCGCCAACATCGCCGGCTACAAGAGCTATCCCCGGATCGTCGGTGAGACCGGCGGCAAGGACTTCGTGTTCGCCCATGCCTCGGCCGACCCCGACGAACTGGCGGCCAACCTGATCCGCGGCGCGTTCGAGTATCAGGGGCAGAAGTGCAGCGCGGCGAGCCGCGCCTACATCCCCGAGAGTCTGTGGAGCCGTCTGCGCGACCGGCTGTGCAGCGAGGTGGAGGCGATTCGCTACGGGGACATCGCCGACTTCACCAACTTCATGGGCGCGGTCATCGACAAGGCGACGTTCGACAAGCTCAAGGGTTACATCGCGGCGGCGCGGACCGACAGCGGCGCGGATGTTATCTGTGGCGGCACCTGTGACGACCGCACCGGGTATTTCATCGCGCCGACCATTATCCAGGCGCACGACCCCCGGTATACGACGATGGAGACGGAGCTGTTCGGTCCGGTGCTGACCGTCCATGTCTACAAGGACAGCGACTACGCGCAGACACTCGAGCTGTGCGACACCACGTCGCCGTATGCCTTGACCGGGGCGATCTTCGGGCGGGACCGGAAGGCGATCAACCTGGCCCACAACACGCTGCAGCACGCGGCGGGGAACTTCTACATCAACGACAAGCCGACCGGCGCCGTTGTCGGGCAGCAGCCGTTCGGCGGCTCCCGTGCGTCGGGCACCAACGACAAGGCGGGCAGCTTCCTGAACCTGATTCGCTGGGTCAGTACCCGCACCACCAAGGAAACGTTTACCCCGGCGCGCGACTATCGCTATCCCTACATGCAGGAACGATGATTACCCGAGTATTCGGTGTTCCTCAGCAGCTACCACTGTCGCCACGAGAACAGGGCTGCGAGCCAGGTCAGCATCGCCCACCCGGGCACGAAGTATCGATAGTTCAACAGGGCGTCGATCCCCGCTAGGACCGCGAACACGAACATGTAGATGGCTCCCGCACGAGCGATCTTGCCGGCCATTTCGTCCCTCTGCAGAACGGCCTCGCGGTCCAGGAGTCGCTCGTCCGGGTTCCTGAAGTCAGGGTTGCCGAGTCTGTCGAAAAACAGCGGTCGGTGACGCGTCAGCTTCCACCGTGGACGGAAACCTGCTCGGCCGCGCGAAGGCAATCGGAAAAGTGCGCCTTTGCTTCCGCCACGGAGAACACCTTGGACACGGGCCGCTCACCGACGCGGTGCTCGGTGGTCCGAACATTCCCACCGTGACGTGCGACGTGCATCCGGGGTACACTCGCCCCGCGCATTCGCGATGTTCTGGGCAGCGCAGGTGGGCCACTTGACCGGCCCGCGTCTGTGGAAGGTGCCTGATGGAGGTACTCATGAGTAGTCGAGTTCCGGTGATGCTCGGTGTTCTCTCGATCGCGCTCGCGATGCTGGCCCCGGCCGCGGTGGCGCAGCAGGGTGGCACCGACATCCCTCGCACGGCCGACGGCCGTCCGGATCTGTCGGGCACCTACGACATCGCGACCCTGACCCCGTTGCAGCGACCCGTCGACCTCGGCGACAAGCTGGTCTTGACCGAAGAGGAAGCAGCGGCGCTGGCCGCCGGCGCGGGCTCGCTCGAGCGGATCTTCAACATCCCCGACGAGCGGAACGTGGAGAGCGGCCCGCCCCGTGAAGCCCCGCCGGTCGGTGGAGACGGGTCGAGCGGCGCCGCCGGCAACGTCGGCGGCTACAACTCGTTCTGGATGGACCGCGGGAGCGCGGGGTTCCAGATCGACGGGCAGTGGCGCACGTCGATCATCACCGATCCGCCGAACGGCCGGCAGCCGCCGTCGACACCCGAAGCGCAGGCGCAACGTGCCTCGCTCCTGGCGTTCTATCGCCCGAACACCGGCACCGCCTGGTGGCTCGAGGACGATCTGAACGCGCCCGGTCCGTATGACAATCCCGAGCGGCGTCCGCATTCCGAGCGCTGTCTGCTGGGGTTCGGCTCGACCGCCGGACCGCCGATGCTGCCGGTCCTTTACAACAACCTGAAGCGGATCGTGCAGACCGAAGAGACGGTGATGGTCCAGGTGGAGATGGTCCACGAGGCCCGCATCATCCGGATGAACCAGGAGCACGCCTCGCCCGAGATCCGGAGCTGGCTGGGCGACTCGGTGGGCCACTGGGAAGGCGACACGCTGGTGGTCGACACCACCAACTTCCGGGACATGCCGGCGCTCGGCCAGGCGTCGCGGAACCTGCACGTCGTGGAGCGCTTCACCCGCATCGACGTCGAGACCCTCCTGTATCAGTTCACGGTGGACGACCCGACGGTCTGGACGGCGCCCTGGAGCGGCGAATATGTCTGGCCGGCGAGCGAGAACAAGGTCTACGAGTACGCCTGTCACGAGGCGAACTACTCGTTCGGCGGCATTCTCCGCGGCGCGCGGCTGCTGGAGGCGGACGCGCGCGAGGCGAGATAGCACTCGGCGTCAATCTAGTGGGCCCTGCCCTCGGACGGGTGGGGCCCGTTCCACGTACGGGCCGCTAGACTCCTTGAATAAGGAGTCTAGCCGCCCGCCAGTCGTCACGCCACGACTCGGCACCCTCGCCGTCGGCGAGCAGCGCTCCCTCGGGCAGGAACTCGTGGATCTGCGCGAAGGTGCGCACGTGAGAGTCGCTGACCCGCCGGAAGACGTGGTGCGGGCCGAGTTCTCGTGGGTGGGACAGCCCCATCGCGCCCAGCAGCTCCAGCAGGCCTCCGACCGTGGCGGCCTGAAACCGGGTCACCCGCGGCGTCTTGTCCCCGACGTCGAGACCATACACGAGTGCCGGGTTCTGCGTCGTGATGCCGGTGGGACAGTGCCCCGAGTTGCAGCGTAACGCCTGGATGCAGCCCAGGGCCAGCATCATCCCGCGCGCCGAGAGGCACAGGTCGGCGCCAAGGGCGAGCGCGCGGGCCATGTGGAAGCCGGTTAGGATCTTGCCGGACGCGATCACGGTCACGCGGTCCCGCAGCCCCAGCCCCGTCAACGCGTTGTGGACCAGCATCCAGCCGTCGCGCGCGGGCATACCTAACGAGTTCGCGAACTCGAGTGGCGCCGCGCCCGTGCCGCCTTCGCCTCCGTCCACGGTGATGAAGTCCGGGGTGATGCCGGTGTCGAGCATCGCCTTGCAGACGGCCAGGAACTCGACCCGGTACCCAACGCACAGCTTGAACCCCACCGGTTTGCCGCCGGACAGGTCGCGGAGCCGGGCCACGAATTCCAGGAGCCCCGCAGGCGTCGAGAACGTCGAGTGCGCCGGGGGCGAGATGACCGTTTGCCACGGCGTGACCCCGCGAATCGCGGCGATCTCCTCCGACACCTTCGGGCCCGGCAGCACGCCCCCGTGCCCCGGTTTCGCGCCCTGCGAGAGCTTGAGCTCGATCATCCGCACCGCGTCGTGCGCCGCCTGGTCTCGGAACCGGTCGGGGTCGAACCGGCCATCGGGTGTGCGGCAGCCGAAGTAGCCGGTGCCGATCTGCCAGATGAGGTCACCGCCCGGCCCGAGGTGATACGGCGAGAGGCCGCCCTCGCCGGTGTTGTGCGCGAAGCCGCCCGCCTTTGCGCCGGCGTTCAGGGCCAGCACGGCGTGGCTGGACAGGGCGCCGAAGCTCATCGCCGAGATGTTCAGCATCGAGCATGAGTAAGGTTGGCGGCAGTCCGGGCCGCCGACCGGGATGCGGGGCGGCTCCTCCAGCGGCGGGACCGGCGCCAGCGAATGCGCCGCCCACTCGTACCCGATGCGATAGACGTCGCGCTGGGTGCCGAACGGCTGCGTCTCGAGCTCGCCTTTGGCCCGCTGATAGACGATGTTGCGGAACTCGCGTTCGATCGGAAAGGCGTCGGTGTTCGACTCGATGAAGTACTGCTGGATCTCCGGCCGCACCATCTCGAACAGATAGCGCACATGGCCGAGAAGAGGGAAGTTGCGCAGGACGGTGTGCTCGCGCTGCAGGCTGTCATGCAGCCCGAGCAGCAGGAGCGGCCCGACTACCAGCAGCGCCCAGAGCGCGACCGGGAAGTAGGTGGCGACGGCGGCGGCGACGGCCAGCAACACGGCCGCGAAGACGTAGAACCAGCGACGGATCACGACATCATCATCACACGGAAGGACGTCCATGAGGTCAAGCGTGTCCGCGCCCAGCTATACTGGCCTGCGCCGACAGGAGCATGGAGATGGCCGACGACCACGAGCACCAGACCGTACCGTCCGACATCGCGCTGCGGGTCAAGGCGCTCGAATCGGTGCTCGTCGAGAAGGAGATGGTCGACCGCGCGGAACTCGATGCGGTGGTCGACACCTACGAGAACCGGATCGGTCCGCGCAACGGTGCGCGGGTGGTCGCGCGTGCCTGGACCGACCCAGTCTACAAGGCGCGTCTGCTGGCCAACGCGACCGAGGCGATCGCCGAGCTCGGGTATGGCGGCGCTCAGGGCGAGCACATGGTCGTGGTCGAGAACGCGCCGAAGGTCCACAACCTCGTCGTCTGTACGCTGTGCTCGTGTTACCCCTGGCCGACACTCGGTTTGCCGCCGGTGTGGTACAAGTCCGCCGGATATCGCTCGCGCGCGGTGATCGATCCACGCGGCGTGCTTCGCGAGTTCGGGCTCGAGCCGCCCGACGACGTGGAGATTCGCGTGTGGGACAGCACCGCCGAGATCCGCTACCTGGTACTGCCCGAGCGGCCGGCCGACACCGAACACCTGACCGAGGCGGAGCTCGCGGAGCTCGTCACACGCGATTCGATGATCGGCGTGGCGACGGTCGCATCGCCCCGCACGGGAGACGCCGCGTGAACGGCGTGCACGATATGGGCGGCATGCATGGTTTGGGCCCGGTCGGTCCAGAGCCCTGCGAGCCGGTGTTTCACGAGCCGTGGGAGGGCCGGGTTTTCGCGCTGCGCGCCAGGACGGCTCGATGGCTGCGAGGGCGCGACATGGGCAGCCACCGGTTTGAGCTCGAGCGCATCGCTGCCGCCGACTATCTCCGCATGTCGTACTACGCGCGCTGGTTCACGGTGCTGGTCGACCGGCTGCTGCGCTGTGGTCTCATCGCGACCCGGGAGCTCGAGCGTGGCGCAGCCGACGCTGGCCGGCCGCAGCCGACGCTGCTTCCACCGTCGGCGGGCGACCAGGTCAGCGGCGGGCGGTTGGATGTTGCGCTGACGCCGCGGTTTCGTCCCGCACAGCCGGTGCGCGCGCGCAATATGCATCCTCGTGGTCACACCCGATTGCCACGGTACGCGCGCGGCAAGCTCGGTACGGTGGTTCGGACACATGGCATCTTTGCGCTGCAGGACACCGACGAGACCGGGCAACGACTGGGCGACTACCCGCAGCACGTCTACACCGTGCGGTTCACCGCGCGCGAGCTCTGGGGTGACCAGGCGTCCGACCGCGATTCGGTCTACGTCGACCTGTGGGAGGGCTATCTTGAGCCGGCCTGATCGACGAGTCGACGCCGAGCGTCTCCAGGCCTTGCCTCCGCTGCCTCGGGATGAGGACGGTCCGGTGTTCGCCGAGCCCTGGCAGGCACAGGCCTTCGCGCTCGCGGTCACGCTCTCCGGGCAGGGCCACTTCACCTGGAAGGAGTGGGCGGGCGCGCTCGCCGGCGAGCTCACGGCGGCCGAGGCCCGCGGCGAGTCGGATGATGGCTCGCGGTACTACCACCACTGGGTGGCTGCGCTCGAGCGTCTGGTCACGGAAAAGGGCCTGTCGGATGCACCGGTGCTCGAAGAGCGCAAGGCGGCCTGGGCCGACGCCTACCGCCACACACCGCACGGTAAGCCGGTGGTGCTCGGTCGGCCGGACTGACCGGGTTCACCGTTTCTCATGCTGAAGGACGATGTGCGCCATCGACGTCTGAGGGCCATCGGGTTTCATCTGCCGGACGGCGTCGTTGTCAGGATCTGGCGCGAGTAGAGCGCATCGAGGGGGCAGGAGACAGAAGACAGGAGAAGCCGGTGAGGCTTCGCCGTCTTCCGGTCGAGTTCCACGCGGGAGCATTGGCTCAGCGGGTCCAGCGTACGAATGACGGTCCTTGCGGACCGCGGCTCTCGCCGCCGTGCTCGGGATACACCGAGGCAACGTAGATGTCGCCGCTTGTCGGGTCCAGCGCCATCTGGTGCACATAGACGTCGGCGCTCCGTATGGTGTCCAC
The DNA here is from genome assembly GCA_015659035.1 of Acidobacteriota bacterium. Lineage (GTDB taxonomy): Bacteria > Acidobacteriota > Vicinamibacteria > Vicinamibacterales > UBA8438 > NP936. Next base: position 34,299 of record DQNS01000004.1, on the reverse strand, counting down.
CACCGTGTCGGTCTCGGCGTTGACAATCACCAGGTCCTGCCGCCCGCGTTCCGAGCCGGTCGTGCCGGCGTAGATCCTGTTCCCGTAGGCGGCAATGCTCAGCGTCAGATTACCTCCGACGATGGACCAAGGGCCCTCGTACGACCCGTCCTGATTGAAGACGTCGAAGCGGCTGGTGCAGCCCGGGATCGGCCGCAGTCGTTCCCCGGCGATCTGTCCTCGCACCGTGACGTACGGGTGCAACGCCCCGCCGCACACGTTGGCGACCAGTAATCGGCCGCGGGCGTCTAGCGCCACGGCATGTACCACGCCGAGCTGTCCGGGCCCGTTGCCATACTCGCCCACCTGCTTCAGGAACTCGCCGTCCTCGTTGAACCAGACAAGACGCGAGTTCCAGTACCCGTCCGAGACCACGAAATCACCGTTGGGCAGGAAGGCCACACCCGTAGGGCCGTTGAAGTGCGAGTGGTCGTCCCCGTATGTGCCGTATTCCCCGAGGGTGAGTACCGGTGTGCCGTCCGGTGTCAGCTTCTTGACCTGGTGCCCATCGCGGTCGACAACCCAGACGAAGCCCTCGCCGTCGATGTACAGGCTGTGGGGCCCGATAAATTCCTGATCGTCCGCAAACTTCCCGAGAGACGTCCCGCTTCGGTCGAACATCCAGATCGAACCCCTGCCCCGATACCGGGTCATCGACAGGGGATGACCGGCCCAGTGATCCCGATCTCGCGAGATCGCATAGACGACCCCCCGGGCATCCACGGCGATGCCGGACCCCATCTCGAACTGGCTCCCCGGCGGATACTGGGGCCAGCTCTCGTCCAGGTGATAGGTCCCGTCGTTCCCCTGCGCTTCGCTGTCGTGGGCTGCAACGCCGAGGCTGACGGCGACGACGATCGCGAGCACGATGCCCACGGCCACGTGTCGCGGTCCGCGTCTTCGTTGCATGGAGTCTCTCCTTGGCTGTGCCTATCGCAACACCGCGTCGAACTGTACGCGTACGACCTTGCCGACCTTCAGCAAACCTCGCCACAGCTCGGGTGGGGCAACGGAGAAGTCGGTCAGGTCGATCTGGGTTTCGCCTTCAGTGCGCACGCCATCGGGAGATTCGACCAGCCTGACATCGCACTCGACCGGCTGTGTCACACCGGCAATCGTGATCGTGCCGGTCGCGGTGGCCGTGTCGTTCCCCGTCAGACTCTTCCTTCTGCGCCGGTTCGACCGGCGTTGAGACACATACCACACAAAACGATGACGCGCCGCTCGGGTCCGAGCCCACGGCGGAGACGCCCGCGCGACCCGAGTGTAGCATCACCAGTCCTTTACCTGTGCACTGGCGATCGGGCACAATTAACTCGTACGACTGTGCCCGAGCGGAGACCCACCGCGGCCCACCGGCCGCCACGGAGGTATATGCGGTTGCCCGGCCAGTACCGACGCAGCAGCGCACGGTCACGCACAGGGGTGCGATCCGTCTCGCTCGCCGTCCTGGTCGTGGGCGGTTTGGTCGTCGCATCGGTTTCCACCGCGCGGATCTCGGCCCGGCAGACCCAGCCGGAGTCGTCGTTCCCCGGGGTCCCAGGGGCCCCCGCAGCCCCCGCGACGCGCGAGGTTCTGGACCAGTACTGCATCGGCTGTCACAACGAGCGGCTGCTCACCGCCGGGCTGGCGCTCGACTCGGTGGATGCGACGCGGCCCGAAGCCGACCCCGAGCTCTGGGAGCGGGTCATCGCGAGGCTGCGGGCCGGTTCGATGCCACCGCCGCGCCGGCCGCGGCCCGCCGCTGCCACCTACGATGTCGTCGCCGGCCGGCTGGAGGCGGCGCTCGACCGCGCCTGGGTGGCCGACCCGAACCTCGGTCGGGGAAGTGCGGTGCATCGCCTGAACCGCACCGAGTACCGCAACGCCGTCCGCGACCTGTTCGCGCTCGACATCGACGTGACCTCGTTGCTGCCGGGCGACGAGACCGCGGATGGCAGCTTCGACAACTTCGCCGACGTCCTGACGATCTCGCGGGCGCATCTCGATCGCTACCTGTCGGTGGCCCGGCAGGTCACACGGCTGGCGGTCGGGTTGCCGCCGGTCAGCCCGGGGTTCGAGACGTTCGAGATTCCGCTGCACGTGGTCCAGGACGGCCGGCAGGATGAGGCGCTGCCGCTCGGGTCACGGGGCGGTCTCGCCATTCCGTATCACTTCCCGGTCGACGGCGAGTATCTGATCAAGGTGCGCCTGCGCCGCCAGTATCAGGCCTACATCATGGGCATGGGCTGGGCCCAGCAGATCGATGTGCGGCTCGATGGCCGGCTGCTCGAGCGGCTCACCGTCGGCGGCGACGCCCCCGGGAGACCGGCGGCGTCCAGCTACGCCGGTGACGGCGAGCCAGGGTTCGCCGGCGCCGAGGAGTGGGAAGCCTACATGCAGCTCACTGGCGACGCGGGCCTCGAGGTCCGGGTGCCGGTCGAGGCGGGCCAGCGCGTCGTTGGCGTGTCCTTCGTGCGCGAACTGTGGGAGCCGGAAGGACTCCCGCAACCGCTCCAGCGTGGTCGGGTCCTGACGAACGACCAGATCTACATGGGCTATGCGGCCGTCGCTTCGGTCGAGATCGGCGGTCCGTATGAGGTGCCCGGGTCGGTGGCAGACACACCGAGCCGGCAAGCCATCTTCAGCTGTCGGCCGCGGAGCGCCAGTGACGATGCCGAGCGGCCGTGCGCCCGCGAGATTCTCTCGAGGCTGGCCAGACGCGCCTATCGTCGGCCGGTGACCGAGGACGACCTGGCGACGCTGTTCGAGTTCTTCGACTCGGGGCGCCGGGACGGCGGCAGTTTCGACAGCGGGATCCAGTTCGCGCTCGAGCGGTTGCTCGTCGACCCCGACTTCCTGTTGCGTGTGCACCGGGACCCCGCCCGCCTGGTCGCCGGGCAGGCCGTCTATCCGCTCAGTGACCTGGAGGTGGCCTCGCGGCTGTCGTTCTTCCTCTGGAGCAGCATCCCCGACGAGGAACTGCTCTCGCTGGCCGAACAGCAGCGACTGACCGATCCGTCGGTGCTCGATCAGCAGGCCCGGCGGCTGCTCGCGGACCCACGCGCCACAGAGGCGCTGGTCGACGATTTCGCCGCCCAATGGCTGAACCTGCGGCGGGTCGTGGAGGTTGTGGTCGACCCGAACCAGTATCCCAACTACGACGAGACGCTGCTGCGAGCGTTCACACGGGAAACGGAGCTGTTTGTCGGCAGCACGCTGCTCGAGGATCGCAGCGTCACCGAGCTCCTTGACGCAGACTACACGTTCGTCAACGAGCGGCTGGCGCGGCACTACGAGATACCGGGGGTGTATGGCAGCCGCTTCCGGCGCGTGCACCTGCCGAATCATGACCAGCGCGGCGGGTTGCTCGCCGAGGGCGCGCTGCTGGCCACCACGTCGTACCCCGATCGCACATCGCCGGTGCTGCGGGGCAAATGGCTGCTCGACAACATCTTCGGGCTGCCCGTGCCGCCACCCCCGCCCGGGGTGGACACGAATCTGGACCTGGACCCGGGCAGCCAGCCGACGTCGATTCGCGAGCGGCTCGCGCAACACCGGCAGAGCCCCACGTGTGCGAGCTGTCATTCGGTGATCGACCCGCTCGGATTCGCGCTCGAGAACTTCGACGTCATCGGCGGGTGGCGTACCATCGACGAATCGGGGCAACCGGTCGACGCCACCGCGACCACGGCGAGCGGTGCGCGGGTCGAAGGATTGGCCGGGCTGCGGGCGCTCTTGCTCGACAACCCTGAGCAGTTCCCCCGGACCGTCACCGAGAAGCTCCTGGCGTATGCGCTCGGCCGGCGGCTCGAGTACTACGATCGACCGACCGTCCGCACCATCGTTCGTGATGCGGCGGGCGACGGCTATCGCTGGTCGTCGCTCATCGTGGGCATCGTGAAGAGTCCGACGTTTCTGATGCGGGCGGCCGATACAGCGGCTAACTAGGGACGGCAAAACAGATCGAGGCTGACATGACCTTTCTGACGACGAAGACGTTACCGCGGCGGACGGTGCTCCGGGGGCTGGGCGCGACACTGGCGCTGCCGTTTCTCGACGCCATGCATCCGGCGTTCTCGCTCCGTGGGATGGCTGCCACGCCGCCGGTGCGCCGCTTTCAGGCTTTCTATGTGCCGAACGGCATGGCGATGGAGCACTGGAGACCGAAGGGGGAGGGAACCGCCTTCGAGCTGTCACCGATTCTGGAGCCGCTGGCGCCGTTCCGCGACCAGACGATCGTGCTCTCGGGCCTCAAAGCCAACTGGAACTACATCCATGCCGGGGCCTCCGGGTCGTTCCTGACCGGCACGACACGCGGCGGCCGGAACGAGACCGAGATCCTCGCCGACGTGTCGATAGACCAGCTGCTCGCGCGGCACTTCGCCGCCGAGACGCAGGTGGCGTCGCTCGAGCTGTCGATGGACCGACCGAACAACGCCGGTGCGTGCACCGGCAACCTGAGCTGCGTGTACACGCACACGCTGTCGTGGCGCAGTCCCACGCAGCCGCTGCCGACCGAGTGGAATCCCCGCACGGTGTTCGAGACGCTGTTCGGCGACAGCGGCAGCACCGATCGGGCGGCGCGCGAGGCGCGGTTGCAGCAGCACAAGAGCCTGCTCGACTCGGTGGCCGACAAGCTGGCCGCGCTTCGACGCGAGCTGGGGCCGCGCGACCAGACCAAGGTCGAGGAGTTCACCGAGGCGATTCGTGACGTCGAGCGGCGCATCCAGAAGGCGGAGGAGCAGCGTGACCTCGAGCTGCCGTCGCTCGCGCAGCCGCAGGGCGCGCCGCCGGTGTTCGAGGATCACCTCGAGCTGATGTTCGACCTGCAGGTGCTGGCGATGCAGTCGGATCTGACCCGGGTGATCTCGTTCATGATCAGCAAGGAGCAGAGCGCCCGCCCGTATCCGCAGATCGGCGTGCCCGAGGCGCATCATCCGCTGTCGCATCACAACAACGTGCCGGAGCTGGTCGCGCACATGTCGAAGATCAACCGTTATCACATCGAGCTCTTCTCGCAGTATCTGGCGAAACTGCGTGCGACACCGGACGGCGACGGTTCGTTGCTCGACCACATGACGATCCTGTACGGCTCGGGCATCTCCAACAGCACCCGCCACGCGGGCGATAACCTGCCGCTGATGCTGGTTGGCGGTGGTGCCGGCCGGTTGCCGAGTGGGCGCCATCTCGTGTACGAGGACGAGCCGTCGATGGCGAACCTGCTCGTCACGCTGATGGACAAGATGGGTGTGCCGGTGGAATCACACGGTGGGAGCACCGGCGCGCTCCCGATCGACACGCTGCCCGGGCTGCTAGGGTGAGAAACCTAAGAAGTCAGAAGGCAGAAGAGTGCGGGGGGCTTCGCCGCCGTTCTTTCGGTGGGGCAAGGCTTTAGCCTTGCCTCGCAGGCCTGAAGGGCCCGCGGCACAGACGTTCGTGTAGAACTCCTGGAAGTGGACCAGAACGGATGCGCATGACAGCCGGCTCGCGACTCGCGTTCACCCTCCTGTCTGTCTGCCTCGGCTACGCCGGCGCCGCGGGCGCTGCTGCAACCCCGCCCCTTGTCGACGCGGCCCGCGACGGCGACACCGCGGCGGTGCGGGCGCTGCTCGCGCAGGGGGCAGGCGTCGATGTGGCCGAGGGGGACGGCACCACCGCGCTGCACTGGGCGAGCTATCGGGACGACATCGAGACCGTCGGACTGTTACTGGACGCCGGGGCCGACGTGAATGCGACAAACGATCTCGGGACGACACCGCTCTGGGCGGCCGGCCAGAACGGCAGCGCGACGATGGTCCGGCGGCTGCTGACGGCCGGTGCCAACCCGAACCTGGCGCTCCTGGCGGGCGAGACACCGCTGATGGTCGCCGCCCGCTCGGGCGCTCCCGATGTCGTCGAGTTGCTGCTGACGTACGGCGCCGAGACGGAAGCTCGAGGTGCGCGCGGCCAGACGGCGCTTATGTGGGCGGTGGCGCAGCACCACGCCTCCGTTGTCACAGTGCTGCTCGCGAACGGCACCGACGTGCATGCGCGTTCTGACGTCTGGAGCCAGATGATGGGGGTGCCGCCTCACGGGCAGCCTGAATACAACCGCCAGACCACGCACGGCGGCAACACGGCGCTGATGTTCGCCGCGCGTGTGGGAGGCGTCGGGTCCGCCCGCCAGTTGATCGCGGCTGGAGCCAACGTTGACGACACCGATGCTCGAGGTGTCAGTGCCACAACGCTTGCGGCACACGCCGGGTTCGGTGATCTCGTCGAGTTACTGCTCGAGAACGGGGCCGAGCCGAATGCGGCGGAGGCCGGCTTCGGTGCCTTGCATGCGGCGGTCATGCGCAGGGACAGGCGCATGGTCGGCGCGTTGCTCGATCATGGGGCGGACCCGAACGCGGTGCTCCGGACATGGACCTCCCCCCGGCGCGCCTCACGCGACCACCACTTCGCGCCGCCGCTGATGGGCGCGACGCCGTTCTGGCTGGCCGCGCGTTTCACCGCTCCCGACATCATGCGGCTGCTGGTTGCCCATGGTGCCGACCCGCTGTTCGTGCATCATGCCGATTACAAGGAACCGGCGTATTCGCAACCGCGTCTGGAAGCCACGACCGCGCTGATGGCCGCGACCGGGATGGGTGGCGGCCGCTTGCGGGCGTGGATGCCGCTCGGCCGCGCCGAGGTCGAGGCGCAGACGCTCGAGGCGGTGCGGCTGGCGGTCGAGCTCGGTATCGATGTGAACGCCATCGACACCGACGACCGCACCGTGCTCGATGGCGCGCGGGCAGCCCGCCTCGAGATAGTCGTGGCGTTCCTCGAGTCGCAGGGCGCCCTTTCTGGCGGCGCGCGGTGACGACGAGGGAGCCGTGACGGGCTGCTAGCCCCTTCCGGAACCTGAGCGCCTGCGTCTCGTATTCCTCCAATAGAGACAGGACCGTAGCCGGTTGCTGAAGTAAGCGCTCCGGTTTCTTCCTCTCCCGCTGCCTGCCCTGAGCGGAGCATCGGTTGTCGAAGGGGGAGACGGCTGGGGTAAGGGCTATCCCACCATGCAGGCGATCGCGACGCTTGGCCACGCGCTCGGGTTTTCACTGGCGGCCGGCGTCAACCTCTACGCGACGGTCGCCATCCTTGGGCTGGCCTCCCGGTTCGGCTGGGTCGACCTGCCGCCCCGCTTCGCGGTCTTCGACAGCGACGTCGTCATCGCGGTGGCGCTGGTCCTGTATGTGGTCGAGTTCGTCGCCGACAAGATTCCCTGGGTCGACTCGGCGTGGGACGCCGTCCACACGCTGATCCGCCCGGTGGGCGGCGCCTTCATCGCGGTGGCGTCACTCGGTGAGGCGACGCCGATGACCGAGGGGTTGATGGCGCTGCTCGGAGGGGCGGTGGCGGCCGGCGCGCACCTGACGAAGGCGGGCACGCGCGCGGTCGTGAACACGAGCCCGGAGCCGGTGTCGAACTGGGCGCTGAGCCTGGCCGAGGATGTGTTCGTGGTCGGGCTCGGCATCCTGACGCTGAGCTACCCGGTGGCCGCGTTCGGCGTGGCCGGTGCCCTGGTCCTGCTCATGCTGCTCTTCCTCGGCGTCATCTCCCGCGCCGCCTGGCGCCGGCTTGCCCCGGCGGGGCGCTCGCAAGCCGTCTCTTAGGGTGTGCTGTTCCTGCGTGTCGTACGGCGTCGGATAGGGATCATTCAGCGCGCGGTTGCGCAGCAGTGTGAAGTCGGTGCCGCCCGCCCGACCACGCCGCGGCAGACATCAGCCGAGATACTCGTTGAGGGAGACGATCCGGATTCCTCGATGCGCACGAAGTGCGAGCATCGCGCGATCGCCAGTGACGATCGCCTGTGCGTCGGCCGCGACCGTACACTCCAGGACCCGGTTGTCCGGTGCATCGGAAAGGACGGCGAGCGGTTCGGTTCGGACCGCCAGATTCTGAGACGTCGCGAAGGCGCGGGAGCCGGCTGCTACCGTTGTTCCTGCTGCTCGAGGATCGCCACGTCAACGAGATCCTTGGACCGCCCGGTCGCGCGTTTGTTCTGCAGGAGAGATTCCCTTCCCAGGAACGGCACCTCGAGCGTCTCCACCTCGTGGATCCGCCTCGTCGACCATGCCTCGTCGAAGTCGAGACCGGTGACCGCGGTGAGCAGGTCGATGCGCTGCGGCGGGACACCCATCTGGAACACCATGTTCGGCGAGACCAGGTCGGTCTTCGAGAGGCCGAGAGCCTATACAGGTGCCCCGAATGCAAGCAGGGCTGCCCAGACCCGTTCGGCGTTCTCCGGGTCAGGCTGCACCCATACGTCCAGGTCGCCCGTGGCACGGGGGACGCCGTGCGCCGACATGGCATGGGCGCGCCGACGACGAGGAACCGCGCGTCGGCCCGGACGAGCGCGGTGAGGAACTCCAGGAAGTCCTTGTTCAACGCTTCGGGTGGGGGAGTGGCGGCGAATTTCGGATGACGCGCCCTGGCATCTGCGCTCTCGTATAGCGCGGAAGGGCTTGCCCCGACGAGCTCCAGGCGTCGACCGCGAGGGTCCACATCATGGCGAGACGCTCCTCGGGCGTCGTGGTGTCGCTCAGGTCGTCGGAGGGCTCCTCGCCCAGACGAAACACCTTCACCGGCCAGGACGCGCGTGCTCGGCGTCTGGCCACAGCCCCGGTGTTTTGGGAAGACATCACCCCCAAGTATGCCGTGGTGCGAACCCTTGCTGCGGTCGGCTCCCCCTCTGCGGGGCACTCCCTCAACCTGACAATGCTCCTCGCGTTTACCCCTTTCGCTGCATGATCTGCTTGGCGATCGTCTGCAGCTGCATGTTCGAGGTGCCCTCGTAGATCTGGCCGATCTTCGCGTCCCGGTAGAGCTTCTCGACCGGGTAGTCCTTGGTGTACCCCACGCCGCCGAACAGCTGTAGCGCCAGGGAGGTGACGCGCTCGGCCACCTGGGACGAGAAGAGCTTGGCCATCGCCCCTTCCGTCAGGAATGGTCGGCCGGCGTCGTGCAGGCGGGCGGCGTTGTACACCCCCAGCCGCGCCATCTCCAGCTCGGTCTGCGCCTGGGCTATCTGGAACTGCACCGCCTGGAACTCCGCGATCGCCTTGCCGAACTGCGTGCGCTCCTGCACGTAGGCGAGCGCGTGATCCAGCGCAGCCTGCGCGAGGCCCACCATCTGCGCGCCGATGCCGATCCGCCCTTCGTTCAGTGTCTCGATCGCCACCTTGTAGCCACGCCCCGGCTCGCCCAGGACGTTGGCCTTGGGTACGCGGCACTCGTCGAGCAGCAGCTCGCAGGTGCTGCTGGCGCGGATGCCGAGCTTGTCCTCTTTCTTCCCGACCTGCAACCCGGGCCGGTCATCCTCGATGAGGAACGCCGTGATGCCGCGATATCCGGCGTCGGGGTTGGCGTTAGCCAGCACGATGAAGAGTCCAGCCTCCCTGGCGTTCGTGATCCAGAGTTTCCGGCCGGTCAACACGTAGTCGTCGCCGTCCTCGTCGGCGCGGGTCGCGAGCGCGAAGGCATCGCTGCCGGAACCCGCTTCGGACAAGGCGTAGGCGCCGACCGTGTCGCGCGCCAGCGCCGGGAGGAACCGCTGCTTGATATCGCCCGAGCCCCACCGCAGCAGCGCGTTGATGACCAGGGTGTTCTGCACGTCCACCAGGACGGCCACCGACGGGTCGACCCGCGACAGCTCCTCGATGGCGATGACCGACAGGAAGAAGTGTGCACCGGCGCCGCCGAACGTCTCGGGGATCTCGATCGCCATCACGCCCAGGTCGAAGAGCTGGTCGATGAGGGCGCGCGGGATGGCGGCAGCCTCGTCCATCTCCCGGACCAGCGGTGCGATCTCGGCCCGGGCGAACGCCCGGACGTTGGCGCGCAGCAACCGCTCCTCTTCGGAGAGCTGGGTCAGCGGTGGCGCGTGTTCCAGGACATCGGTCATGGGGGGTTCCCTACAGAAGTCAGAAGTCAGGAGTCAGACGGACGCCGCCTCCTCGTACTCTCCCCAGACATCGCGGAGCGCGTCGCACATCTCGCCGACGGTGGCGTACGCTCGGACGGCCTCGAGCAGCGGCGGCATGAGGTTATCGGTCTCCAACGCGGCATGTCGCAGCCGGTCCAAGGCGGCGTCCACGGCAGCGCCGTCGCGGGTGTCGCGCAGCTCGGCGACCCGCGCGCACTGCGCCTCGGCCGTGCCCTCGTCGAGGTAGAGCGTCTCGACGCCGGTGTCGGTCTCGCCCGTGAAGCCGTTGACCCCGACGATGGTCCGCTCACCGTTCTCCACTTCCTGGTGGAAGCGATAGGCGCTCTCGGCGATCTCGCGCTGCGGATAGCCCTGTTCGATCGCCGCCACCATACCGCCTTGTTCGTCGATCCGCTGGAAGTAGTCGCGTGCGCCGTCCTCCATGTCCCGCGTCAGCCGCTCGACGAAGTAGGAGCCGCCGAGCGGGTCCACGAAGGCGGTCACGCCGCTTTCGTGGGCGATGACCTGCTGGGTCCGGAGCGCGAGCATGGCGGCCTCGCGTGTCGGCAGCGACAGCGCTTCGTCCAGCGAGTTGGTGTGCAGGGAGTTGGTGCCGCCCAGCACGGCGGCCAGCGCCTGGATCGCGGTGCGCACGACGTTGTTGTAGGGCTGCTGCGCCGTCAGCGACACACCGGCCGTCTGCGTGTGAAACCGCAGCTTCCACGACCGCTCGTCCGTCGCGCCGAACCGGTCGCGCATCACCGTCGCCCACAGCGTGCGTGCCGCCCGATACTTGGCGATTTCCTCGAAGAAGTCGTTGTGCGCGTTGAAGAAGAACGACAGCCGCGGCACGAAGCTGTCGACCGCCAGCCCGGCGTCGACGCCGTACTGCACGTACTCGATGCCGTCACGAAGGGTGAACGCCAGTTCCTGCAGCGCCGTGGCCCCCGCCTCGCGGATGTGATACCCGCTGACCGAGACGGTGTTCCAGCGCGGCACCTCGGTCGCGCAGAACTCGAACGTATCGGTGACCAGACGCATGGAGGGGCGCGGGGGATAGATGTACTCCTTCTGCGCGATGTACTCCTTCAGGATGTCGTTCTGGAGCGTGCCGGACAACCTGGACCACTGCACACCCTGCCGTTGGGCCACGACGAGATACATCGCGAAGATCATCGCAGCCGGCGAGTTGATCGTCATCGACGTGGTGACGTCTTCGAGCGCGATCCCGTCGAACAGCTGTTCCATGTCGGCCAGCGAGGCGACGCTGACCCCGCACTTGCCCACCTCGCCCAGCGACAGCGGGTGGTCCGGGTCGCGGCCCATCAGCGTCGGTAGGTCGAACGCCACGCTGAGCCCGGTGCCGCCGGCGGCCAGCAACTGCTTGTAGCGCTGATTGGTGTCCTCCGGTGTCCCGAACCCGGAGAACTGCCGCATCGTCCACAGCTTGCCCGCGTAGCCGCTGGTATGGATGCCACGGGTGTAGGGGAATTGCCCGGGCGGCTCGGGCGGGGCCGCGTCAGCGAGGTCGTCGGCGGTGTAGAGCGCCTTGATGGGGCGCCCGGACACGGTCGTGTGCCGCTCGGTCGTGGCGGGGGTGGTCGTCTTTGCCATCGGGTCACGTGGGCGGGTGCGGCGGCCGATCGGCTCTCAGGCCAACTGGATACTGCCTCGCAGGGCTGTTTCTGGAACAAAAGCCGGCGTAGCCGTCCAGTCTTTCTGCTGTCTTCTGCCTCCTGCCTCCTGCCTCCTGGGTGATTGTCAGGTCATTTGACATGCTAGCAAGTTTTCTCCAAGATCTCAGATATCGTGCAGGTGCTGGCGAAGCAAACGCTCCGAAGGTTGCGTGCTGGGGGCGGCACCCTCCTTCTCGTGATGATCCTGCCCGGCGCCGCCGGCGCGCAGGACACGCGGGTAGACGCGCCGATCCCGCACGCCATCGGGCAGAGTGTGTCTGCGTCGTTCGAGGGATGGTACCCGAATCCGGATGGCACCCGCAGCCTGGTGTTTGGCTATTTCAACCGGAACTACGACGAGCATCTCGACCTGCCGATCGGACCGGACAACAGGTTCGAGCCGGGTCCCGCGGACCGGGGTCAGCCCACCTACTTTCATCCGAGACGCCAGACAGGGGTCTTCGCGGTCGTTGTGCCGGCCGACTTCGGGAACCAGCGTCTGACCTGGTCGCTGACCGCGCACGGTCAGACGATCGCGATACCGGGTCACGTTCGACTCGAGTGGGAGATCACCGCGCTCGAGGAGATCACGAGTGGGAACACACCGCCGGTGCTCAGGTTCGGCGGGCCGGACGCGGCGCCGGGGCAGGGCCCCCTGGGTGTTCGCTCGGCGCTGACGGCGGCGGTATCGACGCCGGTCGAGGTCACCGTGTGGGCTGCCGACGATGGCGTCCGGAAATCCAGGGCGGCGCAGCGACCGGCGCGCTTCGGGCTCGTGTGGAGCAAGTATGGCGGGCCGGGCGACGTCACGTTCAGCAACGCCACGCCGGCCGTCGATGAGACCGGCAAGGCGACGACGACGGCGACGTTCAGCGAGCCGGGCGAGTATGTGCTGCGCGTGCTCGCCTGGGACGACTCGGGTGGGCAAAGCGCGATCATGGCCGGCGGCTTCTTCTGCTGCTGGACCAACGGTTACGTCACGGTTCAGGTAGACTAACAGACACTGGGCCCTGCGGCATGCGCCGCGGTCGGGTGAGCGACAGGAGATGGCAATGACAACGAGAGGTCGAACGGTTGTTCTCGGGCTGGCGGCGGCCGCGGTCCTGCTGACCGCCCCCGGCACCGCGACTGCCCAGACGAACGACGTGACGTTCAGCCGGGACGTTGCCCCGATCTTCCAGCGGAGCTGTCAGGGCTGTCACCGCGCCGGGCAGATGGGTCCGATGTCGCTGATGGCCTTTGAGGAGGTCCGACCCTGGGCGCGTGCCATCAGATCGAAGGTCGTCGGGCGGATCATGCCGCCCTGGCATCTCGATAAGACGGTCGGCATCCAGGAGTTCCAGAACGACAAGTCGCTGAGCGACGACGAGATCGAGACGATCGCCAGCTGGGTCGATGCCGGTGCGCCGCGCGGCAATCCGGCCGACCTGCCGCCCCCGGTCGACTGGCCCGACGACAACGTGTGGCACCTTGCCGAGAACTACGGCCGGGAGCCCGACCTCATCATCAGCTCGACGCCGTGGACCCAGAGCGCCGAGGGGCAGGATCAGTGGTGGGCGCCGATCATCGAGACCGGGCTCACCGAAGACCGGTGGGTGACCGGCATGGAGGTGCGGCCGTCGCTGGTGGGGCGTCGTGTGACCCACCACGCGGTGGTGTATCTGCAGCAGCAGGAGGAGCCGGGCGACTTCGAACCGGTCGTCGACGTGCCCGGGCGCGGCAGCTATCTGACCGAGTTCGCCGTCGGGAAGATCGGCGACGTGTTCCGCGAGAACACCGGCAAGCTGATGAAGGCCGGGTCGCGGATCTCCTTCGACAACCACTACCACTCGGTGGGCGAGGAGATTACGACTCAGACGGATCTGGGTGTCTGGTTCCATCCGAAGGGCTACGTGCCGAAGTATCGGGTCTACGCCAGCGCGCTGGGTGTCCAGCAGTCGATGGCCACGCTGGACATTCCACCCGGGAAGGTGACGACGCACCACGCTTACATTCCACTACGGGCGCCGGCGCGGCTCGAGAACTATCAGCCGCATATGCACATCCGCGGCAAGGCGATGTCGATGGAGGCGATCTACCCGAACGGACGGGTCGAGATGCTGAACCACGTGGCGAACTTCGACTTCAACTGGCATGTGAACTACGTGTATACGGACGACTCGGCCCCGGTGCTGCCGGCGGGCACGGTCATCCACCTGACCGCCTGGCACGACAACACGGCCGGGAACCGGGCCAATCCCGACGCGACGCAGTGGGTCGGGTGGGGGCAGCGCAGCTACGACGAGATGTATCACGCGCACGTGAACATGACGTATCTGACCGACGAGGACTACGAGCAGATCATCGCTGACCGGCGAGCGCGGCGAACCAGCAACGATTGATTCCGGCGCTCCCCTTCCTGGATGCATCGTGGAGACGCCGCTCACCCCGCTCGAGTTCCAGCGTCGCGCCCGGACGCTCTATCCGGAGCGCGACTGCGTCATTGACGGCGCGACCCGTCTGAACTACGAGCAGTTCTTCGCCCGGTGCGACCGCTGGTCGGTCGCGCTGCAGCGGCTGGGGGTCCGGAAGGGCGACCGTGTCGCCTATATCTCCCTGAACACCAGCGCCCAGCTCGCGTCCTACTACGCCGTGCCGCAGATCGGCGCCGTGCTCGTGCCGATCAACTTCCGTCTGCATCCGCAGGAAATCCAATACATCCTCCAGCACTGCGGCGCCAAGGTCGTCTGCGCGCACGCCGATTTTCTCGAGACGGTCGAGGCGATCCGCGGGTCGTGCCCCGCGGTCGAGCACTACGTCGCGCTGGAAGGGGCGCACGAGGGCTGGCTCGACTACGAGCGTCTGCTCGAGGCTGAAACCGGCGGGCCGGACCGTCCCCAGGTCGACGAGCGTGATCTGCTGACGATCAACTACACGAGCGGGACGACGGCACGGCCCAAGGGCGTGATGATGACCCATCGCAACGCCTACATGAACGCGGTGGGCACGCTGGTCCATGTGCCGATGACCTGCGCCGACCGGTATCTCTGGACGTTGCCGATGTTCCACGCCAACGGGTGGACCTTCGTCTGGATTGTGACCGCCGTCGGCGGGGCGCATGTGTGTTTGCGCAAGGTCGACCCGGTCCAGGCCTTCCGGTTGATCCGCGACGAGCAGGTGACGATGCTCTGTGCCGCGCCGACCGTCCTGATCGGGCTGGCCAGTGCATCACCCGAGCAGCGTGGGGAGGTGCCACAGGGGGTGCGCGTGCTCACGGCCGGCGCGCCGCCGGCCGCCGCGACGATCCAGCGGGTCGAGGGGGAGTTCGGGTGGGAGCTGACGCACCTGTACGGCCTGACCGAGACGGCGCCGTTCATCACCGTCTGCGAGCCGCGGCCCGAGCACGCCGGGCTCTCGCTCGAGGACCGGTCGGTGGTCAAGGCGCGGCAGGGCGTGGAGCTGATCACGTCGGGCGAGCTGCGGGTCGTCGACGAGGACGACCACCCGGTGCCCCGCGATGCGCAGACACTGGGCGAGATCGTCGTGCAGGGGAACGTGGTCATGGCGGGGTACTACGACGACCCGGACGCCACGGCGCACGCGATGCGGGGCGGCTGGTTCCACAGCGGCGACGCGGCGGTGGTCCACCCCGACGGGTATGTCGAGATTCGCGATCGGTTCAAGGACGTCATCATCAGCGGCGGCGAGAATATTTCCTCGGTCGAGGTCGAAGGGATCCTGATGCGGCATCCAGCCATTCAGGAGGTGGCCGTGGTCGGCCTGCCGGACCCGAAGTGGGGCGAGACGCCGAGTGCGTTCGTGGTGCTCGCATCCGGCGCCACGCTAACCGAGCCAGAGTTGATCGAATTTGCCCGCGACCACATGGCGCACTTCAAGGTGCCCCGCAAGGTCGAGTTCGTGACTGACCTACCGAAGACGGCAACCGGCAAGATCCAGAAGTACGTCCTGCGTCGCGGCCGCAGCGCCGTCTCGACCCAGTAGAACGAAAATTGCTATATCGACATGTCTAACGCAATAATATTGCGTTTAGGAGACCTTTGACTGGCGTTATTGCAATACCTTTCCGGCCGTCTTTGGATACGATCCCGGGCGATGAGTAGTGCTCCGCATCCGGCGGGTTCCCCGCCCGCAACAACCCCGACGCCGACCCCAGATGTCGGCCAGTGTCTGACGGCCCTCGAGCAGAAGGTCTTGTGGCTCAGCACGTGGATGATCCACCACGCCAACCATGTGCGCCCAAGCCGTGACGGGCTCAAGGTGGGTGGACACCAGGCATCGTGCGCGTCCATGGTGACGCTGATGACGGCGCTGTACTTCGACGTGCTGCGCCCGATCGACCGCGTGGCGGTCAAGCCCCATGGGAGCCCGGTCTATCACGCCATCCAGTATCTGTTCGGCAACCAGTCGCGCGACCAGCTCGAGCGGTTCCGCGCCTTCGGCGGCGCCCAGTCCTACCCGTCGCGTACGAAGGACCTCGACGACGTGGACATTTCGACCGGGTCTGTCGGCATGGGTGTCGCGATGACCAGCTTCGCCGCGCTTGCCCAGGCGTTCCTCCGCAAGCGACAGCTCGTGGCCGACGACACGCCGCCCGGACGCATGATTGCGGTGGTGGGTGACGCCGAGTTCGACGAGGGGAATGTATTCGAGGCGTTGCTCGAAGGGTGGAAGCACCAGGTCACCAACGTCTGGTGGATCATCGACTACAACCGCCAGAGTCTCGACGCGATCGTGGCCGATCGGTTCTTCAATCGGCTCGACACGGTCTTCAAGACGATGGAGTGGCGGGTCGTCACGCTGAAGTACGGCACGCGGCTCGAGGCGGCGTTCGCACGGCGCGGTGGCGACGCGTTGCGCGACTGGATCGACGGCTGCCCGAACTCCTCCTACTCGGCGCTCGCCTATCAGGGCGGGGCGGCCTGGCGGTCCCGGCTGGAGCGGGATCTGGGCGACACCTCGGGTCTCCGCGAGCTCCTCGACGAGCACGACGACGAGTCGTTGCATCGGCTGATGACCAACCTCGCAGGGCACGACCTGGAGACGGTGCGGGAGGCGTTTCACGCCGCCACGGACGACGAGACCCCGGTCTGCTTCATCGCCTACACGATCAAGGGCCACGGGCTGCCGTTCGAAGGACACAAGGACAACCATTCCGGGCTGACGAACCAGGCCCAGATCGAGGCGCTGCGGGCCCAGATGGGCATCGCCGAGGGCAACGAGTGGGAGCCGTTTGCCGGGCTCGACGTGGGGGAGCACGAGTTGCGCGCGTTTCTGGACGCGGTGCCGTTCAACCAGCACGCGGAGCGCCGCCATCGGGCGCCGCGGGTGCCGGTGCCCGCGACGCTCGCGGTGCCCCCAGGTGATCGGCTGTCGACCCAGGCCGGGTTCGGTCGGGTGCTGGCGGACATCGCGCGGCGGCATCCGGAGCTGGCCGACCGTATCGTGACCACCTCGCCGGACGTCACCGTGTCCACCAACCTCGGTGGGTGGGTCAACCGGCGCGGGGTCTTCTCGCAGTCGCCACAGGCGGACGTCTTTCACCAGGACCGACCACTCTCGGCGCAGGACTGGTCGATGGGGCCGAGCGGGCAGCATCTCGAGCTCGGTATCGCCGAGAACAATCTCTTTGTGCTGCTGGCGGCGCTCGGGTTGACCGGCCCGCTGTTCGGCGTGCGTCTGCTGCCGGTGGGCACGCTGTATGACCCGTTCATCAGCCGGGGGCTGGACGCGCTGAACTATGCCTGCTATCAGGACGCGCGGTTCATTCTGGTCGGCACGCCGTCCGGGGTGAGCCTGGCGCCGGAAGGGGGCGCGCATCAGTCGGTACTGACACCGCTCATCGGTCTGGGTCAGCCGGGGCTGACCGCGTTCGAGCCGGCGTTTGTCGACGAGCTGACCCAGATCCTGCGCTGGAGCTTCGATCACATCCAGACGGACGACGGTGGCGCAGTCTATCTGCGGCTGTCGACCCGGCCGCTCACCCAGCCGCGGCGTGAGCTGTCGCCGGAGGACCGGACCCAGATCGTGGACGGCGGGTACTGGCTGGTGCCACCGGCGCCGGGCGCCGAGCTCGCGATTGTCGTCTGCGGCCCGGTCATTTCCGAAGCGCTCGAGGCGCACCGTCAGATCGTCGAGGATATCCCGGGCGCGGGGCTGCTCGTCGTGACGTCGGCCGACCGTTTGCAACAGGCCTGGATGCGGGCGGTGAAGACCGGCGATGCCGAGCGTACGCACGTGCGGCGGTTGTTGCAGCCGCTTGCGCCGAGCGCCGGGCTCGTCACGGTGCTCGACGGGCACCCGGCCACCTTGTCGTGGCTCGGGTCGGTCGGACGTCACCGGGTGCTGCCGCTCGGGGTGACCCGGTTCGGACAGTCGGGCGACGTGCAGGACCTCTATCACGCCTACGAGCTCGATGTGGACGCCATTCTGGACGCGGCCGCGAGGCTGTGCGTGGACGCCGGGACGTGACGACCTCCCCAAGAAGTCAGATGAGTCGAACCATCGAGTTCCGTCTTCCGCAACTGGCCGACTCCGTCACGTCGGTCAAGCTCAGTGTCTGGTTGAAACAGGAAGGGGACCGGGTCCAGGCGGGCGAGCCGATCGTCGAGGTCGAGACCGACAAGACGAACGTGGAGCTCGAGGCGCCGGTCTCCGGTGTCGTTCGCACGATCCATGTCGTCGCCGGCACAGAGGAACTCGAAGCGGGGGTGTTGCTGGCGCTCATCGCGGACGAGACAAACAGCGAGACGGCCACGCCGGCGGCCACGACGCCCGAGCCGGTCGCGGACGACCATCAGGAGGTCGAGACCGGTCCTGACGGGGCCGTCGCAGACAGCCGGGCCGGCCCGGGCGACGAGACCGCGGCGCCGCGCGAGCCGGCCCGGCCAGACCCGCCTCCGATCCCCGTCGCGGATGGTGCGCCGGCGCCGGTCGCGACCCCGATGGCGCGCCGGATGGCGGTGGCGGCCGGGCTGGACCTCTCGACGGTTCGGGGCTCCGGTCGCGGTGGGCGCATCGGTAAGGCGGACATCGACCGGGTGCTGGCGGCGCAACGTGGCGCGCCGCCGGCCGCCGCCGCCGCGCCGACTGCGCCGGCCCAGGTGGACGGCGAGACGCGCGGGCCGGTCGGTCCTGACGCCCCGTTCACGGAGCACACGCTGACCGCCATGCGGCGGGTCACGGCGACCCGGTTGCAGCAGGCCAAGCAGACGGTGCCACACTTCTATCTGCGCATCGAGTGCGTGGTGGACGCGGCGCTCGGTTTGCTGGCCCGCGTCAAGGAGCTGCACCCGGACGTCACGCCGTCGCTGACCGACTTCGTGGTGCGCGCCGCGGCGCTCGCGCTCCGCCAGGTGCCGCAGGCCAACTCGACGTGGGCCGACGGCGTGGTCCGGGTCTACGACACGGTGGACATCGCCGTGGCGGTGAACACACCGAAGGGGCTCATCACGCCGATTGTTCGGGCGGCAGATCGCAAAGACCTCGGCGCGATCGCCAGAGAAACCAGGGCGCTGGTGACGCGGGCGCGTGAGGGGACCCTGACGCCGGAGGAGTACACCGGCGGCACGTTCACCGTCTCGAACCTCGGAATGTACGGAGTCGAGGGCCTCTACGCCATTGTGAACCCGCCACAGAGCTGCATCCTCGGGGTGGGCGCCGCCGTCAAACGGCCGGTTGTCGCCGGCAACGTGGTGACCGTGGGCACGGTCATGACGTGCACCCTCTCTGCCGACCACCGTGCCATCGACGGTGCCGTCGGCGCCGAGCTGCTGGCGGCGCTCCGAGCCTTCATCGAGCAGCCCGGGTTGTGATGGCGCTCTCGCGGGCTGCTGAATGACGTCAGCCTGTTCTTGGGCTTCAGGCTTCAGACTTTCCGCCTCCGTTCGCTGAGATCTTCCGTCAGCGAACTGCGGCGAGATCTCGCCGTAGCTACAAGCGAAGGCGGACGGGGTTCAGGCGCACGGACGGGGGTATAATCGGGCGTTCACTCAGTCACGACCGGGGGAGGTCCGGATGAAGAGATTCTTGGTCGCGCTCACCGCGCTCACGCTGCTGATACCCGTGTCCGTCGTGGCCCAGCAGGAAGAGACCTACGACTACTGGCAGGTCAACCGGCAGATGATCCGGTATGGCCAGCAGGCGGTCTTCATGTGCAATGGGCTCTTCACGGGCAACCGGACGCTCAAGAACGTCTTCGCCCAGGAGTTGGCTTTTCTCCCTCAGCCCGTCGGGACGCCGCGCGGCGGCGACTACGTCATCAACAAAACCCGCCAGGCGGTCGCCATCGGGGCGGGTGAGGGCACCCCGATCATGAGGGCGGCGTTCCGCGAAGGGATCGGCTGCGTGATCCTGGCGCCCGACCAGACCTTCGAGGACATCGACCGCCTGCCCATCCTGGAGCTCCCGTACCCGTCGGGCGACCCGGCGACCATCGCCTGGCCGGACGGCGACCTCATCACCGACCGGTCACTGCCGGCCGGGGTGGATGCGGCGGCGTTGCAGGCGGCGTCGGACTGGGCGTTCGACCGCGAGTCGCCCGAGCAGGTTACCCTCAGCCTGCTGGTCGTCCACAACGGCCGGATTCTCCACGAGCGCTACGCGCCCGGGATGGACATGACGACCCGGACGCGCACCTGGTCGACGGCGAAGAGTATCGCGGTGACGCTGATCGGGATGCTGGTCGACCAGGGGCGCATGCAGCTCGACGAGCCGCTCGGCCTCGAGTGGCTCCCGCGAGCGCGGTCTCCGGAAACCGACCCCCGCAATGCCATCACGCTGCGGCATGTGCTGAACATGTCGAGCGGGCTCGATACGATCGACAACGGGGGCCTCGAGTACGCAACCGGGTCCGGGATGTCGTATTGGGCGGGTGCGAGCTCGGTTCGCGGCGCGCTGCGCCAGGCGATGATCCGAGAGCCGGGCACCAACTGGGACTACGAGAACTACGACACGCTGCTCGCGGTCTACAAGATGAAGCAGGTGCTGGGGAAGCAGGCCTATCGCGAGTTCCCGCGGCGCGCGCTGCTCGACAAGATCGGCATGCGAAACACGCTGGTCAGCACCGACCGCTTCGGCGATTTCATCCTCAGCAGCCAGGTCTACACCAACGCACGCGACCTGGCGCGGTTCGGCATGCTCTATCTCCAGAACGGCGTCTGGAACGGCGAGCGGCTGCTGTCCGAAGAGTGGATCGACTTCGTGCGGACACCCGCGCCGGCGACCGTCGGGCGAGGGAGCCAGTATGGCGGGCAGTGGTGGCTGGTGCCCGAGAACCGGGACGACGTGCCGAAGGATGCATACTCGACCTCCGGCAACCGGGGCCAGTACGCCGTCGTGGTCCCGTCGCACGACCTGGTCATCGTGCGCCGCGGTCTCGACTACGGCCGCCAGGGCTTCGATCGGTGGGGCCTGGTTCGAGAGGTGCTGAAGGCGATCGGCTCGCCGACCAACGAAGGGCAATAACGAAGGAGTCAGGAGACAGGAGACAGGAGAACGGGCTGGTCCCGCCGTAGCCTTGGCGAAGACGGGTGGACTTCGTCGGCTTTCGCTTCAGGTCACCGTCCGATCAGGGGCGCCGACACGGGGCGCTCAGGTTTCTCCCTCTCCCTCTGGGAGAGGGCCGGGGTGAGGGCCAAGAGGCTCTCTAGTCGCTGGCCCGCGGCTTTCGTCGCCCAAGGCGGACGACGATGTCGTACTCGGCCTTGGTTACCGGCTGGACCGACAGCCGGCTGCCCTTCTGCGTGACCACCATCTTGCCGAGTCCCTTGGTGGCCTTCAGTGTTGCGAGCGGGATCGTGTCGGCGAACCGCCCGACGAACGCGATGTCCACCATGTACCAGACCGGCGACGCCTTGCTGCCGCGGTCGTTGAAATACTTGTGACCCTTCTTCCACGCGAAGTGATCCGGGTAGGCCGGCTTCGACACCGTGGCCAGACCGGTCACCCCGGACGGGTCGGCGTTCGAGGCGTAGAAGAGGACGCCGTCACCTACGCGCATCTGGTCGCGCATGAGGTTCCGCGCCTGGTAGTTACGCACCCCTTCCCAGCTCGTCTCTCCATCGCGCGCCAGGTCGTCGATTGTGTAGGCGGCCGGTTCGCACTTCATCAACCAGTAGCGTCGTGGCATGGAGATATTGTCTGCGCAGGAGGGCGGTGCGCCAAGTACCAACCGGCGCCTCCCGTGCTTCGGGCGCTGGTGTGCGTGCGCTCGTTCTCGAACTCGTCGAAGGCCCCACGCTGGGGGAGTGTACGATGTGTCGCTGGACGGGCGCCGCGTTCTCATGAGCAGAGACAGCGGAGGAGGAGAGACACCTCGGCTCGTCCCGACCAACTGACGCTGCGGGGACCGAAAGCGCTCCAGGGCTCGGGCGTATCGCTACTATCTGGGCTGTAGAGAGAGTGCCCTTGGCCCTCACCCCGGCCTTCTCCCAGAGGGAGAGGGAGAAACCGGAGCGCCTGAAGTCCGTAGCCTGAAGCCCGAGGAGCCGCAGATCGGTCCTGGGCTCTGCTCCTACCGCCCCTGCTCGGCGATCCTCTTGCGAATAACCTCCGCCGTGCGCTTGGCGCGCGCGTCGGAGACTTTCTTCGCCAGCTCGAGCGACCGCCCCAGGTCGGCAATCGAGACACCGTTGATGACCGCCTGCCGGGTCGCGACCCGCGCCGCCCACCGCACCGAGCGGGGGTCGTCCAGCATCATGTTGAGGGTGATGGCCGGGTTGTCGTGCAGGCCGTCGTCAGGCATGCCCTCTTTCGTGACCCCCAGATCGCGCAGCACGTTGGGGGTGCCGGGCGGGGCCCTGTAGTACTCGGGAATGTGGATGGCGGCGGCGTCTCCGGCCCACCTGGCCGAGAGCGCCGTGGCCACGTTCTCCATGCCGCTTCGATTGCCGCCGCTGTCGCCGATGAAGATGATGTGTGTGAACCCGTGCACCTTCAGGCTGTGTGCGACGTCGGTGAGCACCGCCTCGAAGGTCTCCTGACGCAAGCTCAGGGTGCCGGGGCTGCGCATGTGGCCGCCGGGCGGCTCGATCCGGCCCTCGGGGACTAGCTCCATGACCGGCGCGCAGATGGCGTTGCCGAGGTCGCGCGCGATCGCGTCGCAGTTGGCGCGCAGCACGTAGTTGTGCTTGCCGGTCACCAACCACGGTCCGTTCGGCTCGATGCCGCCGGTCGGGATAATGGCGGTCGTCTTGCCCGCAGCCAGGGCGTCACGGACGTCCATCCAGGTCATTTCTTCGAGCCACACCGTGTCCGCCGCCGGCAGGGGGTTCGGCGTGTCCGAGCAGTTGTAGGCGTTCGCCCGGCAGTCGCCACCGCCCATCGTCCGCGGGTCTGGCGCCGGGCGCGCTCGACGCTGGCCGCCGCCGCCGCCGGTCCGCGCAGGTCGCGGCGGCGCGGGCAGCGTGCCGCGGTGTGCGATGGCGGCGTTGATCGCGTCGACGGTGTGGTTCGCCCGGAACGCGACGATCTCGCGCGCGCGCTCGAGCGAATGCACCCGGTCGGCAAGCGACACGCCGTTGATCGTCGCCAGGCCCGCCGCCACCCGCGCGTCGTAGCGCACCGAGCTGGGGTCGTCGGCGAACATGTTCAGCGTGATGATCGGGTCGTCGTGTAGGCCGTCCCCGTCGCCCTCCTCCAGTCCCCGGTAGGCCATGTAGCGCGCGACGCTCGCGTAGTCGTAGTACTCCTGGACGTGCGCCACGACGGGGCCGCCGTTCCACTGGGTAGTCAGCTGCTCGGCGACCGCCCGCTGCCCGCCCTGGTTCCCGCCGCTGTCGCCGATGAAGATGATGTTCCGGAAGCCGTGCATCTTCAGGCTGTGGGCGACGTCGGCCAGCATCGCCCGGAAGGTCTCCTCCCGCACACTGATCGTCCCGGGGCTGCGCATGTGGCCGCTCGGCGGCTCGATCGCGCCCTCCGGCACCAGCTTGATGATCGGTGTGCAGATGGCGTTGCCGAGCTTGCGCGCGATCGCGTCGCAGTTGACGTGCAGCACGTAGTTGTGCTTCCCGGTCGCCAGCCAGGGGCCGTTCGGCTCCATGCCGCCCGTCGGGACGATCGCTGTCGTCTTGCCCATGGCCAGGGCGTCGCGGACGTCCATCCAGGTCATTTCCTCGAGCCAGACGGTGTCGGGCGCCGGGAGCGGGTTCGGGGCGTCTGCGCAGTTGTACACGTTCGCGCGGCAGTCGCCGCCGCCCATCGAGCGCGGGTCGGGCTCGCGTCGCTGCTGCGCCGACAGCGGCAGGGCAACCAGCAGCACGATACCGAAAGCCAGCAACGTCTTCATGGTCTCCTCCGGGAAGCTGAACCGTGTCTGTGGTGGGATTGTATCGGGATCGGCGCCCTCATGCCGAGATTCTGGAGACGGCGGCCAGTCTGGGACGGCACCTGTGATAGGTTCACGGGGAATCCGTCAAAGTTGCTTGGGTCCGCCGCGGGGGCCCATGGAGAGCGATATCATGGAGGTCGCATCGACGACGCGGCGAACTTCGCCTGCGTCACCCTGGACTGACGGAAGGCATCCATGACCTGTCGGACACCGTCGTTAGCGCTTGTACTCGTGCTCGTGGCCACGACCACGCTTGGCGCTCAGACGCCTGACGGGGCGGCGCTCTTCGAGGAACGCTGCGCCCAGTGCCACACACCGCCTGGTGTCGATCGGGCCCCCACATTGGAGGCACTGCGCGGTCGGGGGCCGGACGCGATCGTCAACGCGTTGACCGACGGCCTCATGCAGGTCGAGGGCGCGGACCTGACGGGGCCGGAGCGTCTCGCGGTGGCCGTCTTCATCGCCGGCACCGACCGAGGCGATACGACGGACACCACCCTCGGCGCGTGCGAGAGCGCGCCGGCACTCGGCGACCCGCTCGCGGCTCCTTCCTGGACGGGATGGGGCGCCGGACCTCGGAACCTGCGATTCCAACCTGCCGAGCACGCCCGGCTCACCGCCGGTCAGGTCCCCGGTCTGACGCTGCGATGGGCGGTCGGGTTCGCCGACACGACCAGCATGTGGGCGCAGCCCACCGTCGCCGGCGGTCATCTCTTCATCGGCGGCCAGGACGGCACCGTCTCCGCGTTCGACGCGGCGACCGGGTGCCGACACTGGGCCTACGAGGCGAGCGCCGGGGTGCGGACCGCCATCTCGCTCGGCGCGCGCTCCGATGACCGCGGGCACGCGCTCTTTTTCGGCGACGTCGACGCGAACGTCTACGCGATCGACGCGGCGACCGGCGACGAGCTGTGGACACGCGAGGTCGAGACCCACCCTGGCGCCCGGATCACCGGTGCCCCGGTGCTGCACGATGGCCGGCTCTACGTGACGGTGTCGTCCCTCGAGGAAGCGCTCGCCTCGAACCCCGGGTACCCGTGCTGCACGTTCCGAGGCAGCGTCGTCGCGCTCGACGCGGCGACGGGCGACGAGATCTGGAAGAGATACGTCATCCCGGAGACGCCGGGGCCCGACGGCACCACCGCCGATGGTGACCAGCGGTTCGGGCCAGCCGGCGCGGCGATCTGGTCGGCGCCCACCGTGGACGCGGGCCGTGGCGTGCTCTACGTGGCGACCGGCAATGCCTACACCCAACCGGCGGCCGAGACGAGCGATTCCATCATGGCGATCGAGCTCACGACCGGCGCCATCCGCTGGTGGAACCAGCTGACCCCGGGCGACGCTTTCATCATTTGCAGGGGCAACAACCCGAACTGTCCAGAGGATGCGGGACCGGATCACGACTTTGGCGCGTCACCCGCGCTGGTGACGATGTCGAACGGCCGGGATCTGCTGGTCGTCGGCCAAAAGTCCGGGATGACCTACGGCCTCGACCCCAAGAGCGACGGTGGGGTCGTCTGGCGATACCGCGCCGGTCCGGGGAGTGCGCTCGGTGGTATCGAATGGGGCTTTGCCGTTGACGACGAGAAGGCCTACTTCGCCAACTCCGGCCTCATCACGCCCGAGCCCGGCGGACTGTCGGCTGTGCGTCTCAGGACAGGCGAACTCGTGTGGTACGCCGAGCCCCCGCCGCCGCTCTGCGCCGGGGAAGGGCGCTCGGGTGGCTTCGGGTGCAACGCTGCGCTGGCTGCCGCGATCACGGCGATTCCCGGTGTCATCTTCTCAGGCTCCAACGATGGCGGGTTGCGCGCCCACTCGGCCGACACCGGCGCGGTCATCTGGACCTTCGACACCAACCGCGAGTTCGAGACAGTGAACGGCGTTCCGGCGAGCGGCGGCTCGATGAACGCGTCCGGTCCGGTCGTGGTCGATGGGATGGTCTACGTCAGCGTCGGCTACCAGTTCATCGGCAGCCGGCCGGGCAACGTGCTGCTCGCCTTCGGCCTCAACTGATGCGCCCCTCAAGGCGTCACCTCGACCATCACGTTTTCGTAGCTGAAATGAGACCCGTCGCTCGCAACCGCGCGAAGCACGTAAGCTCCCGGCTCTTGAAAGGTGACATCGGCCACCCATCTGTTGTCGGCAGGTACTTCAGGCAAGATGTACGGAGGTGACCATGGTGAGTTCGCCCACGCACGCGAGTCCATCCACGCCTTCCGCTGCTCGGGCTCGAAGGTCACGAGGTCTGCCGGACCGTGGTAGACAATCCACGTCAATCGTAGGCCGGGTGCACCGCTGACCACAACCGACCCGACGCCTCGGGGGCTGTACAGCTGCTCCCGACTTTGCGGGACTCGGCTGCGTTCCGACCTGGGGGGGAAATTGTCTGGATCGTGGGTCACCGCGACCAGCCTCACCGGCTCGCCAACGCGGACGCTCCGATGCATGTCCCCCTCAACGTCGAGCTCCGGGGGAAGATTGGTGCGCAGGCGGTCGTCGAGACTGCCGTAGGAGCCTCCCACTTCCGTGGACATCACCTGCGGGTCCATCCGGTAGTCGGCCCTGAGCGACGAGTACACCCGGTTCTTCCGTCCGTGGGTCGTCAGCGTCCAGACCAACTCCTGCGTGCCGAAATCCGACGGCACGCGGATCGTGAACAGGAAGGGGTTGCGTCGCGGGTAGAAATGCGTCGGCTGTCCCTGGTCGATCTGTGAGGGGACAATCGCGTCCAGCTCGATGTCGTTGAGCGCACCCGGCTCGGTCAACGCGAAGTAGTTGTCGGGACCGAACGGGACGTCGAATTCTTCCTCCCAGTTCGAGTTCATGTAGCCGAACCAGAGCGTGAACGACCCGTCGTCGTTGGGCCACCAGCCCTCGTAGGCGGGATGGATGCTCTGGCCCCGCAAGTACATGAAGCGGGTCTGTGCGTCCGCGCTCTGGAACACGAACAGCGCCGCCAGCGCGACAAGGGCGACCCGCAGTCGGCCTTGTCTTCCGAACAAGACGCCGTCTGGCCTCATGGCTGGGCGCTTCCGTCTGTCGTCGTGCTCTCCTCAGGGAGCACCGGGGCCCAGCACAGCGGACACCCGACGTCGTAGTCGTTCCGGCTCTTCATCTTGGCTCGTCGCTCGGCCATTTCGGACTGGAACTGCTCTTCGGTGAGCTCGACCGAATAGCCGAGGTCGATGAACATGTTGGCGACCGACCGCCGACCGCCGCCAGCCCAGTTTCTGTTGTCCGCCACGTTCTTGTTGGCCGACGTGGTGTCCAGAAAGCCGATGACGTGCACAATGGTGCCTTTCGGCAGCAGCGGCGCGGCATCGTCCTCGTACACATACTGTTTGACCCAGTTGTGGTCGTAACCCGCGCAGTTGAGCGTGAAGTGGTTTGTACCCCAGATCGCCTCGATACACATCCGCGTACCCGGTGCGTGGAGGTGTGGCTCGAAGGCGACGATCTTGGTGTGCTGCTGGAGCACGGTAAACGAATGAAATTCCTGACCGGCTCTACCCGGCACGACGTCGATGTCGGTGCCGTTGCCGAGACGCATGCGTGCCCGGTTGCCGTATTCCGGCGTGTATCCCTTGGGGTGGAAGATGAAACCGAACTCGAGATGCGCGGTGGTCTCCTGGCTGCCATTCGGGTGAAGATGGCTCGCGCCGAGATGCAAGGCCGAGTTCGCCTGCAAGAGCGTGCCGAACTTCTCCGGGAAGATGTCCGCGTTGCGCCCGACCTCGTGAATGGGCCAGCGCGTGCGTGTGTCACCAATGATTCCCGTCCCCTCTTCGTTCAGGACCCCGGAGGAATAGGTCATGTGGTGAAAGACCCAGCGTCCGCCTACCGTCGTGGAGGCGGTGTCGGTGGAAATATCATTGATCTCCCGGACCTCCACGGCTTTCACATACCGGTCCTCGGTAAGCCCCGTCGGCACGAGGCCGATGTCGCCCCACCGGTCGGGCCCGATGGCCGGGACGGTCATTTCCCGCGATCGCAGCACCAGGTCCGGTTCTCCGAGCGTCCAGTCCCCGGCCCGTGCGAATTCACGTGGCGGGGGCATGTCGGCCGGATCGCCCCGGGGAGCCCCGTTGTCCGCCCATGCCTGGATCTTGGCCAGCTCTTCGTCGCTGAGGGAGGGGTCGTCCTTGAACTTGAGAACCCCCAGGTCCTTCTCGATGAAGAACGGCGGCATGGCGCCCATCCGGTCCCGGATGGAGGTCCGCAACTTGATCGACCGCGCCCAGGGCCTGACCTCCGCGAACGTGGTGAGCGGCATGGGCGCGCCGCCGTCGGCACGATGGCAGCTCTGGCAGCTCCGCTGAAGGATAGGCGCGATGTCCTTGGTGAACGTGACGTTTTCCGGATCGATGCCGAAGTCCGCCGCCGCGTACAGATGCACATCGGGGTGGGGGTCACTGCCGGCGATCGACTGAGCGGTCGCCGCCACAGGCATCATCAACAGAACCATGATCGAACCGGCGAACAGTCTGGTGTTCATCGCACGCTCCTCCTGAGGGCCCCAATGACACTACCCTCGCTAACGGCACGGTACGTCAACAGGTCGTGACCGTCAAGCATGCACGGCGCGAACGCCGCGCCGCTCGGCCGCGCCGACTGGGGCAGAAGACCAGCGAAGACCGCGAACAGACCTGAGAACGGCGCTCTGGGGTCGAACGGCGAACCACTCGGCTCTAGTTTTCGGGCATCAAAGCAAACGTCCACACCGAGCCGCCGGTCGGCACTTTACCCGCCGCGTAGCGGTTGGCCAGACCGCCCCCGAGTCCGGACGCCACGGTCACATATTGCCGCCCGTTGTGGGTGTAGGTGATCGCCGTCGAATTGATGCTCGAGCCGGTCTTGAACTGCCACAGCGTTTCGCCGGTCGCCTCGTCGAGCCCGAGGAACTCACCGGTCAACTTTCCAGTGAACACCAGCCCGCCACCGGTCGCCAGCATACCGGCCGAGCTCGGGAAATCGGTCAACGGGATCTCCCATTTCTTCTCGCCGGTCAGTGGGTTGATCGCCAGGAAGTGACCGAGCAGATCCCCAGGCTCGACCTGTGGAAACCTGTTGTTGACGCCCGTGGAGTTCGCGCCGATGACCTGCTCTTTCGGCGGCGCGAGCTGCTGGATGCGTGGCACGTGCCAGGTGCTCGTGTAGACCAGACCGGTGTCCGGATTGAATGCGATCGGCACGGCGTTCGAACCACGCGACGGGAAAATGGCCACCTCCTCACCGGCAAGAAAGCGCGTGTAGAGATCGGTCAACACCGGTCGACCGGTGACGAGATCGATGTGGGTGGCCCAATTGACGTGGACGTATGGGTGGGCGGCAATCAGTGAACAGTCGGCGCGGTCGAGCACATACAGGAAGCCGTTCTTGTTGGCCTGGATCATCACCTTCCGAGACTGCCCGGCAATCTCCATATCAGCCAGCACGTGCTCGTCGGTGCCGTCCACGTCGTACACGTCGTTGGGCGTGTATTGAAAATGGCACACGAGCTCCCCGGTCTTCGGCCGGATCGCGAGCACACTCGACGTATACAAGCTATCCAGCTCCCCACGGGGTCTGGGATCGTATGGCTCCGCATTACCCGTGCCCCAGTAGACGAGGTCGAGCTCGGGGTCGTATGACCCGGAGCGCCACGTTGGCCCGCCCCCATACATCCAGGCGTCGCTGTCCTGGAGCCACGTCTCGGACCCGGGCTCGCCGGGCGCTGGGATGGTGTATCTGCGCCACAGCTTTGTCCCGGTGTCAGGATCCCAACCGTCGAGGAACCCGCGTGTGGTCGACTCGCCGCCGGACATGCCAGAGATCAACACGCCGTTGGCCACGATCGGCGCGCCCGTCGCGTAGTAGCCCTCTTGCGAGTCGGCGAACTTCTGATTCCAGAGCTCGGCGCCGGTCTGCATGTCGAGGGCGAGCACGTGGTTGTCAATCGTCACCCGAAAGAGTGTGCCGTTATAGATCGTCGCTGCGCCTCTCGTGATAGCAGCACGCCGCGTTCCGGGTTCGAGCTCCACCGGTGTGCGCCAGATCTGCCTGCCGGTCTCAACGTCGATGGCGAACGTCCACTTCCCGTTGATCACGTACATGACACCGTCGTAAACGGTCGGCGCTGCCAGTTCACCCAGGTCATTCATCAGACTCGCGTTCCAGATGGGCACCAGCCGATTGACATTGGACCTGTTGATCTGTTCGAGCGGACTGTAGCTCTTGCGGTCGTACCCCATGCTCTGGGTAATGACGTTGTCCGTGTTCTTCCCGTCGTTGACCAGCTCGTCCGTTGTTTGGGCCATTCCCGTGCCTGGGCACACACCCAGTACGATCGCGAGTAGCCAAAGTCTCTTCATGATCAGCCTCTCGTGCTCCTACATCTGATCGTCACAGAGCGAAGACGATAGGTTGTACTAGCGCCGCGTGATCGCTATGCCGTCAGTCCGTTCAGAGGGCCGCTCAAACCGATGAAGTCGCCGCGTTGCCCGCGCACGTGCTTGAGGCCCACGTGATCGACCTCGAGGCCCATCGCACCTGCCACGCTCACCAACAATCGCTGATGGGGGATGCCGGACAGCCTCGTGGTTCCGCCGGCCAGGATCTGCGACGGTACCCGCATCTCCGCGGGGGTCTGGTGGGGCCAGTACATGTAGCGGCCGGTCTTGAAGGCCCACGAGCCGCCGATGAGCACGGGGCAGTAGTGCCCGTAGCCGTGCCACCCGTCGCCGAGCTCCGAGCCCCAGACGATGAGGGTGTTGTCCATCACCGAGTCTCCGCCGGCGTCTGGGATCGCCTCCAGTGTGCTCACGAGGCGCGCGACCTGCCGGGCGTGATGTTGGAGGTAGGCGGTCATCGCGGCGTATTTCTTGGGGTCGTCGTAGATGTAGTGCGCGATGCCCTTGTGCACTTTGTCACTGATCTTGTCGGCGCCGAACTCCGCCGTTGGCATCTCACCCAGCGAGAGCGATACCACCCTCGTGATGTCGCAGCTGAACGCCGCGGCGATGATGTCCGTGAAGGCGTCGAACCGCTTGTCGTACTTCTCGAACGAGGCCGCGGGTCGCGCAGGTGCAGTGCATGCCAGCGTCGCCAGCGCCTCGAGTCGGTGCCCAAGCCGCTGCACAAGCCCGAAGTGGGACTCGAGCCGAGCGCGATCGGTGGCGCCCAACCTCGGGGCGAGCTCGCGATACTCGTCGTACGCGAAGTCGAGCGTGGTGCGACGGCGCGTGCCGACCGCGTCGCCGGATGAGGCCGGCCCGAAGACCCGCTCCCAGGCGCCCAGCGGCGTGCTCTCCGCCGGCAGGCGGACCCCACCAAGGTTGTAGCTGATGGGGCGACCGGCCTCGAGCGCGGCATCGACCGACAGCTCCAGGGAGGGCAGCCTGTCGGGCCTCGCGATGTGCGCGGCGATGAGCTGGTCCAGCGACGCGGAGGTCGACCGTGTGTCCCGCGCGGCGAAATCGGCGTTGTTGCCGGTCCAGGCGTGAATCCAGCCCCGGTCGTGACGGTTGCCTCCCGTGTCGAGCTCCGCCGTTGCCAGCGAGAGGCCGTCGAGGGCCAGCAGGCGGCGCCGGTGCTCGTAGAGCGGAGCCAGCGGCTTGCTGAACTCGCTTTGGGCGAGCGAGCTCAGGTCGAGCGTCCACGGCTGGTCGTCGGACTTGCCCGTCGGACGCATCCTCCACGCGGCATACGGCCAGCC
Source organism: Acidobacteriota bacterium (assembly GCA_015659035.1). GTDB lineage: Bacteria > Acidobacteriota > Vicinamibacteria > Vicinamibacterales > UBA8438 > NP936. The sequence continues at coordinate 2,635 of DQNS01000004.1, read as the reverse complement.
GTGGCAGTGGCTCACGACGACGAGACGCCGCGTCGGCGCGGGGCCCTGGGCAAACGCGCGAAGCGCGCCGCCGGGCAGCCCTGCCCCGAGCGCTGTGAGCCCGCCCAGCTGGAGCAGGTGTCGGCGCGAGATCATCGGTTGTCTCCTGGGTTCCCCGTGGGGCGCATGCGGAAGAGGTCGCTGCTGGCGATGGAGACCAGGAGCCCCTTGATCGAGTCGTTCTCGCGGAAGCGTTCTTGAAGCGCCTCGAGTCCCGGCGCCGTCTCCTCGAGCTGGTTGCCGAGGGCGTAGCGCGTCCAGTGCAGCACGTAGCAGTCTCTCACGCGGTTGCTGGTCGCGAGCTTGCGCGCGAAGTCGATTCCGTCGGTGAAGGTGATCTCCTCACCGCCCCTCAACGTCAGCGAGCCGCTCGCGTCGACCGGCTGCCCATTGTCCTGGGCACGCCACCGGCCGATGGCGTCGTAGTGCTCGAACGCGAACCCGGGTGGGTTGATCAGCTTGTGGCACGCGGTGCATGCCGCGGGGCTGGTGGCGGCTGCGGTGCGCTGCCGATTGGTGCTCTCGGCGGTGAGCGTGTCCGGCGGGAGCGCGGCCTCTGCGCCCTGAATGGGCGCGCCCATGTCCATGCAGGCGAGCCGCTCGAGCACCCGCTTGCCCCGCAGGATCGGTCCGGGCTGCACCGCGTAGGCGCCCAGCGCGAGGACCGACGGGAGCGTCAACACGCCGGCGCGTTCGTTGCGGGGAAACTCCGCCGGGTAGAGGGTGAGCGATTGCCTGCGCCCGATCGACGCCACCACGATCTCGATGGTCCGGGTGACGGTGGGGCGAGTCGGGATGCGTGTCGCATGCGCTCCGTAGATCGGCGCCGTGGCGTCCGACATGTAGCCGTGGTTGTCGGTCAGCAGCGCGTTGAACGTGCCGGCGCCGTCGAAGATGGTCTGCTCCACGAACAGCTCGGTTTCCAGCTGCATCGAGTGGCGCACGGGGCCCATGATGGCCGGCCACTTCAGGTCGTCGTCGCGCGCGTTGTCCAGCCGGGGGCTGATGCCAAAGAGCGGCCCGAAGGCGCGGCGAGCGGGCGCGACGAGCAGGACCTTGTCGGTGCCAAGCCACTGATGGTGGAAGTGCACGATGGCGGGCCGAGCCTTCGGGTCCTCGAGCATCCGGCGCGCGTGTCGCTCGAGGCCCTCCGTCGTGGCGAGCTGTCCGGAATCCGCCGCCGCGAACAGCGTCTCGTCGGGCATCGAATCCCAGAGGAAGTAGGAGAGGCGCGTAGCCAGTTCCCACTTGCTCAGCCCAGCGGTCGTGCCGCCGGCGGACGCGTCGCCCGGCTCGACCCTGAAATGAAAGGCAGGGGCTTGCAGGATGCCCGCGACGGTCAGCGCCACCGCCTGGTCCCGTGGGCCCGCCGCGATGTTGGCGTGCCAGAACGCCTCGAGCCGCTCACGCTCCTGGGCGCGGAGGGGCCGTCGGTAGGCACGCTCGGCGAAGCGCTCGAGGCTCATCCAGGCGCAGGTCTCCTGCTGGGTCGCGGGCAGGGTGGCCCATGTGGCGCAGCTGAAGAACGTCGGGGAGACGAGCGCGAACGACGCGAAATGCATCGCCGCGTGGTGCAGTTCCTCCACCTGGTAGGACGACGGGTTCTGCCCCTGCGCGATGCCCTCGAAGCCGTCGGAGCCGGGCTCGGCAGGAAATCGCCAGGGCCACACCGGCGGAGGAGGCGGGGGGACGAAGACGCCCTTGCTCGCCGCGTGCGGCGGGCTGAGCGTGTCGGCGATGGCGGGCCGCGCCGGCCAGCGGTCGCCGTCCCTCGGAAACCCGAGCAGATCGGCGATGGTGTTGTTGTACTCGGCCGGGGTCAGCGCCAGGGGCGCCGTGCGTGGCGCGGCGACCGGTTCCGCCGCGCTCGACCGACCGCCCCCTGTCACCGCGAGCGACAGGAGGATGCACCAGACACGCAGAGGTCGCGAAAGCATGCTCCCGGGTGCTACTCCCGCAGTCCGAACGTGAACACGACGTTGCCGGCCGCGATCGTGACGTACTGCCTGCCATCGACGGCATACGACATCGGGGCCGAGTGCACCATCCTGCCGACATTCATGTGCCAGAGCTCCTCGCCGCTCACGGCATCAAGCGCGTAGAAGTAGCCATCCACGCTGCCGCTGAACACCAGGTCACCGGCCGTCGCGAGCATCCCGGCGGTTGAGCGCGGCTGGATCTCAAACTCCCACCGGATGTCGCCGGTCTTCGGGTCGATCGCGCGGACGGCGCTTCGGTAACTCTCGATTGGCAGCGGCGCCTGAAAGCCCCCGCCCGTGAACTGGTCGCCCTCGACGTAGTCCTCGTCACGCTGATAGAACACGTCCTCGCCGTCATAGGCCTGCACGTAGAACAGCTCCGTGCGCGGGCTGTAGGCGGGGGAGAACCAGTTGGTACCGCCCACGACCGGCGGAGACACCAGCGTGCCCTCGGGTGTGGGGAAGGTGTCGGGCACACGGATCGGTCGACCGTTCGAGTCCAATCCCTCCGCCCAGGTCTGCTTGGCGAACGGCTTGCCGACCAGGAACTCGCCGGTCACCCGGTCGAGCGTGTAATAGAAGGCGTTGCGGTTCGCCCACATCATGACCTTGCGTGT
>DQNS01000146.1 GCA_015659035.1 Acidobacteriota bacterium | reverse complement strand
GGGACCGCGACCACCTTCGACGTCATCTCCGCGTCGGGTGAGTATCTTGGCGGTGTCATCTGCCCGGGTGTCGAGATCTCGGCCGACGCGTTGTTTCAGCGGGCTGCGCGCCTGCCGCGGGTCGATGTCCGCCGACCGGACCAGCTCATCGGAACGAGCACGATGGGGTCGATACGATCGGGGTTGTACTTCGGGTATGTCGCGATGGTCGAGGGTCTCGTCGCCCGTCTGCGTGCCGAGATTGGCGGCGACCAGCCGGCGGTCTGTGTGGCCACGGGCGGTTTGGCCGGGACCATCGCCGGGGAGACCCCCGCCATCGACCACGTCAGTCCGGACCTGACGCTTCACGGTCTCCGCCTAGCCTGGAATCGGAACGTATAGCTGTGCCCAAGGAGACAGGAGACAGGAGACAGGAGACAGAAGGAGCCGGAGGGCTTCGCCGTGTTCTTCAGCAGCCTGCCCCGCCCAGGACACGGGTGACGAACCTCCGACTCGGGACATGAGTGAGGTCGGTGATGGATCCGGGCGCCTATTGCCGCGAGATCGAGACGTACCTGTGCCGCCGGAACGAGGGGCATCTGATTCGCATCGTGGGGCCGGCCTTCGAGCGGGTGCGTGGCTGGGCCGAAGTCGGGGTGCCGCTCCAGGTGGTGGTTCGTGGCATCGACCGGAAGCTGGAGCGCTATCGTGCCGCCGGGCAGACACGGCGACCATTGCGGATCGAGTACTGCGAGGCTGACGTCCTCGATGTGTTCGACGAGTGGCGCCGCGCCGTCGGGGTGACCCTCATCCCGGACCGACCGGCCAATGAGGCAGGCTCGGCCGCGCCGGCGCATCAGGCCGACCGGCCGGTTCGACGCCGCGTCAGCCTGCCCGCGCACATCGACCGGGTCCTGACCCGGGCAACGAATCAGCTCGCGCTGCGCGAGGCGGCACCGGGCATCCACGCGGCGCTCGAGCAGGTGATCGCGGACCTGGACCTCCTCCGGCACGACGCGCGCAGCGCGCGAGGGGAGGCCCGAGCGGTGCTGGTTGAGCGGCTCGCCACGATCGACCAGGCGTTGATCGTGGCCGCCCGGACGGCAGCGGGGTCGCTGCTGGAGGGCATCCAGGATGCGGCGCGCGCCGAGCTGGCGCCGTTCAAGACACGCATGGCCGAGGCGCCCTTCGCCCGCGCGCTGACGGCCTGCACCGACCGGCTGCTGTTGGAGCGCTTCCGGCTACCGACGGTGCGGTTCGATCAATAGAGGTCCTCGAAGAGAGCGCTCTCGTTCCTCCCTCTCCCTCCGGGAGAGGGCCCTTACATCCGCGGCGGCACCTCACATCCCATCAGCTGCAGCGCGCGCGTCATCTGCGATTGGAAGTAGTGGACGCCGGCCGCCCGCCAGCGTCGCACCGCCTCGTTCTCTTCGGCGATGACCGGGCTGCTGTGGTAGAAGCCGTTGAAGCGCTGCGCCAACCCGAACGCGTACTTGGCAAGGACCGACAGCTCGAGTGTGCGCACCGCCTGCTCGGTCACCTCGTCCAGTCGTGAGGCTTCCAGGATCAGGTCCCACAGCGCGTCGCCGGACTCGCTCGTCAGGCTGTCGGCGGGTGTCGACGCCAGACTCTCGAGCAGCGCCGTTGTCTCGATACCGTCGCGGTCCCGCAGTTTCTGGAGGATCTTCCGCGCGCGGACGGTGGCGTATTGCAGGTAGGGGCCGGTCTCACCCTCGAAGCTGAGCGCTTCGTCGATATCGAACGCGATCACCTTGCCCCGCGAGAACTTGATCAGAAAATATCGAACCGCCGCCGTCCCGATCATTCCCGCGATCCGCCGGCGTTCGGCTGCGGCCAGGTCGGCGTGGCGGGCCGCGACCTCGCGCTCCGCCCGCTCCCTCACCTGGTCGAGCAGGTCGTCGGCCTTGACGCCGAGGCCCTTCCGGCCCGAGACCTCGACAAACGGCGTGCCTGCCTCCGAGTCAGCGTCTTGGTAGCCGAGCGCGCGCGCGGTCGCGTGGGACAACGCAACCATTTCATACGAGAAGTGAACAGACCGCTCCGCCTCCCGCGGGTGCTGCATCGCCGTCAGGGCCTGCACGAGGAGCCGCTGCAGATAGCTCTGCCGCGTGTCGATGACGTTGTACACCGCGTCCGCTCGGCCGAAGCGGGGCACCGGTCCCCGGTCCGGGGAGACTGGGGTGTCGCGACTCGACGTCGCCCACAAGGGACGACCGGACAGCTGCGTGTCGAACCAGCGATAGTGAAAGTCCCTGCCGAGTAGCCCGAACTTCCAGAGTTGATAGGCGATGTCCTTGCCGACGTAGGTGACCGTGCCGTCGGACCGCACGATGACCTTGGCCCGGGTGTCGTCGTCCGAGCTGGCCTGGGCCGCGTCGTCCGACCGGGCGTCCTCGTCCCTGGCGGCACCGTCGTCGATCGGCATCACCCAGCACCCGGCGAGCCTGCCGTCCTGTTGCAGGAACACCGTTCCGGAGGCCTTCAGCAGCTCGAAGGCGCGGGTCCAGAACTCCAGACGGAGGAGGTCCCCCTCCCAGCTCAGCAGGTCGTACTCGACGCCGAGCCGCGCCATCGTCCGCAGGTGACACCGCACGATCCGGTCGGTCAGCAGCCGCGCCATCGCGGCCGTGGGGTCCGTGTTGTGCTCCAGGTCCCGGAGTGCAGTGCGCCGGTGCGTCAGACGGGTGTCGTCGGCGTCATACCACCGCGTGACCCGGGCATATAGATCCCAGCAGTAGTAGTCGAACCCCGGTGCGTCGACGAGCGGCCGCAGCTCGTCGAGCCCTGTGCCTTCGAGCTCACGCAACCCGACCACGACGTCGGCCACCTGGACGCCGGTGTCGTCGATGTAGTTCTGGACCTCGACCTCGGCGCCCCGGAACCGGAGCAGCCGGCACAGCGTGTCGCCGAGCGCGGCGTTCCTGAGGTGCCCGACGTGAGCCGCCTTGTTCGGGTTGATCGCCGTGTGTTCGACGATCGTCTTGAGACCGGCGGCGGTCCCGGCGGTCGGCGCGTCGCCGGCCACCCGGTCTCGCGCGAACGTTGCCCGGTCGAGAAAGACGTTGAGATATCCGGCACCGGTCGGTTCCAGCCGGCCGATCCCGCTCAGCTCGCCGACCGTTTCGGCAATGTCCTGGGCAATCGCGCGCGGGGCCTTGCGCAGGGTGCGCGCGAGCTCGAAGGCGACGGTGACGGCGAGGTCGCCAAGCCGCCGGTTCGGCGGATACTCGATGACGATCGCCGGCATCGACGACGGATCGATCGCATAGCGGTCCTTCAGCGCCGCGGTGATGCGGTCACGCAGGTGTGTGTGCAGCGGCAGTATCATGATAAGGGTCCGTGCGGGCCCTCTGCGTTCATTGGGCGATCGACCCGGTCGTGAGGCGGTGCCCGCGCGTGGCTCGTGGCCCGTATCAGTGGAACGTAAAGCGCCTTCCTGGCGGGGCATCCCGGCTGGCGGCGTTGCTCCTCGGTCGAATACTACCGGTATGCTCCTTCGTCGCGGCTTGCCATGGCCGGTCGCGGCATGAATACGAAGGCGGAATCCACTTCACATTTCACTGATACGAGCCACTAGTGTCCGCGGGCTGCTAGATCGTTCGCGCGTGTGTAGTCATCGGGCGTGTTGACGTTGAAGAACAGCGTGCCGGCGGGGTCGAACGGCGCAACCTCCGATGGTCCGATGTCCGTCACCCGTATCGCGTCGCCGAGTGCTGATACCCGGAGCTCGCCGCGCTCGAGTCGGGCGCGGATCGGCTCGACACAGGCGCGGTCGTACACGGCGCAGAGCGGCTCTGTGCCCGTGGCGGTCCGGGGAATTGCCGCGTCTGCGCCGCGCGCCCTGGCCGCGAGATGACGCAGGAACGACACCGTCAGAAACGGCAGGTCACAGGCCACCACGATCGTCTGGGCGGTCGGCGATCTGACCAGCGCCGTGTAGAGACCACTGAGCGGGCCGGCACCCTGGATGAGATCCGCGCACACCTGCAGCCCCGAGGCACGGAAGGCGTAATGGTCGTTCGAGACGATCAGGATATGCTCGGCCACATGCCCCAGGACGGACAGTTGCCGATCGATGATGCGTCTGCCGCCGATGACGAGATTGCTCTTGTCGAGCCCGCCGAGGCGCTGCGCCCGGCCTCCCGCAATAATGGCCGCAGTCCGCACCGGTATGCTCCCTCGTCGCGTCTTGCCATGGCCGGACGCGGCATGCGTACGACGCCGGAAAGATTTGTTCGCGAACTTCTGACTCGGAACACGTGCCAGCAACCTTAGCAGATCCCTTTCATGTCGGAGCCGAAAATCGGGCGGGTGCTCGCCGCCAGTCTGCACCAGTCGATCAACGAGCTCATGCCGGCGCGGGTCGAGTTCTACGAGAGCTGGCTGACGGCGGTCCGCATCCGAAAGGGGGAGCTGGGCCGCGCCCGCGTTGCCGCGGTCATCAGTTTTCTCCGCCAGGAAGGCGCCGAGTACGACGCGATTGTGGACCGGGCGGGGCGCTACGCGGCCGACTGGATGGTCGACGCCCTGCCGGTCGTCGGACGGGCCCTGCTGCACCGGCTGCCGCGCCCGATTCGGGTGCGGGTGGTCCTGCGGTTGGCGGCGCGGATGATCCGCGGGCTGCACGACGACGGCCGGCTACGGGCCCTCGTGCGGCGCGGCACGGCGGTGGTCACCCTCGAGGGGTCGTTGTTCTGCGATGTGCGCGAGCCCGTCGGCGCCCCGTTGTGCCGCTTCTACGGCGCCGTCCTCGCGCGCTGCCTCGAGTCCTTCGGCATGTCGGCTCGTGTCCAGCTCTCCCGGTGTCGGGCCACCGGTGACGGCACCTGCGAGTTCATCATCCACATCGGTGGGCGGGAGACGCGCCCGTCGGCGCGTCACGGATAGCTTCACGTTTCTGGCCGCCGATCCATCCCGTAGAGGCCGGCGCTGGACCATTCCGTACGGGGGTCGAATACCGCCTGTCTGTTCCCTCCTCGCGTCTTGCAGGGGCCGTGCGCGGCGTCGATCTCGACGGCCACAAGAATGGCGAACTTATTCTGGACCGGACCCTCAGGGCGGTGCCGACCGGCCGGTTCGCTCCCTTGCGTTTCCGGTGGTCGCCGCGATACCGTGGGCCAGGCAATGTGACGATGACAGTCCAGCGGTACCGCTTGGCGATCCGTCTGCTCGCGACCGGGATGGTTCTGTCGTGGCTGGGTGACGCGTCGGTGCCCGCTCGTCAGGACCTCGACCGCGGTGACGGGCGTCCGCTCGTGCACGTCGCCGAGGTCGACGCCTTGATCACTCCGGTGTCGGCCGAGTTCATCGCGCAGGTCCTCGACGATGCCGCGGCCGCCGGCGCCGACCTCGTGGTGCTGGTGCTCGACACACCCGGTGGCCTCGTCGACTCCACGCGCGATATCAACACCAGCATCTTCGAGTCCCGCACGCCGGTGGCCGTCTGGGTCGGACCGAGCGGGGCCCGGGCCGCCTCGGCTGGGTTCCTGATCACGATCGCGGCCGATGTCGCCGCGATGGCGCCCGGCACGCACTTCGGCGCCGCGCACCCGGTGGCCGGCACCGGGCAGCCGATGGACGACACCATGGCTGAAAAGGCGGCATCGGATGTCGCCGCCGATGCGCGTTCTACGGCGAGCCAGCGCGGACGGAACGTCGAGCTGGCCGAGAAGGCGGTCACCGAGAGCCAGTCGTTCACCGCGGCGGAGGCGCTGAGGGCCACACCCCCGCTGATCGACCTGGTGGTCGACGATCTGGATGCGTTGCTCGAGGCGCTCGACGGTCGCGCGGTGACGCGGTGGGATGGGCGCACCGAGGTGCTGCACACCGCCAACGCGCGGGTCGACCGGATCGAGATGAACTGGCGCCAGCGGCTGCTGAGCACCATTGCGCATCCACAGGTCGCGGTGCTGCTGTTCAGTCTCGGCACACTCGGGTTGACCATCGAGCTGTGGAACCCAGGGGCGATCCTGCCCGGTGTGGTGGGCGGGCTCTGTTTATTGCTCGCGTTCTTCGCGTTCCAGATCATCCCGATCAACGCCGTCGGGCTGCTCCTGGTGCTGTTCGGGCTCGCGCTGCTCGTGCTGGAGATGGTCACGGCGAGCTTTGGCCTACTCGCCGCCGGCGGTCTCGTCAGCATGGTCCTCGGGCTCGTGATGCTGATAGACTCGCCCTCGCCCGAGTGGCAGCTGGGATGGCCGTTCATCATCTCGACGATATTGGCGCTGGCGGCGATCGTGACGTTCGTCACGCGGCTCGCGGTTCGCGCGCAGATCCGTTGTTCGGTGACCGGGGTTGCCGGCATGGTCGACGAGTCGGGTGAGGTGCTCGACGCGATCGCTCCGGGCGCGGCGGGCCGTGTCGCCACCCACGGTGAGTTCTGGTCGGCGATCGCGGATCAGCCGATTCCACAGGGCGCCCGGGTGCGGGTGGTCGCAGTCGACGGGATGACCTTGACGGTATCGCCCGAGCCGCCCGCCGGGCTCGACGCGAAAGGAACGCAGCCATGACAATCCCTTTTTCTCCGCTCCTGATCTTCCTGGCAGTCCTGCTGCTGTATCTCGCCAACTCGATCAAGATTCTCCCCGAGTACGAGCGTGGCGTGATTTTCCGGTTGGGGAAGCTGCTGCCGCAGCCCAAGGGGCCGGGCATCATCCTCGTGTTCGCGCCGATCGACAAGATGGTGCGCGTGGGGCTCCGGACGATTGTCATGGACGTGCCGTCGCAGGACATCATCACAAGAGACAACGTCTCGGTGAAGGTCAACGCCGTCATCTACTTCCGGGTCATGGATCCGAACCGGGCGATCGTCGAGGTGGAGAGCTTTCACTACGCCACGGGACAGCTCGCTCAGACGACCCTGCGGAGCGTGCTCGGACAGGTCGATCTGGACGGCCTGCTCTCCGACCGAGACCGGTTGAACCGGGACCTCCAGAAGTTGCTCGACCAGCAGACCGATCCCTGGGGCATCAAGGTCTCCGCCGTTGAAGTGAAGCACGTCGATCTGCCGGCCGACATGCAGCGCGCGATGGCCCGGCAGGCGGAGGCCGAGCGCGAGAAGCGTGGCAAGATCATCCACGCCGAGGGTGAGTTCAACGCGTCGGAGCGCCTCGCGCAGGCCGCCAAGGTCATCGCGACCGAGCCGGGCGCCATGACCCTGCGCTATCTGCAGACGCTGACTGAAATCGCCGGGGAGAAGAACTCCACCATCTTGTTCCCGATCCCGGTCAACCTCATGAGCCTGTTCCAGCCAACGCCGAGCGCCGGCCACGATGGCGAACCACGGTCCGACTGAGTCGGCGCCCAGCGCCAAGCAGCTGGTTTTCCTGGCGATGACGGCGACGGTCGTGGCCGTCATCGTCTTCCTGTGCGGTGTGCTGGTTGGCCGCGGGATGCCGGCGCGTGGCGCCCCCGGGACGGTGGCGACCCGGACGGCGCCGAGCGGCGCCGGAACCAGGTTCGGCGTGCCGGAGATCGCCGCGGATCCGGAGGCCGCGCGGGGCTCGCCGCTTGATGCCCTGAGCTACTTCGACCGGCTGAGCCGCACTGACGCCGCGCCGGAGCCGCTGGTCGCGCCCGCCGGGGAGCTCGCATCGGAGCTCGAGACCGCACCGTCGTCACCGGCACCCCAGGCTGCTGCGGGCGTGCCGGCCGTTGCCGCGTCGTGGGTCGTCCAGGTCTCCGCGCTGCGGAGTGACGACGAAGCGCGGACGGTCGCCGCCGAGCTCGTGGCAAAGGGGTATCCCGCCGTGGTGGTCGACCCGGCGCCCGGGGCGCCGACGGTGGTCTATCGGGTGCGCGTGGGACCCTACACGGACCGGAGCGAGGCGAACAGGGTGCGTGACCGACTGGACACGGAGGAGCAGTTCACGTCGTTCGTCATCCAGCCGTAGGAACGCCGTGGCACAGTTGCTCGGTCTCGATCCCGGTCGCCACCGGGTTGCGGCGTTCACCTGCGCCGCGCTGTCGGGCGCGCTGCTCGCGCTCAGCTTTCCCTCGCTCGGCCATCCCGCGGCTGCCTGGATGGCGCTGACGCCGCTGCTCGTCATCCTGCACGGCGCCCCCTCACCCCGGCTCGCGTTCGGTCTGGGGCTGACGACCGGCGCGGTACACTTTGCCGGCACCCTGCCCTGGCTCACCCAGGTCATGATCGAGTTCGGCGGGTTCCCCCTGCCGGTGGGTGTGCTGCTCAACGGTCTGCTGGTCGCCTACCTGGCGCTCTTTCCTGCGGCGTTCGCCGTGATCGTGGTGGTGCTGCTGCGCGCGCGATGGGGTGCGTGGGGGCTGCTGAGCGCCGCGCCGGTCTGGCTCACGACCGAGCTCGGTCGGATGTGGCTGTTCGGCGGTTTTCCCTGGGAGCTCCTCGGCTACAGCCAGACGAGCGTGCTGCCGGTGTCCCAGCTGGCCAGCCTGTTCGGCGTGCATGGCGTGACGCTGCTCGTCGTGTTCATCAACAGCGCACTGGCGCTGGCGTTGGTCGGACCGCGCGCGCACCGGGTGCGCGTGCTGGCGGTCGCCACCGGGGTGCTCGGCGTGGTCGTGCTGTTTGGCGTCTGGCGGCTGACGGACAACCGCCTCGTGCGGGACGGCACGCCGCTGCGTGTCGGTCTGGTGCAGGGCAACGTCCTGCAGGCAGACAAGTGGGACCCGGCGATGCGGTCGACGATTCTGCGCGGCTATCTGGATCTCAGCCGGCAGAGCGCCGCGGCCGGAGCGCGGTTGATCGTGTGGCCCGAGTCGGCTACCCCGTTCAGCTTCGAGGACCATCCGGACGGGGACGCGGTCCGTCAACTGGCGCGCGACACCGGCGCCCACCTGCTGTTCGGCAGCACCCAGAGCCGCCGCGACCCGGTGCCCCGGGTGTTCAATGCCGCGTTCGTCCTGCGCCCTGATGGTGAGACCGCGGCGGTGTATCAGAAGATGCACCTGGTGCCGTTCGGCGAGTACGTGCCGTTCCGGTCGGTGCTGTTCTTCGCGCGACCGCTCGTCGAGTCGGTGGTGGACTTCTCGCCCGGCGCCAGCCCGGTCACGCTGGCGATCGGGACGCATCGGATCAGCACGGCCATCTGCTATGAGATCATCTACCCGGGGCTGGCGAGGAGTTTCGTCCGACACGGCAGCGAGCTGCTGACGACGATCACCAATGACGCCTGGTATGGCCGGTCTGCGGCGCCGCATCAGCACTTTCAGCAGGCGGCGATGCGGGCGATCGAGCAGGGGCGGTATCTGGTGCGCGCCGCCAACACCGGGATCAGCGGGGTCGTCGACCCGTACGGCCGGGTGCTCGCGCGCAGCGCGCTCTTCGAGACGGCGGTGATCACCGAGGAGGTCCGGCTGCTGAGGGGGCTGACGCTCTATGGGCGGATGGGCGACCTGCTCGCCTATCTGTGTGGTGTGCTGACGCTGGCCGCGGTGGGTGCCGCCTGGCGCATGCGTTCGTAGCCGGCCGCTCGAAGAGATCGCCGCCGGGCCGGCTACAAGGACATGAGCCAGGCTGTGTTCGTCAGCGGCCTTCGAAGTGAGGAGGATGACCGTGGCAGTGGAGCCCGAGGAACAGATTCGACGGTACGAAGAACTGGTGGAGCGGTCGACCGCGTTGCGCGGCTATCTTTGACACGGCACAGGCCGTCGAGGAACTGAGGGCGCTCGAGGCGCAGGCCTCGGCGCCGGACTTCTGGAAGCATCCGGACCAGGCGACGCAGGTGTTGCGTCGCCGTCGGCGTCTGCAGGACGACCGAGATCTCGCCGAGTCGTTGCGTCAGAAGGTGAGCGATCTCGAGGTGCTGGTCGGCTGGGCCGGCGAGGGCGAGGACGTCGGCGAGGATCTCCAGGCGGCGCTCGAACTGCTCGGCACGGAAGTGGAGACCGGCGAGATCAAGAAGATGTTGGGTGGCGAGCACGACGACAAGAACGCCATTCTCACGATTCATCCCGGCGCCGGCGGCACCGAGTCACAGGATTGGGCCGAGATGCTCGTCCGCGCGTATCTGCGCTGGGCCGAGCGACGCGACTTCAAGGTTGAGGTCATCGAATGGCAGCCCGGCGACGAGGCGGGGATCAAGGCCGCGACCCTGACCGTCACGGGTGACTACGCCTACGGGCTGCTGCTGGCGGAGGCGGGCATCCACCGGCTTGTGCGGATCTCGCCGTTCGACCAGGCGGCGCGCCGTCACACCTCGTTCGCCTCGGTCTTCGTCTGGCCCGAGCTGCCCGAGGACGTCGAGGTTGAGATCGACGAGAAGGACCTGCGGATTGATACCTACCGCTCGAGCGGTGCCGGCGGCCAGCACGTCAACGTGACCGACTCGGCGGTCCGGATCACGCATCTGCCGACGAACATCGTCGTGTCGTGCCAGAACGAGCGGTCACAACACCGCAACCGCGACGCCGCCATGAAGGTGCTCAGGTCCAGGCTCTACGATCGTAAGCAGAAGGAGCAGCAGGCGAAGCTGGACGAGATCGGCGGCGAAAAGAAGAAGATCGGGTTCGGGAGCCAGATCCGCAGTTACGTTCTACACCCCTACCAGATGGTCAAGGACCTCCGCACCAAGCTCGAGGTCGGCGCTGTGGACCGGGTCCTCGACGGCGACTTCGATCCGTTCATCAAGGCGTATCTGATGCAGAAGGCCGCTGCGGCGCACGGTGCTGGCGCGCCGGCGAAGGAGACAGGAGACAGGAGGCAGGAGACAGCAGGATCGTGAGCGCCGTGACCGGCGCCGTTATTTCTTCAATGCTTTGGGTCCGGGTCCAGGAGCCCTGTGTCGCGTCAGGGAAGCTAACCTGAAGTCGGCGAAGCCACCAACTTCTCCTGCCTCCTGTCTCCTCCGTGTATCACGGTTCAAACAGGCTGCCCGGCTGGGTGCCGGCGACGAACGCTTCCCGGATGGCGTTGGCTGCCCAGGGCTCGGTCAGAGTGCCTGTGGTGGCGTCGACGTCCACGAAGACGATGTTGTTCGGAGGGACGAAACCCTCGGGAGCGGGTCGGTCTTCGATGTAGGCCTGCATGAACGCTCGCCAAATCGGGAGCGCCACGGTCGCGCCGTCCTGGCTGTTGCCGAGCGAGCGCTTCTGGTCGAACCCGACCCAGACCCCTACCGTGATGTCCGGGTCGAAGCCGACGAACCAGCCGTCGGTGAAATCATCGACCGTGCCGGTCTTGCCGGCTATCGGCCAGCCGAGCGACCGTGCGCTCTGACCCGTGCCACGCTCGACGACCCCGCGGAGGATGTTCAGCATCACATAGGCGGTGTCGGCGCGGATCGCGTCATGCGCCTCGGGCCGGTTCTCCTCGAGCACCTTCCCGTCGCGGTCGACGATCTTGGTGACCCGATAGGGCGTCATGCGGATGCCGCGGTTCGGGAAGACGGCGTAGGCGCTGGTGATCTCCTCGAGCGTCGTCTCGGCCGACCCGAGTGCGACCGACAGAAACGGCGGTATCTCAGAGGAGAAGCCGAACCGCGGGGCGTATGCGACGACCGCCTCCGGACCCATCTCGTGCATGAGCACAACCGCCGGGACGTTGATCGACTTTTCGAGCGCGTATCGCAGCGTGACCGGGCCCAGATACTCGTTCTTGTAGTTGGCCGGCTCGTAGGGGTCCTGGTCGGGGCCCGGATCGAAGCTGACCGGCTCGTCCATGATGATATGCGCCGGTGTATAGCCCCGGTCGATCGCCGCGGTGTACACGATCCCCTTGAACAGCGACCCGAGCTGTCGCCTGGCCTGCGTGGCGCGGTTGAACTTGCTGCGGTCGAAGCTGTATCCGCCGACCATCGAGAGAATCCGGCCGGTGCGGTTGTCGAGCGCAATCAACGCCGCCTCGACCTCCGGTTCCTGCTCGAGCTCCGTGCCCAGCACGCCGGCCTCCTCGTCGACCGCCAGAATCCGGACGTCGATAAGGTCCCCTGGCGTGACGAGCTCTGTCCCGCTCCGTCGACGGGTCCAGGCGAACGCGTCGCGTGTCAGGGTGGTTGTGTATCGCCCGATCCGCGCCTGGATGGCGCCGTCATCGGTGCCCGTCACGACGGCCGGAACGACGTCGCCGACGGCGAAGCCGAAGTGCCACCGCCGGTGCGCATAGTTCTCCAGGGTCTCGCCGTCGGCGACGACGTTTTGGGTCGGCGGACGGTAGCCATGCCGTTTGTCGAGGACACGTAGTTGGGTTTCGACCGCCGCCTCCGCCGCCGCCTGGAGGCGGGCGTCGAGTGTCGTGTGCACTGCGAGCCCGTCTTCATACAGCGAGTTGGCGCCGTAGGTCACTTCGAGATGCTGCCGTACTTCTTCGACGAAGTAGGGCGCGAGCGATCGTCGTTGCGGCGTCCGTTCGGCCAGCACGATCTCACTGGCTGTTGCCTCATCCGCCTCGGCCCGTGTGATGTAGCCGTTGTCGGCCATCTCACCCAGCACGTACGCGCGCCGGCTGCGAGCGAGATCCGGGTTGAGGAGCGGGCTCTGGCGCCCGGGGTTCTGGAAGATGCCGGCAATCAGTGCCGCTTCCTCGAGCTCCAGCTCGAGCGCCGGCTTCCCGAAATAGAGCCGCGAGGCGGCCTCGACGCCGTACGCGCCGCTTCCGAGATACATCTGGTTGCAATACAGCGTGAAGATCTCGCTCTTGGTGTACCGCTTTTCGATCTGGAGAGCAATGATCGCCTCGTTGATCTTCCGGGTCCAGAGTTTCTCCGTTCCGAGTGGCGCCGCCCCGTCCAGCGACACCTGTCGGGCTAGTTGCTGGGTCAGCGTGCTCGCCCCACGCCGGCGCTGGCGCAGGATGTTCTGGGCGATCGTGATCGCCAGTCGACGCAGGTTGAGCCCGAAATGACTGAAAAAGCTGGCATCCTCGGAGGAGATGATCGCCTGTCGCAGCACCTCGGGGATGTCGTCGTAGCCGATGATGACCCGCTGCTGGGTCGCGAACTGCCCGATCTCCTCGCCGCCGGCCGCATACACCCGTGTGATGGTGCTTGGCGCGTAGTCGTCAAGCGTCGACACCTCCGGCAGGTCTCGGGAATAGGCGAACATCACGCCGCTGATGCCTCCAGCGAGCGCCGCCACGACAAGGACGAAGATACCCTTGGCCTGTCTGACGAATGGGTTGGTGGATTGCGCCACGTAGACTCCTTTGGTCATTCTAGCAGTTCGTGGCGCCCTGACACCGCAAATTGCGGACCAGGATGACGTGTCTGGACTCGATGTGAACAAGTGCTTATCTGGCAGGTCGTTACGGGGACGAACGTCAGAATAGCCATGAACCAGCGACCGGACGAACGTGTCCATCCGTGCCCGATCCCCGGCCTGTAAACGTGTCTCCCGAGACACCGGTGTCTTGTCCGAGGGCAGCGCCGGTCGACTGCAGCGGGACTTCCGTCACGGGCTGGCAGCGAAGCTCCGCCTCAAACCGTCCAGACGAGGGTCGGCTCCGCCTCGCTGCCAGGCTTCTCTCTGGCCCCGCTGACGCGGGGGCTAGACATCTCCGGCGGGCCACGAAAACGTTGATCCAAACGTTACGATGTCACCCTTAGGAGATGTCTAGCGCAACGGCGTCTGAGACTACAAGGCCACTCGAACCGCCAGACCATGAATATATTGACAATGATAGGCTCATATTTTATACTTCTTTAGGCGTTATATAGTGGTTTCACAATATTTGTGGTGATCATCGTTAAACTCTTACAGGAAATGGTGTTATGGGCAAGGTAATCGGAATCGATCTCGGAACGTCCAACTCTGTTGTCGCCGTCATGGAAGGTGGGGAACCGGTCGTTGTGACCAACCCTGAGGGCAATAGGCTCACTCCGTCCATCGTGGCATTCGCCAAGTCGAGCGAGCGTCTGGTGGGGCAGGTCGCCAAGCGTCAGGCGATCACCAACCCGGAGAACACGGTGTTCTCCATCAAGCGCTTCATGGGCCGCAAGTACAACGAGGTCAATGAAGAGATGAAGATGGTGCCGTACGAGGTGGTGAAAGGCTCGAACGGCGATGCCCGGATCAAGGTCCGAAGCAAGGAAACGTCGCCGCCGGAAATCTCCGCCATGATCCTGCAAAAGCTCAGACAGGCCGCCGAGGAGTATCTCGGCGAGTCGGTTTCCGAGGCGGTGATCACCGTACCCGCCTACTTCAACGACGCCCAGCGCCAGGCGACCAAGGACGCCGGCCAGATCGCCGGTCTCGAGGTGCTCCGGATCGTGAATGAGCCGACGGCCGCGGCGCTGGCCTACGGGTTGGACAAGAAGAAGGACGAAACGATCGCGGTGTACGACTTCGGCGGCGGCACGTTCGACATTTCGATTCTCGAGGTCGGCGAAGGTGTCGTGGAAGTCAAGTCCACCAACGGCGACACGCACCTGGGTGGCGACAACCTCGACCAGCGCATCATCGAGTGGATCGCCGACGAGTTCATGAAGAGCGACGGGATCGATCTGCGGAAGGATCGGATGGCCCTGCAGCGGCTCAAGGAGGCGGCGGAAAAGGCGAAGATGGAGCTGTCGACTGTCGTCGAGACCGAGATCAACCTGCCGTTCGTGACCGCAGATCAGTCCGGTCCAAAGCATCTGGCGATGACGTTGAGTCGGTCGCGTTTCGAGCAACTGGTCGAGGAGCTGCTGCAGAAAACAGTCGGCCCGGTCAAGCAGGCGCTGTCGGACGCGGGGCTCAAGGCGTCGCAGATCGACGAGGTCGTCATGGTCGGCGGGTCCACACGGGTGCCGCGGGTGCAGGCGATCGTCAAGGAGCTGTTCGGCAAGGACCCGCACAAGGGGGTCAATCCCGATGAGGTGGTCGCCCTCGGGGCCGCGTTGCAGGCGGGTGTGCTGTCCGGCGAGGTCAAGGACCTGTTGCTGCTCGACGTGACCCCGCTGTCGCTCGGGATCGAGACGCTGGGCGGCGTCATGACGACGCTGATCGAGCGCAACACCACCATTCCCAGCAAGAAAAGCGAGAACTTCTCGACGGCGGCCGACAGCCAGACAAGCGTCGAGGTGCACGTGCTTCAGGGCGAGCGCCCGATGGCGCGGGACAACCGCACGCTTGGCAAGTTCCATCTCGTGGGGCTGCCACCGGCGCCACGGGGGGTCCCGCAGATCGAGGTCACCTTTGATATCGACGCCAACGGCATCGTCAACGTCTCGGCCAAGGACCAGGGGACCGGCAAGGAGCAGACGATCACGATCACGGCGTCGAGCGGGCTCGCCAAGGAAGAAGTCGAGCGGATGATGCGGGAGGCCGAATCGCACTCCGAGGAAGACAAGACACGGAGAGAGGCGATCGAGACGCGCAACCAGGCGGACCAGTCGGTCTACACGGCCGAGCGGATGCTCAAGGACACCGGGGACAAGCTGCAGGCCTCTGACCGCGAGTCGATCGAGAGTGCGATCGCCGATGTGAAGAAGACGCTCGAGTCGGATGACGGCGCGGCGATCACAGCTGCGATCGAACGGCTGACGTCGGCCCAGCACAAGGCGGCCGAGGCGATGTACGCGCAGACCAGCGAGACCCCACCGCCCGAGGACCCGGGCCCCGAGGCGCCCGGTGGCGGGGACGCTGCGGCTGCCGGGGCGACGGAGGGCGAGGTGATCGACGCCGAGGTGGTCGAGGAGAAGACGTAGGGTCCGGTCGAGAATAGGTTCGCGTTTGTGGGCGTCGAGGCGCCCGGCTGGCAAGGCGCGAGGAGGGAGCATACCGGGAGTATTCGACCGACGAGGAACGCCGCTAGACGGGATGGATCGGCGGCCAGAAACGTGAAGTTATTCTTGACCGGGTCCTTAGCGCACGGTCCGGAGAAGTGTCGGCGGCCGGGGTTCTCCGACTGTCGTCATCGAAGCAGAAGCTGGCGAAGCCCTCCGGCTTCCTCCTGCCTCCGGACGTCTGACTCCTGACTTCTCGGGTATCAGGGGGATCATGGACTTTTACGTCATTCTCGGCGTTGACCGTACCGCGTCGGCGGTCGATGTGAAGCGGGCCTATCGCCGGCTGGCGCGCAAGCATCACCCGGACATCAACCCGGGCGACCAGGAAGCCGAGGCGTTCTTCCGGCGGGTCAGCGAGGCCTACGAGACGCTGATTGACCCAGAGCGCCGGCAGGACTACGACGTGCACGGCCAGATGCGGCCCAGCCCCGAAGAGGCCGCTGTCGACGTCGTCGAGTTCGAAGGGTTCGACTTCTCGGTGTCCTCCACGGGGGAGTCAGCGTCGACGTTCGGTGATCTGTTCGCCGACGTGTTCACCGACTCTGGCGGGGATCGCGCCCAGGATACGGGCACCCGGGGTGTGGACCTGCACGCCGCGCTGCGGCTCGACTTTCAGGACGCGATGCGGGGCGGGACCTACGAGGTGACCCTGACGCGGGTCGCGCGATGTGACGCCTGTCGCGGGTCCGGCCGGCGGCGGGTGGCTGACAGCCGCTGCGTCAGCTGCGCGGGGACCGGCCAGTCCCGATGGACCCGCGGACACATGGTGTTTTCCCGTCGCTGCCGACAGTGTGGCGGCACCGGCCGCCGCCGGCACCGTCCCTGCGGGGTCTGCCGCACTGAGGGCGTCGTGTCACGTACCGAGACGGTGGCCTTCCGGATGGCGGCCGGGGTCAGCGATGGCGCCCGCATCCGTGTGCCCGGCAAGGGCAGCACCGCGGGGCGCGGCGGCACGACCGGCGATCTCTACGTCACCGTGGCCGTCGACCCACATCCGCTCTTCCGGCGCGAGGGAGACGATCTGCATCTCGTTGTGCCGGTCGCCGTGCACGAGGCGGCCCTCGGTGCGCGCGTGGAGGTACCGACCATCGATGGGTCGGCCAGGGTCCGGATCCCGCCGGGCACGCAGTCCGGTCGGCGGTTCCGGTTGCGGGGTCGTGGGGCGCCGTCACCACGGGGCGGCGAGCCGGGGGATCTGCTGGTCGAGGTCCAGATTGTGCTGCCGCGTGTGCTCGACGAGCGCTCGAAGGATCTGATGCGAGAGCTCCGCCGGATTCACCCCGAGGACGTGCGGGCTAGGCTCGACATCTGCAAGGGCTGACAGCGTGACATGTGAAACACGTGTTCATGACACGAGGAGATGTCTGAGCCCCGCGTGGCGGAGCTGTAAGAAATGTTTCTGCGAGCGAGGCTGCGCTTCATCGACTCTCGTCGGCTCGAGGCGCAGCGTCGCGAGCAGGTGGTCGTGACGGTATCACGAGAAAGCGAGCGGCAATGCCAGGTAAGGGAACCGGCCCAGCGTATTACATGATCAGCGCGGTGGCCCGGCGATACGACATCCATCCGCAAACGCTGCGGCTCTACGAACGCGAAGGGTTGCTCAAGCCGTCGCGGACTGAAGGCAACACCCGGTTGTACTCGGACGCCGACCTGGCGCAGCTGGAGACGATCCTCACGCTGACCCGCGAGCTGGGGGTGAACCTGGCGGGGGTCGAGATCATCGTGAACATGCGGACCAAGATGGACCGCATGCAAAGTGAGGTGAACGAGTTCATGGCCTACGCCAAGGGGGAGCTCGCTCGCGGTCTCGGGGATTGGGAGCAACGATTGGGCACCGCCCTGGTAAGATCGTCGCCGACCGACCTGGTGCGCACGGACCGGCGGGCGCCGGCCGGCGACCGGGAGCCGTCGGGTGCTGTGGCTCAGCAGTCCGTCGAGCAAGTCCAGCGTCGCACCGCGGCAGGCGATGCGTCC
Source organism: Acidobacteriota bacterium (assembly GCA_015659035.1). Classification (GTDB taxonomy): domain Bacteria; phylum Acidobacteriota; class Vicinamibacteria; order Vicinamibacterales; family UBA8438; genus NP936. The sequence continues at coordinate 33,675 of DQNS01000146.1, read as the reverse complement.
GACTAGAAAACGGCAGCCAGGTTCCCTCAACATGTCCTGTCCGCACTGTCACGACACCGGCTGGCGCACGATTGCGCGAGACGACGCATCCCGTGTCGAACGGTGCGTATGCTGGCGTCAAAGCGTGGCGCAGACGATGCTGGCCACCGCGAAGATTCCACCGCGGTATCGGACCTGCGACCTCGAGTCCTTCGTCACCTACGAGAACGAACGGCTGCTGCGCGCGGTCGCGCGCGCACGTCGGTTCATCGATGCGTTTCCGGTGGTCGACAAAGGGCTGCTGCTGATCGGCCCACCCGGGATCGGCAAGACCCACATCGCGGTCGCGGTCCTGCGGCAGGTGGTGCTCGAGAAGGGCGTGCGGGGTCTGTACTACGACACACGCCACTTGCTCAGCACGATCCGCAGCACCTACAACCCGGTGACCCGGACCTCGGAGGTCGACATCCTCCGTCCGGTGATGGACGCGGAGTTGCTGGTGCTGGACGACCTGGGTGCCGAGCGTCCGACCGACTGGGTGGAGGAGACGATGAACCTCATCGTCAACACCCGGTACAACGACCGCCGCCCGACCATCTTTACCTCGAACTACGAGGACACCCCGGACCCGGAGGAACTGGATTCGTTGCTGGTACGGGTCGGGTTCCGGATGTATTCCCGACTGCGTGAGATGTGCGAGTTCCTCGAGTACAGCGGACCCGACTATCGGGGCTTCGAGTTCACGCCGAGCAGCGAGGAGCTGTCTAGCGCGTGGAAGACCCAGCCACGGCGCCGGCTCCCGGTCCGGACGTCGGTACGTGCTAGGGCCCAGCTGAAACGGGGCAAGGCTGACCTCGGCTGGACCGGGGGCAAGGCGGGCGGCTAGTGGCTCGACGGCTCGACGGGGCGGGAGCCTCGCTGCTCGCAGCCCCCACGGTGCTTGGGCTGTATCTCCACATTCCGTTCTGCGACGCGATCTGCAACTACTGCAACTTCAACCGTGGGTTGTTCGACGCCGGTCTGAAGCGGCGATATCTCGACGCGTTGAGCCTGGAGATCGCGTCCTACGAGGACGCGGGCCGGGTCGACTCGGTGTTCTTTGGTGGCGGCACGCCGTCGGTGCTCGAGCCGTCCGACGTGTCCGGGTTGATCGCCCGGTGCCGGTCGAGCTTCGACGTCGATCCAGCGGCGGAGATCACCCTGGAGATGAACCCGGAAACCGCGTCGCGTGAGCGCTTGGACGGATATCGCGCGGCCGGCGTGACCCGCCTCAGTCTGGGAGTCCAGTCGTTTCGGGACGAGGAGCTGCGTCGTCTCGGGCGACTCCACACGGCGGACCGGGCGATCGAGGCCTTCGGTCTGGCACGGGCCGCGGGGTTCGACGACATCAGCATCGACCTCATGGCCTGGCTGCCGGCGCAGACCGTGCCTCACTGGATTGAATCGGTCGAGACGCTGGTCGACCTCGGGCCCGACCATGCGTCACTGTATCTGCTCGAGCTGTATCCCAACGCGCCGCTGAAAGAGGAGATGGCGAGGGGGGGCTGGTCTCAGGCGCCGGACGATACCGCGGCCGAGATGTACCACGCGGGTCTCGACCGCCTCGGCGCGGCGGGCTACCGTCAATACGAGATCTCGAATGTGGCACGGCCCGGTCGGAGGTCCCGTCACAATCTCAAGTATTGGTCCGATGGCGCATGGGTGGGGTTCGGGTGCGGCGCGCACTCGACCCGCGACGGTCGGCGGTGGCACAACGTGAGCGAGACCGGCCGCTACATCGACCGCGTGAGCGGCGGGACGAGCCCGGTGGCAAGCTGTCGGACACTGTCGGCCGAAGAGCGTCTGACCGATATGCTGTTTCTCGGGCTCCATCTCTCTGAGGGCATCGACCTGACGGCCATCGAGCGACGATACGACGTGAACGTGTGGGCACGGTGGGGTTGTGAGCTGGCCCCGTTCGTGGAGGGCGGGGTCCTTGCGCGCGAGGGGAATCGGCTGCGTCTGACACGGGACGGGATGCTGTTGGCCAACGAGGTGATGCGTGTGTTTGTCTAGCAACGGCGAATGCTCGAGGAGTCAGGAGTCAGAAGGAAGCCGGAGGGCTTCACCACCTTCCGCTTCGGTTTTGGCCAGGAATGAGGGTGTCTTCGGTATGCGGACAACCGGTCTGACGCGGGGGAGCCGAGTGTGCCCGGCCGTGCTGATCGCGGCGGCGTTCGCGATCGGTGTCGTCTGGGGGGCAACACCGCGTGCGACTGCGGGCCAACAGACGACCCGGGTATTCAGCGAGGGCACGGGCATGGTGCTCAACTACGTCAAGCCCGGTCGGGCCACCGTGTTCGAGAGCACCATGAAGCGGGTGGGTGCCGCGCTCAGCAACAGCGAGAGCCTGGACCGGAAACGGCAGGCGGCCACGTGGAAGGTCTACAAGGCCACGGAGCCCCTGGACGGTGGCGTCCTGTTATATATTTCGGTCCTCGACCCGGTGGTGTCCGGGGCCGACTATTGGGTGCCCCAGATCTTGAACGAGGCGTTTCCGACGGAGGTGCAGGCGTTGTATGAGACCTACGCCGGGGCGTTCGCGGACGGCCAGATTCTCTTGAACCTGAGTCCCGTTGTCGGATCGTGAGCGGCGACCGGGGGCGGTATCTGGTGGCGGAAGCACGGAAGGGTTTGTTCGCCGGCCTGGTACGGTCGCTGCTCTTGGACAGCCGAGTTGTAGAAGGAGGAGTACATGCGGACGAAGTTGAGTAACCGACCGCGGACGGGCCAGGCCTGGGTCGGCACCGCAATCATTGTGGCGCTCGTCGTCGGCGCGTTGCTGGGCACCTCGTTTGCCACCCGGTCCGAGGCGATGGCCCAGCCGGTCCTGAATTTTAGTGGCGGGTCGGCATTGTTGATGAACTATATTGCCCCGGGGAAGACGGCGGATTTCGAGCGCGTCATGCGGGCCTATGGCGCGGCCCTCTCCGGGAGCGACAACGCTCAATACAATCAGATGGCGAACGGATTGAAGATCTTTCGCGCCGCCGAGCCGGGTCAGAACAACACGGTGCTCTACATGTGGCTTGTCGACCCTGTGGTGTCGGGCGCCAACTACTCGGTCGCCAATGTGCTGAACGACGAAGTACCGAGCGAGGTTCAGGGGTTGTATGAAGCGCTGATCGCATCGATGGAACCTGGCGGCGGTCAGCAGCCGATCAACATGGACCTCATGATGGAATTCTAGCAGCCCGTGGTGAAAGTCCCGCTGCATCCCGCCTGCCTACGTTGCTCCTCGGTCAAACACTGCCGGTATTTTCCCTCGTCGCGCCTTGTCAGGCAGGCGCATCACCGGTCTCGGTGTCACGCGGGACTTTCACCACGGGCTGCTAGATAGCCTGCTGAGCCCGGCGTAGAGCCGCTGTTGCCGTTCGTCCTGGGGCGAGCCTCGGAGCGTGGTAGTCCAACCGCCTCTGGAGTGGCCCGGCGACCGCGGTCGTGACGTCGACCCCGACATTCGCGTCGGCGTTGATCTCCTCGAGACCGCCCCCGCCTTCCTGGTAGATCCCCACACCGAGGGCTCCGTCGGAGGTGCAAGAGGCCAGATACTGCTGAACCTGACTCCTGTCGTCGGGCCGTGAGCATGCGGTCATGGAGACGGCGCGTGGTCACGGGTGCGCGGAATCGTTTGGTTTAGCGGAGTAGTTGCGGTAGAGTAACTGACTTTGGTCAGTGGTGTTGGCACCAAGGAGGAGTACATGCGGACGATCTTGAGTAAGCGATCTCGAAGTGGCCGGCTCTGGGTGGGCGCGGCAATCATTGCGGCGCTCGCCGTCGGCATGGTGCTGGGCTCGTCGTTCGCCCCGCGGTCCGCAGCAGCGGCCCAGGCCGCCCTGACGTTCAGCGGCCGAAGCGCCATCGTGTATTTTGCCGTCAACCCCGCCGAGACGGCCAGTTTTGAACGCGTGATGACGGCCTACGGCGAGTCGCTCTCCGGGAGTGACAACGCGCAGCTCAACCAGATGGCGGAAGGGCTCAAGCTCTATCGCCTAGCGGATGCCGGGCCGAACAACTACGTCGTCTACTATCTGTGGGTAGACCCGGTCGTGTCCGGTGCGAACTACCAGTACTTCCAGGTGCTGAATGACGAGTATATGGGGGGGGCGCCTGGAAACGGCGACGAGGTGCGGGCGCTCTTCGCGGCCTTCAGCGGTGCGATTGAGGGTGGCGGACAGCAGACAATCAGCCTGAACCTCGTGAGGGACTTTTAGCAGGCTGCTGACGCACTCACAGCCCGCTGGCTTCAGGCTGCAGGCTTTCCGCCTCCGTTCGCTCGGTTTCTAGCTTTGGGGCGCCGACAGCCAACGTATCTACTGGAGACGCGCCCTGTGGGCCGCCGGCCTGCCTACTGGATGGGCCGTGGCTGGAGGGGCGCCGCCAGTTGGCGCAGTCCTGGGTAATGGCCGGTCCGACCCCTTCCACTGGCGTGGACCAGCCCATCGTGCGCTCACCCGAGCGCTTCGATGATCGAGCGCCTGAAGCCCGAAGTCTGAAGCCTGCAGCCTGAGGGCGTCCGAGCCGCTCAAAACCCAAGATTGAGCCCGGCGTAGAGCCGCTGATGCCGTTCGTACTGGGGTGAGCCTCGGAGCGTGAAGACGCGGTAGTCCAACCGCATTCGGAGCGATCCGGCGACCGCGATCTTGACGCCGACGCCGACATTCGAGCCGGCGTTGATCTCCTCGAGACCGCCCCCGCCTTCCTGGTAGATCCCCCCACCGACCGTGCCGTAGAACTGCAGACCCCCCACCCCGAACGGCGTCTGGAGCAGGAGATTGAACATGCCAGTTCGGAGTCCAGGCGCGCCGGCCATCTCGTCTGCGGCCGTGTCGGAGAACTCGAACTCGAAGCCGATCACCAGCAACGAGAGCCCGGCAGCGAACCCCTTGACCGGGCGGTTGGACGGGGTCGCGTTGGCGCCCGCGAAGGCGGTCAGGTCCGCGTTGGCAGGCGCCGCGGCACACAGCATCACGGCGAGCACGGACAGGATGACGAAGACAGATCGCATGGTGCCAGTCTAGCAGCCGAGCGCCGTCTAGACCGTGTGATAAAGTGGCCCGCATCCGATGGACCTGCGGCCCACCGACGAGCAACGCCTCCTCCGTCAGACCGTTCGCGAGTTCGCCGAAGCCGAGATGGCGCCTCACACCATGGAGTGGGACGAGGCGCAGCGTTTCCCGCTCGAGTTGCTGCCCAAGCTTGCCGACCTCGGGCTGATGGGGATCCAGTTTCCCGAACGCTACGGCGGGGCGGCCATGGGGGCGGTCGACTACTGCATCTGTATCGAGGAGTTGGCCCGTGTCGACCCCGCGATCACGTTGTCGGTCGCGGCGCACAATGGGCTGGCGGCGGCGCACATCCACATGTTCGGCACCGATGCCCAGCGCGACCGGTATCTCACGCCGCTGGCGCGCGGCCGGCATCACGGCGCCTGGGGGCTGACCGAGCCGCAGGCCGGGAGCGATGCCGGTGGCATGCGGACGACCGCCGACCGGGACACGCGCGGCTGGCGGCTCAACGGCACGAAGACCTTCATCACGCACGGGAGCCTGGCCGGGACCTTCGTGGTGATGGCGGTAACCGACGCCATGCGGGGGCCCCACGGGATCTCGGCGTTCATCCTCGAGCGCGGTACGCCGGGGCTCGTGTCCGGGCGCAAAGAAAACAAGCTGGGTATGCGTGCCAGCGACACGGCCGAGGTGTCCCTGAGGGACTGTCCGGTCCCGGATGACCAGCTACTCGGGGCGGTCGAGGAGGGGTTCGTGGAGGCGCTGCGGGTGCTCGACGCCGGCCGGATCGGGATTGCCGCGCTGGCGGTCGGGCTCGCACAGGGTGCGTACGAGGCCGCGCGACGCTACGCGACCCAGCGTGAACAGTTTGGACAGCCGATCGCGTCGTTTCAGGCGATACAGTTCAAGCTGGCCGACATGGCAACCCGGATCGAGGCGGCGCGATGGCTGACCTACCGCGCCGCCTATCTCGAGAATCGGGGCCGCGTGACCACCCGCGAGTCGGCGATGGCCAAGTTGTTCTCCAGCGAAACGGCGGTGCATGTCGCCGAGGACGGGGTCCAGATTCATGGTGGCTACGGGTTCGTCAAGGACTACCCCGCCGAGAAGTTCTTCCGCGATGTGAAGCTGACGACGATCGGCGAGGGCACGAGCGAGATCCAGCGGCTGGTCATCGCTAGACTCCTTCAACAACGTGTGTCGTGACAATGGTGTCAAGGGTTGCTCCTGTTTTTTCGCTCTCACCACCACAGCCTCCTTTCAAGGAGCCTCGCTAGCCGAGCTTTGGACCCAAGCGCATGAACGTCGACGCGCACCCCCTGACTCGAGGGGTTCTCGATGGCGACCGACGGGCGATCGCCCAGGCCATCACGGTGGTGGAGGCCGAGGGCCCGTCGGCCGCGGCGATCATCAAAGCGGTCTACCACCGAAGCGGGCGAGCGTATCTGGTCGGGGTGACCGGCGCACCGGGTGTAGGGAAGAGCACCCTGGTCGATCGGATCTTGACGGTGTTGCGCTCGCGGGGTCGCACGGTGGGTGTGCTGGCGGTGGACCCGACCAGCCCGTTCAGCGGCGGCGCGGTACTGGGCGACCGGGTGCGGATGCAGACGCATGCCGCCGACCCCGGCGTGTTCGTGCGGAGCATGGCGACGCGTGGCCAACTGGGCGGTCTAGCGCGTGCGACCGCTGACGCGGCGGTGATTCTGGACGCCGGCGGGTTCGATGTGATCGTCATCGAAACGGTCGGTGTCGGGCAGGCCGAGATCGAGGTCTCGCGCACGGCCGACATGTCGATCGTCGTCACCATGCCCGGGTCCGGCGACGGTGTGCAGACGCTGAAGGCGGGCGTCATGGAGATCGCCGACCTGTTCGTCGTGAACAAGGCGGACCACGACGGTGCCGACCGCGCGGTCGCCGAGATCGAGACCATGCTGGGGCTCAACGAGTACGGTCCCAACGACTGGCGGCCACCGGTGCTCCAGACCCGCGCGACGGATGGCGTCGGCGTCGACGACGTCCTGGACACCGTGGACCGGTTTCGTACTCGCGGCGGCGACGTGGCTGGGCGACGACGGCAGGCGCGTGTCTGCGGCCGGATCCGGCAACTGGTGTCGGACCGCTTCCTGGAGCATGCCGAGCACCAGGTCCTCGAGCCCGGCGCTTTCGACCGGTTGGTCGATCGGGTCGCCAGCGCCGAGGTGGACCCGTACACGGCCGCCGATGCGGTCCTGGACCAGGCGCTCGGATCCCTGCGAGGTGCGAACCGAACGGACGACGCCCAGCCTATGACAGCGGTTCTGGATCACATCGGCATCGCGGTCGGCGATCTGGACACGGCACTGGTGTTCTACCGGGATGCGCTGGGGCTGGAGCTCGAGGGTGTGGAGGAGGTGGCCTCACAGCACGTGCGCGCGCAGTTTGTGTCGGTGGGAGGAGCCACCTTGGAGCTGCTCGAGGCGACATCCCCGCAGTCGGCGATCGCGCGCTCGATTGAGCGGCGAGGTCCCGGGTTGCACCACCTGACCCTCCGGGTCGCCGACATCGCGGTGGTTCTCGCCAGGCTCAAGGCGCGTGGTATCCGCCTCATCGACGAGGAGCCTCGCCCGGGCGCGGGCGGGAGTCTGGTCGCGTTCATCCATCCGTCCGCCGCACACGGCGTCCTGGTGGAGCTCAAGGAGGCCCGGGGATCGAGGGCCTGGGGCCGGGGGCCGGGGGACGAGGATCGACACGCCAGGTGAGACGAAAGGGTCACCGTTGAACGCACCACAGCAGGACATCCGGATCGGGGTGATCGGCGGCAGCGGCCTGTACGAGATGGACGCGTTGACGGACCGTGAGGAGGTGCGGGTGACTACGCCGTTCGGTGACCCCTCGTCCCCCTACATCGTCGGCACGCTGAATGATCGGCGCGTGGCGTTTCTCGCCCGCCACGGTCAGGGCCATCGGTTGATGCCGTCGGAACTGAATTTCCGCGCCAACATCTTCGGCTTCAAGACGCTCGGGGTCGACTGGATCGTGTCGGCGAGCGCGGTTGGCAGTTTACGGGAGGAGTACCGACCACTCGATATCGTCATTCCGGACCAGTTCCTGGACCGCACCCGGGGGCGGTTCAGCACCTTCTTCGGCGGCGGGATCGTGGCTCATGTCGGGTTCGCCCACCCGTTCTGTCCGGTGCTGAGTAGCATCGCCTTCGACGCGGCCACCGGCGCCGGTGCGCGTGTCCATCGCGGCGGCACATACGTGTGCATGGAGGGGCCGCAGTTTTCAACACTGGCCGAGTCCCGGTTGTATCGCTCGTGGGGGATGGACGTCATCGGGATGACCAATCTGCAGGAGGCGAAGCTCGCGCGGGAAGCCGAGATCTGTTACACGACGCTGGCGCTGGTGACCGACTACGACTGCTGGCACGAAGGGCACGACGCCGTGACCGTTGACATGATCATCGCTACGCTCACCGAGAACGCCGTGACGGCACAACAGGTCGTGGCCAGCGCCGTCGCCCGGCTGCCGGTCGACCGCGAGTGCGAGTGCGCCACGGCGCTCGGCTCGGCTATCATTACCCGGCCGGGTCTGATTCCGTCGGACGTCAAGCGCGATCTGGCGCCGATCATCGGCAAGTACGTGAAGGGGTAGGGTGTCAGAAGTCAGAAGTCAGAAGTCAGACTGAAGCCGGAAGCCGGAGAGCACATCCCATTGCATCCCATCCTCACCGTCGGTTCCGTCGCGTTCGATTCCATCAAGACACCGTTCGGCGAAGCGTCGCGTGTGGTCGGTGGCGCGGCCACCTATTTCAGTGTCGCGGCATCCTTCTTCACCGACGTCCGTCTGGTGGCGGTCGTCGGCGACGACTTCACGGCGGAGCAGATGCGGGTCTTTTCCGGCCGTCGCATCGATCTGACCGGGCTGCAGCGTGTGCCCGGCGAGACCTTCCGCTGGAAAGGCGAGTACAGCGTCGATTTCAACAGCCGCGAGACGATCTATACCCACCTCAACGTGTTCGACCAGTTCCGTCCGGTGTTGCCCGAGAGCTACCGGTCCACGCCGTTCGTGTTCCTCGCGAACATCCACCCGGCGTTGCAGCTGGAGGTGCTCGACCAGGTGCACGCACCGCGGTTCGTCGCCGCCGATACGATGAACTACTGGATCGAGGGCACGCCGGGCGAGCTCCGAAAGGTACTCGGGCGGGTCGACGCGCTGGTGATCAACGACGAGGAAGCCCGCGAGCTGAGCGGTGAATCGAATCTGGTGAAGGCCGCGCGCGCCATCCAGCGGATGGGGCCGGCGCTGCTGGTCATCAAGCGGGGCGAACACGGCGTCCTGGTGACACGCGACCGGTTCTTCGCCGTGCCGGCGATGCCGCTCGAGGAGGTGGTGGACCCGACCGGCGCCGGCGACACCTTTGCCGGCGGGTTCATGGGGTTTCTGGCCTCCGCCGTGGAGATCACCGACACGGTCGTGGCCCGCGCGGTCATCGCGGGTAGCGCACTGGCCTCCTTGTCGGTTGAGGACTTCGGGCTGGACCAGCTCCTGCGGTTGACATCGGGCGAGCTGCACGACCGGTTCGCCGCGTTCAAGCGGCTCACGCACTTCGACGCGTTATGACGATGCCAACCGGAGCCGTCTGGCCGCGTGCGTGGCTGGCGCGCGGATTCCTGGGCGCCACCCTGGCGTGGATGCTGATGCTCGTGCTGGTGCCCTTCCTGTTGGCTCACGAGACCGGGGGACGCGCGGTGCGGGCGGCGTCCGCCGGCACGTATCTGGTTGGGAGCGTGATCTGTCACCAGCGGCCGGATCGGTCGTTCCGACTGTGGGGTGTGCAGATGCCGGTGTGCGCGCGGTGTGCCGGGCTGTATCTCGGGGCGGCGGTCGGCGCGCTCTTGGCCGGGGTTCGACGTCGTGCGGGCGGCGGGACTGCCCGGATGGCGTCGCGGGCACTCCGCATGATGGTGCTGGCGGCGGCGGTTCCGACCGCCGCGACCTGGCTGGGTGAGGCGGTCGGGTGGCTGCCGTTCGCGGGTGGTGTGCGGGCCGCGGCAGCGGTGCCGCTGGGAGCGGCGGTGACATGGGTCGTAAGTCTCGTGATTCGCGGCGAGCTCGCGTAGCGGCGACGCCACCCCGACCGACACCCGCTCCGGATGCCGGTCGGGCGTGGGCCGCCGCCGCGCTCGCCTGGATAATTCCCGGCGGCGGGCATCTCTGGCTCGGCCGGCGCCAGAAGGGCCTCATCTTCCTGGTCGCGCTTCCCATGATGTTCGCCATCGGATTGTGGCTCGAGGGACGCCTGTCTCCGTTCGACACGGGCCACCCACTGATCCTGCTGACGGCGTTCGCGGATCTCGGGAATGGGCTGCCGTATCTGATCGCCAGCGCGGCTGGGCTCGGCGAGGGGCGCGTCGTGGCCGCGACGTTCGAGTATGGCAACACGTTCACCATCGTGTCCGGTCTGCTGAACATGCTGGTCTGTCTCGACGCCTACGACGTGGCGCTGGGGCGGAAGTAGGCCACGAGAGATCGATGCAGAGCCACTTCTTCTCGATGCTGCTGTTCGCGGGCTTCGTGTCGCTGATCTTCGCGGTGCTCATGAAGGACGAGCCGGCAGACCAGGTGCAGCTGGGCGGCATCCTGTTCGCGAGCTTCGTCGCCACAGCCGTCGTGCTCGGCTGGATCTTCTTTCCGTTTCCGCTGTGATCCGCACACTCGTCGGTTTTCGGGATCCGGAATTTGGGGATCGGGATCAGGGGTGGCGGGCGTCCCGGCCCTCTCGTCCGCCGTTGGTTTCAACCCCGGGTCCTAGTGTTCTGTCCGGTTGTCCGTCATGACGCGTCGGGTGCGGGTCTGGGGTCCGGCGTGGGCGACGATGGTGCTCATCTTCGTTCTGTCATCGATATCGGGGCTCGGGCCCATCCCCGGCGGTGTCGACGACGGCGTGGCGCATGCGTTGCAGTACGCCGTGCTCGCCGCGTTGCTGCTGCGCGGCCTCGCCGGTGCGCGCTGGCGAGGGGTGAAGGTCCGAGCCGCCGCGCTGGCGGTTCTGCTGGCGACCCTCTACGGCGTCACCGACGAGGCGCATCAGTGGTTCGTGCCCGGGCGCACGGCCGAGGTCACGGATCTGGTCGCCGACGCCCTCGGCGCGGCCGTCGCCGCCGGTGTGATCTGCGGCTGGAGTATAGTGAGACGCTCATGAGTACCGACCAGATCCTGACCGCGCGCGACGGCGCCGTCGCGACGGTGACGGTCAACCGCCCCACGGTGTTGAACGCGCTCGACGCGCAGACCGTCCGAACCCTGACGTCGGTGCTGACCGATCTGGGACAAGATGACGAGATCCGCTGCGTCGTGCTGACCGGCGCCGGTGACCGCGCCTTCGTCGCCGGCGCGGACATCACCGAGCTGGCGCGGTTGACACCGACCAGCGCCCGGGTGGTGTCGGACGCCGGACACCGACTGTGCGCCCTCCTCGAGGGCTTGGGCAAGCCGGTCATCGCCGCGATCAACGGCTTCGCGCTCGGGGGCGGCTGCGAGATCGCCATGGCCTGCACGCTCCGGATCGCCGCGACGACGGCGAAGCTCGGTCAGCCGGAGATTGCGCTGGGGCTCATCCCCGGTTTCGGCGGTACGCAGCGCCTACCACGTCTGGTCGGCCGGGGCCGCGCGCTCGAGATGCTGCTGACCGGGGCGCCGATCGACGCCGAGGAGGCCTGGCGGATCGGGCTGGTCAACAAGGTCGTCCCGCCGGAGGCGCTGGTCGCCGAGACGAGCCGGCTCGCTGCGACGCTGGCCACCCAGGCGCCCGTGGCGGTGCGCCGCATCCTCGAAGCGGTGCATCACGGTCTCGACATGTCGCTCGCCGAGGCGGCGGTGTTCGAGGCGTCGACGTTCGGCCTCGTGTACGGGACCGAGGACGTGCGCGAGGGCACCGCCGCGTTTCTCGAGAAACGGAAGCCGCGGTTCACGGGACGCTAAGGAGGATTCCGAAGGAGGCAGAAGTCAGGAGTCAGGAGTCAGCAGAAACCGGAGGGCTTCGCCGTCTTCCAGGTGCGTTCTTAGGCCGGGTTGCAGATGTGGAGACTTTGACAGGCACGGGCGATGCGCGGGACTTCCGGGTTGGCATCGTCGTGTCGACCTACAACGACTTCGTCACGAACCGGTTGCGAGACGGCGCCGTCGAGGCGTTGCGCGCCGCCGGCGTCGCCGACGACGCGATCGTGGTGGCGACGGTGCCGGGGGCCTTCGAGATTCCACAGGCGGCGCGCCGGCTGGCGGCATTCGGCCGGGTGGACGCGGTCATCGGCCTCGGGTGCCTGATCCGCGGCGAGACGCCGCACTTCGACTTCATCGCGGCAGCGGTGGCGCACGGCATCACGGGGGCGGCGATGGACAGCGGGATGCCGATGACGTTCGGGGTGCTCACGACCAACTCGGCCGAGGAGGCGTTGGCGCGCGCCGGGGCCGGCGCCTCGAACAAGGGGTGGGAGGCGGCCGAGGCGGCGCTGGCGATGACCCGGCTGTTCCGGCAGCTGACGGGCCCTGTCGACCCGGAGCTCGGGGGGTGAGCGCGGCCCGGTCCGCTCGCGACGATCGGCATCGCGGCCGGATGGCGGCGCTCCAGTTGCTCTACCAGCGGGAGGTCGGCGGCGCGACCGGGGCCGAGCTCGACGAGGCGGTGCGCGGCTACTGGGTCGAGCATCCGGCGCCGGAGGCCCGTCGCGTGTTCGCCGCCACGTTGCTGCACGGTGCCATTGAGGCGCAGGACCGGATCGACCCGCTCATCGAGACCGCGGCTGACAACTGGCGCCTGTCGCGGATGGCGGTGGTGGACCGGACGATTCTGCGTCTTGCGGTCTACGAGCTGTTGGCGGCCGTGACGCCCCCGGCGGTCGTGATCGACGAGGCGCTGGAGTTGGCGAAGACGTTCAGCGGGGAGCAGTCCGCCCGTTTCGTCAACGGCGTGCTCGACGCCGTCAAACGCACCCTGGAAGAACCGGTCCCCCAGCCGGTCCCTGGCGACCCAAAGCCCGACGCCTGAAGCCTGGAGTCTGGGGCAGACCCACGACGTGATCCATGTCCGAACCTCGAGAGAATGCCCAGCTCGTTGAGCGGCGCGCCAACCTGGCGGCGCTGGTCGAGCTCGGCGTGCCGGCCTACCCGCACCGGTTTGATTGCACCGACACCCCCTCGGCCATCGTGGCGGCACATGGAGACACCAGCGGTGCGGACCTCGACACCGCACAGATCAAGACCGTGACGGCCGGTCGGGTCCTGATCGTCCGTAGTTTCGGCAAGGCCCGCTTCCTCGTCATCTCCGACGGAGTATCGCGGCTGCAGGTGTACGTGCGCCAGGACACCCTGTCGGAGCGGGACTTCAAGATCGCAGCGTTGCTCGACATCGGCGATCTCATCGGGGTGGACGGGCGTCTCTTTAGGACGCGGACCAACGAGCTGACGGTCTGGGCCGCACGAATCGAGTTTCTCGCCAAGTGCTTCGTGCCGTTGCCCGAAAAGTGGCATGGGCTGAGGGATGTCGAGACGCGGTATCGCCGGCGATATGTGGACCTGATCGTGAACCCGGCCTCGCGTCGCGTGTTTGAGGTCCGCGCGCGGGTGCTGATCTCGATACGGGCCTTTCTCCTCGACCGGGGCTACCTCGAGGTCGAGACGCCGATGATGCAGCCGGTTGCGGGTGGCGCGCTGGCGCGGCCGTTCGTCACACATCACAACGCGCAGGACATGCGGCTCTATCTGCGGGTCGCGCCCGAGCTGTATCTCAAGCGGCTGGTCGTGGGCGGAATCGAACGGGTCTTCGAGATCAACCGCAACTTCAGGAACGAGGGGATTTCGACCCAGCACAACCCGGAGTTCACGATGCTGGAGTTCTATCAGGCCTACAGCGACTATCGGGACCTGATGACCATGACCGAGCAGTTGCTGGCGACGGTCGCGCACGAGGCGACCGGGGGCGACGAGGTGCGGGTCGGCGGTCAGACCGTGTCGTTCCGGCCACCGTATCCGCGGGTTTCGCTGCGGCAGGCGGTCCGCGAGGCGGTGAGCGCGAAGCTCGGTGTGCCGGTCCGGGAGCCGGACCTCCGGAACCGGGAGACGGCGGCGGCGCTGGCCGTCCGGGTCGGGCTCGAGCCGGGTCCTGACCAGGGCGCCGGCCCGATCACGATGGGGATCTTCGAGGCGCTGTGTGAGCGCACGCTGGTCCAGCCCACGTTCATCCACGACTTTCCGACCGAGGTATCGCCGCTGTCCAAGCAGCGTGCTGATGACCCCGACACCGTGGAGCGGTTCGAGCTGTTCGTGGCCGGCATGGAGCTGGCCAATGCCTTCAGCGAGCTCAACGATCCGGTCGAGCAACGCCGCCGGTTCGAGGCTCAGCTACGCGACCGCCAGGGGGGCGACCTGGAGGCGCACCAGATGGACGAGGACTACATCCGCGCGCTCGAGTACGGCCTGCCGCCCACCGCGGGGGAAGGCCTCGGGATCGATCGGCTCGTGATGGTGTTGACCGACAGCCCGTCGATTCGCGACGTGATCCTGTTCCCGCTGATGCGCTCAAGAGAGGTCAGTGAATAGGGCGCTCCGGCCACTCCCTCTCCCTCTGGGAGAGGGGCGGGGTGAGGGTGACCGCCGGGTCAGTGAACAGGGCGCTCCGGCTTTTCTCCCGGCGGTGATCCGGGTGAGAGTGACGGCTCAGTCCTAACGGTGATCGAGCCTGCCGCCGAGATCGTATGGTACACGTGAGCGCTGAGCGCCCAAGCCCAGAGCCTATAGTCCAAAGCCCGTCCTGATGACCCTCCCCTTCGAACTCTACATCGCGACCCGGTATCTGCTCGCGCGGCGCCGGCAGGCCTTCATCTCGCTGATCTCCGCCGTGTCGATCGCGGGGGTTGCGGTTGGCGTGATGGCGCTGGTTGTCGCGCAGGCGCTGATGACCGGCATGCAGCAGGAGCTGCGTGACCGCATCATCGGGTCGGCCGCCCACGTCTACGTCTGGAAGATGACCAGTGGCGGGTTCGGTGACGTCCGCGAGGAAACGGCGCGGCTGATGAGGCTGCCCGGCGTGGTCGGCGCCGCGCCATCGATCGTTGGCAAGGCGGTCGCGACCGCCGGTGGCGGCGAGGCGTTCATCTCCCTCAAGGGCATCGATCCTGACCTGTCAGCCAAGGTCACCGAGCTGGCCAGCTCCATGCGGCACGGCAGCCTGAAGGCGCTGTATGACGTGCACGACCGTGTGCTCGGCGGTGTGGTCATCGGCGAGGATCTCGCAGTACAGCTCGGCGCGTTCGTGGGCGACACGGTGCGGGTGCTGACACCGCAGGGCTCGACACTCTCGCCAATGGGGATGGTGCCCCGGATGCGACCTCTCAGGGTGGTCGGCATCTTCAGCCTCGGGTTGTATGAGTACGACCACGCGTACGGGTTCGTGACGCTCGATGTGGCCCGCCGGTTGTTCAACAAGGACGGGGTCGACATGATGGAGCTGCGTGTGGCGGACCTCGACGACGCGCACGAGGTCGCGCGCGCGGTCACCGAGACGCTGGGCACTGGATATCTGGCCGAAGATTGGGCCCAGATGAACCGGGCGCTGTTCTCGGCGCTCAGGCTCGAGAAGCTGGCGATCGGGATCACCATCGGACTGATCATGATGGTGGCGGCGCTCAACATCGTGGCGTCGCTCATCTTGCTCGTGATGGAGAAGAGCCGGGACATCGCCATCCTGAAGACGATGGGGGCCTCCGCACGCAGTATCCGTGGCATCTTCGTGTTGCAGGGCGGGATCATCGGAGCGGTCGGGACCACGGTCGGGGCGGTCTGCGGGTTCCTCATCTCCTACGTCGCCGATCGCTACCAGCTGGTCCGGGTGCCGATCGACGTCTATGACATCGCCTGGATCCCGTTCACCATCGAGCCGGTTGACTTCCTCGTCGTCGTCGGCGCCGCGCTGCTGATCTGCTTGGTCGCCACGATCTATCCTGCGCGGCAGGCGTCGCGCCTCGATCCGGCCGAGGCCTTGCGGTATCAATGATCACCAAGGAGACAGGAGACAGGAGACAGGAGACAGGAGGAAACCGGATGCTGCGTGGCATCTCTCAGGTCCCAGGGCCCTGCATCGAGGCAGACGCGGGCGACTGAGCACTCGAACGATAATGCGAAGCCCCCTCCTGCCTCCTGCCTCCTGTCTCCTGTCTCCTGTCTCCTGAGAGCGCTCCCGCCATGCCTTTCCTGGACGTTCGCGCGCTCACCAAGTCCTTCACGGTGGGTGAGCGGCAGTTGCTCGTGCTGCGCGGGCTCGATATGGGGGTTGACACCGGCGAGATGGTCGCCATCGTCGGCACCTCCGGTGTGGGCAAGAGCACCCTGCTGCAGCTAATCGGCGGGCTCGACCGGATCGACGGTGGGACGATCCGAATTGGTGACACGAACATGACGGCGGCGGACGACGACGCGCGGGTCGCGTTCCGCAACCGACAGGTCGGCTTCGTGTTCCAGTTTCATCATCTGTTGCCGGAGTTCACCGCAGCAGAGAACGTGGCGATGCCGCTGCGGATCGCTCGGGTGGCGCCGCAGGAGGCGCAGCCGCGCGCCGAAGCCCTGCTCGGGGAGGTCGGGCTCGGCGACCGCGTGTCGCATCGACCCGGGATGCTGTCGGGTGGCGAGCAGCAACGCGTCGCGGTTGCGCGCGCGCTGATCATGAAGCCGGCGCTGCTCCTGGCCGACGAGCCGACCGGCGACCTCGACGAACAGACCGCCGCGGAGCTACATGTTCTGCTGCGCCGGATGCATACGGCCCATGGGCTGACGTCGCTCATCGCGACCCACAACATGCAGCTCGCCGAGTCCTGTGACCGCGTGCTGCGGTTGGAGGCCGGCCGTCTGCGCCCGGTCTGACCACGTAAACCATTGCGGTTCCAGGCACTTTCGGGCCAGGCCCTGAACTTGTCCAGGGGGAGTTTTGCCTTATAATGCGAACGGGGTCGTCCGACCGGCTCCGACCGCGTCCATCGACTAGGATCAACGATGTTCGAGCGCTACACCGAGCGGGCACGTCGCGTGCTGTTCTTTGCCCGCTACGAGGCGAGCCAACTCGGGAGCATCTCGATCGAGACCGAGCACCTGCTGCTTGGGCTGATCCGCGAAGGCAAAGGGCTGACGAGCCGCATCTTCGCCCGTTCGCACCTGTCGCTCGAGGGGATCCGCAAGGACATCGAGGGACGCACCGTCCTCCGCGAGAAGGTTTCCACGTCGGTGGAGATCCCGTTCAGCACGGAGACTAAACGTGCGCTGCAGTTCGCCGCCGAGGAGGCGGACCGGCTGCTGCACAACTACGTGGGGACCGAGCATGTCCTGTTGGGCCTCCTCCGCGAGGAGCGTTGCGTGGCGGCGTCGATTCTGGTCGAGAAGGGGATGCGTCTGAGCACGGCGCGCGAGGACATCGTGCAGTTGTTGAACGAGAAGACGACGCTCACGCGGGTCAAGGAGACCCCCCTGTTGGCGGAGTTCAGCCGCGACCTCACCGAGAGCGCGATGAAGAACCTGCTGGACCCGCTGGTCGGTCGGGAGCGGGAGCTCGAACGGGTGCAGCAGGTCCTGTGCCGTCGCACGAAGAACAACGCCGTGCTGATCGGCGAGCCGGGTGTCGGCAAGACGGCAATCATCGAGGGGCTGGCACAACGGATCGTTTGTGGGGATGTGCCGCACTTCCTTGCTGACAAGCGGGTGCTCGCGCTCGATATCTCACTGATCGTCGCTGGGACCAAGTATCGAGGGCAGTTCGAGGAACGGCTCAAGGCAATCATGAAGGAGCTGACCGAGAACCCCAACGTCATCGTGTTTATCGACGAGCTGCACACCCTTGTGGGCGCCGGGTCTGCGGAGGGCTCGCTCGACGCGGCGAACATCTTGAAGCCGTCCCTGTCGCGTGGTGAAATTCGCTGCATCGGCGCGACGACCCCGGCGGAGTACCGGAAGTACATCGAGAAGGACCGGTCACTCGAGCGCCGATTCCAGACGGTCAAGGTCGAGCCCCCCACGGAGACCGAGGCGCTCGCGGTGCTGTTGGGCGTGAGGGATCGCTATCAGAGCTTCCACAACGTCGAGTACACGCCGGAGGCGCTCGAGGCGGCGGTCTATCAGTCCAGCCGCTACATCACGGAGCGGTTTCTGCCCGACAAGGCGATCGATCTGCTCGACGAAGCCGGGTCCCGCGCGAAACTGCGGGACGCGGGCTTGAGCGAGGAGTTCGGCGACATCAACCGCAAAATCCGCGTGTCCGTCGAGCAGATGGAGAACGCGGCGGCTGAGAAGGACTTCGAGAAGGCGCAGTTCTTCAAGGAGCAGGAGGAGATCGCGCGCGAGGACCTCCAGTGCGTGCGGAAGAAGTTCGACGTCAAAGCGGAGTTGCGCCCGATCAAAGTGGGCAAGCCGGACATCGACGAGGTGGTGTCCACGTGGACCGGCGTGCCGGTGACCTCGATCGACCAGGATGAAAGCGACAAGCTGCTCCGGATGGAGGCCGAGCTGCACCGGCGGGTGATCAGCCAGGAACACGCCATCTCGGCGCTGGCCCGCGCCATCCGACGGTCCCGCGCCGGGCTCAAGTCGCCTAATCGGCCGGTGGGCAGCTTTGTGTTTCTTGGCCCGACCGGAGTCGGCAAGACCGAGTTGGCGCGAGCGCTGGCGAACTTTCTGTTCGGCAGTGACGCCGCGTTGATCCGGTTCGACATGTCCGAGTACATGGAGAAGCACTCGGTGTCGAAGCTGATCGGGTCGCCACCCGGCTACGTGGGGCATGAGGAAGGCGGTCAGCTCACCGAGAAGGTCAAGCGCAGCCCGTACGCGGTGGTGCTGCTCGACGAGATCGAGAAGGCGCATCCGGACCTGTTCAACATCCTGCTCCAGGTGTTCGAGGACGGCCAGCTGACCGATGGGCTGGGGAATCGTGTCAACTTCAAGAACACGATCATCATCATGACCTCGAACATCGGGGCCCGCTTCATCCAGAAGAAGGCCTCGCTCGGGTTCCAGCCGTCGGACGCCAGGGAGATCCAGCGGAACGTCACCGACATGGTGCTGGCTGAAGTGAAGCGGACCTTCAACCCGGAGTTCGTGAACCGGGTCGACGAGATCATCGTGTTCGAGGCGCTCCTCGACGACGATCTGCGCCAGATTACCGTCATGCTCATCGACCAGCTGAACGAGCACCTCGTCGATCGCAAGCTGCAGATCACCCTGACACCGGAGGTGGTCGACTGGGTCATCAACATGACGTGCAAAGACCGGTCGTATGGGGCACGGCCCCTGCGTCGGGCGATCCAGCGCTATGTCGAGGACCCGCTCTCCGAGGAGCTTATTTGTGGGCGTCTGGGTAGCGGCACGATTGAGGTGTATTTCGATGGGGGCGAGCTGGCCTATCGGGACGCCGGGCGAACGTATGCCGGCCGTCGGCTGGCGGTGAGCGTCTAAGGATCCAGTGCCCCGCAGGAGCCAGGAGCCAGGAGCCAGGAGAAGCCGGAAGGCTTCGCCGCGTCTCGAGCGACCTGCTTGTTCAGGCGCCGGCGCAGGGTGGGAAGGGCCATGGGAAGTGCAGAAATGAGAGGGTACGTGGCCGCGACGGCGGTCGCCTGGGTGTGCGTCGGGCTGGTCCCGGTCTCCGCCGCGGCGACCGAGGCCGAGCCGATGGTCGTCGGCGAGCAGGCGCAGGCGGCGCTGCCGCCGCCGGACTCGCCAACCCTGTTCACCACGGTCGAGCTGCGGTGGCCGACTCAGGGCAACGTACCCGGCGTCGAGGGGCAGACCTATCTCTACTACATGCAGAGCGACGAACTTCGCAGCGTGGGGCTAGGGCAATTTACGCCGTTCGACGAGACCCTCGAGCGGGTGCTGCTCGAGGACTTTCAGCGTTTGTGGAACACCGGTCTCCTGGCCGACCTGGCGATCGAGATCATCGACGATCCGTACCCGAACGGCGTCGCGGGCAAACGGGCCGTGTTCCTGCTGGAGGAAGCCGAGCGGGTGCGGGTCGTGACCTGGGAGGGGGGCGACGAGTACGACGAGACCGAGATCCTAGAGGCCCTGGAAAGGTCCGGCATCGAGTTGCGTACGGACAGCCAATTCTCACCGCATGTCGTGCGGCAGACCGAGGGCCTGCTCCGGGAGATGTACGGCGAGAAGGGTTACCAGTTTGCCGAGGTGAGTCACGAGATCGCCGCAATGGCCGGTGGTCCGAAGCTCGTGCGGCTGACGTTCACCATAGACCAAGGGCCCAAGGTCCGGGTGGCCGACATCTCGTTCGTCGGGAACGAGCAGATGAGCGACCGGTCGCTCAAGCGGCAGATGAAGAACACGAAAGAGCCCTGGTTGTTCTCCTTCATCACGGGTCGCGGGACCTACAAGCCGTTGGGCTACGAGCAGGATGCCGTGGCGCTCGAGGGGCACTATCGGAACAACGGCTACATCGAGGCCCGGGTGGGGCAGCCGGAGCTGGAGTACCTGGATGTGTCGGAGGATGGCAAGACCCTCCCCGTACGCCTGCGGATTCGGGTCGACGAGGGTGAGCGGTATCGGGTTGGCACGGTGGCCTTCGAGGGGTACGAGGTCGTACGGGTGGAGGCGCTCCGGGAGATCTTCTCCGATGTACGACCGGGCGAGTACTACTCGGAAGAGGCCCTTCGCGACGCCTTCCTGGAAGCCAAAGAGGCGTATGGCTCCTTCGGGTACTACGAGATGACGGGGTTCCCCGAACCGGTGCCGCGCACCGAGCCGCAGGCCGATGGGCTGCCGACGCAGATCGACGGAAACCCGGTCGTGGACGTGACGGTCCGCATCCAGGAAGGGGAGCAATATTTCATCAACCGCATCACCTTCGTTGGCAATGACACCACCCACGACGAGGTGATCCGCCGGGAAATCAACATGGTCGAGCGCGGTGTCTTCAACACCGAGGCGCTCCAATATAGCGTCCGGCGGCTCAACCAGCTGGGGTATTTTGAGCCGCTCGACGAGGACAACGCGATCCAGATCGAAAAGCGACCCGGGTTCGACAATGAAGTCAATCTGACGCTCAACCTCGAAGAAGCGAACCTGAATCAGTTGACCTTTGGCGCCGGTGCGTCGCAGTTCGACGGCTTCTTCCTGCAGGCTGGGTTCACGACAACCAACTTTTTGGGGCGTGGCGAGTCGTTGTCGTTCATGGCCCAGAATGGCGAGCGGGTCAAGAACTACAACCTCGGGTTCACCGAGCCGTTTCTGTTCGGTCGGCCGATCACCGGTGGGATCAACGTGTTTCGGCGCGACATCAATTTCATCAACCAGTTCGCCCAGAGCTCGATCGGGTTGACGACCTCGATGGGGCTTCGCGTGAAGCGGTGGTCGCAGGCCTTCCTCTCCTACTCCTGGGAGGAGACGGAGGTCACGAAGCTTAACCCCGCGTTCCTGAATCCGGACATCCTGCGATTCAATCCGTTTCTCCAGGATTCCCTGCTGATAGGCCATGACGGTGCGCGCACGATCAGCAAGGTCACACCAACCTTCCAGCTCAACACCGTGGACCATCCGATCTTCCCGACCACGGGAAAGAAATACACGGCGTCGTTCGAGTATGCGGGGCTCGGGGGCAACACGCAGTTCTACAAGCCGACCATCGAGGGCATCTGGTATCTGAAACACGCCCCGAGGCTGTCGATCGGCTTCCGCGCCCGTGGCGAGTACATCTCGCCGATCGGCTCGACGGTGGGGCTGCCGATCTTCACAATGCTCACCCTGGGCGGCGATTTCAGTCTGCGCGGGTTCGACATCCGCAGCATCGGGCCGAACGACCCGTTCATCGTCCACGCGGACGGGACCACCTCGGGGAGCGGGCTGGTCATCGGAGGCAACAAGAGCCTCCTGTTCAACATCGAATACTTGATCTCGATCGCGGACCCGGTGCGGCTGGTCTTCTTCTATGACGCCGGCCAGGTGGCTGACTTCGATCAGCACTTCGCCACCGATCTGTTCCGGACGTCGACCGGCGCCGAGGTGCGGTTCTTCATGCCGGTGCTCAACGTGCCGTTCCGGCTCATCTACGTCTTCAACCCGCAGCGGGGCGACTGTCCGAACGGGGCCAGCTGCGTCCTGAACGACCGGTTCCGGCCGCAGGAGGGGAGCCTGTTCAAGTTCGCCATCGGGACCACCTTCTAGTGAGCCTGTGGCGGGAGGAATCGTTCTGACGTCCGGGTTTTGCCCGCTCTCGCGTAGGCTCGGCGAAACTGGTAATCTATGAGGTGGCATTGTGGGCATTGCGCTAGCCGCCCTGGGGCCGCAGCCCTGATCGGCCGATAGACCTGGTGTCTCGCGTAAGAAGTGTGGGGACGAATTCTCTCGCGTTGTAATCGGATCGCGTCCGGTCATCGTAAGGCGCGACGAGGGAGCATGCCGGCAGTATCCGACCGAGGAGGAACGCCGCCAGACGGGATGCCCGCCCGGAACTGTTCGCGAAATCTTGACTCGGACACGGAAGACAAGCCGAGTGAAACCAAGGACTGATCCGATGAAACTGTTGAGTGTGGTCGCGGCGATGATGGTCGCGCTCGTAGCCCTGACGGCGCCGGCGCAGGTCGCGGCTGGGCCTCAGACTCCGGCTCCGGCCCAGACACCCGCGGCCCAGCCGCCGGGAGCCCAGCCGCCGGAGCCGACTCCGCCGCCGGCGCGGCTGCCGTTTCCTCCGGACGCTACGCAGGCCTACGTCGATCTGGGGCGGGTGGCCTCGGAGTCGCTCGACGGTCAGGAGGCCAACCGGCGAGTGCAGGAGCTGAGCGCGCAGAAGCTCCAGGTGCTCGAAGGTCGCACCGTCGAGCTGCAGGCGAACCAGCAGAAGCTACAGCAGAACGCCAGCGTGATGAGCGCCGAGGCCCAGTTGCAGCTGCAGCGCGAGATCGAACGGATGACCCGCGAGATCCAGCGGATGTCCGAGGATGCCGACACCGAGTTGGCCGAGTTGCAGCAGACCGTTCAGATCGAATTCCAGCAGAAGCTCGTGCCGGCCATCGACCGCGTCGCGGCGAGCAAGGGGCTGCGGCTCGTCTTCAGCGCCGGTGATGGCGGTCTGGTCTGGGCGACCCCGGCGCTCGACATCACTGCGGACGTCGTCGCCGAGCTCGACAAGGCCAGCCAGCAGACACCATAGGCACTTTCTTAGCCCGTCGTCTTCCCGCAGGGTCCTACGGATCGTGTCTCTCGACATTCCCGGGCTGCTCGACCGGCTCTGTTATCGCTATCCCTCGCTGCTCATCGACGGTGTGGTCGAGCACGAGCCGGGCACCCGGATCGTCGCCGTCAAGAATGTTACCGTCAACGAGGAGTTCTTCCAGGGGCATTTCCCCGGGACTCCGTTGATGCCGGGTGTGCTGATGATCGAGGCGCTGGCGCAGGCGGCCAGCGTGTTGTTGCTCGATGGTGCCGTGCAGCCGTCGGCGATGCGGGTCGTGCTGCGCGGCGTCAACAACGCGCGGTTTCGCCGTCAAGTGGTGCCCGGTGACCGACTCCGTCTCGAGGTCACGATACGCCGGCGCCGGCGCCGGGTGGCGGTGGCGGCGGCCGTGGCGCGGGTCGACGACCACGTGGTTGCCGAGGCCGAGCTCTTGGTCGGTCTGGTCGTGGACGAGGTTCGGATCGATCCGTCCGCGCACGTGGCACCGGGCGCCGAGATCGGGGCTGGCACCCTCGTCGGGCCCAACGCGGTCATCGGCCCGCACGTGCGAATCGGACGCGGATGCAACATCGGCGCCTCGGCCGTCATCGACGGGTGGACCGAGATCGGCGACGAAAACCACGTGTTCCCGTTCGCGTCTATCGGGCTGATTCCCCAGGACACGAAGTTCAAGGGGGAGCGGACCACCCTCGTCATCGGGCACCGCAACATCTTCCGTGAGTTCGCCACGATCCATCGGGGCACACAGGGGGGCGGTGGGGTCACGCGCATCGGTGACGACAACCTGTTCATGGCCTACGTCCACGTGGCGCACGATTGCCAGGTGGGGCACAAGACCATCTTCGGCAATGCCGCGACGCTGAGCGGCCATGTGTCGGTTGAAGACCAGGCGAACATCGGCGCGTTCTCGGCCGTCCATCAGTTTTGCCGCGTCGGGCGTCAGGCGTTCATCGGCGGGTTTTCGGTCATCACGCTCGACGCGTTGCCGTTTATGCGCACCGTCGGCAACCGCGCTCGGGTCTACGACCTCAATATCATTGGGCTGGAGCGGCAGGGCATGCCGGAGGAGACGATCGCGGAGCTCAAGCGGGCATTCCGGTATCTGTTGCAGTCCAAGCTGAACACCACGCAGGCCCTCCAGCAGATCGGGCAGGACGAGACGCTCCAGTGCCCGGAGGTCGCCTATCTGATTGCCTTCATGGGCTCGTCGCAACGGGGTGTCAACCTCCGCCGGCCAGCCAAGCGGCTCGAGGCGATGGCGGCCGACGAGTGATCGAACGGCCCAAGGAGTCAGAAGACAGAAGGCAGTCCTTCGACAACAGCACTCTCATGCTGTGCTCAGGATGAGCGGGGTAGACGGTGGTGGACGGCTTCGCCAGCTTCTGATCGGACACGGACCCTTCGCGATCGACGGCGTCGGCAATCGGAGGGAGCCCTCGACCTGAGACCTGAGACCTGGGTAGCACGATGCGAATTGGCTTGATTGCGGGGAACGGCCGGTTTCCGTTCTTGGCGCTGGAGGGGGCGCGCCGTCTCGGACATGAGGTGACCATCGTCGCGATCCGGGAGGAGACCAGCCCGGCGCTCGAGACCGCGGCAGCAGGCGACCCGCCGGCCGACCTCCACTGGATCTCCCTCGGGCAGCTGGGCAAGTGCATTGCCATTCTGCGTGACGCCGGTGTCACCCGGGCGGTCATGGCCGGGCAGGTCAAGCACACCAAGCTCTTCGGCATCATCCCGGATGTGACTGCGCTGAAAGTGCTGCGGCGCCTCGATACCAAGAACACCGACGCGCTGATCACAGCGGTGGCGGACATGCTCGCCGACCACGGCATCGACCTGGAGAACTCGACCGCTTTTCTGCAGCCGCTGCTCGCCCGGAGCGGTGTCCTGACCGGCCGGGCGCCGACCGAGGACGAGCGTGCCGACCTGGAGTTCGGGTACCGGATGGCAGACGCCATCGCCGGGCTCGACCTGGGCCAGACGATCGTCGTCAAGGACCGGGCGGTGGTGGCGGTCGAGGCGATGGAGGGGACCGACGCGGTCATCGCGCGGGCGGGACAGCTGGCGGGGCCCGGGACGCGGGTCGTGAAGGTGGCGAAACCGGCTCAGGACATGCGGTTCGACGTGCCGGTGGTGGGGGTGCCGACGCTGAACGCCATGCGCGACGCCGGTGCGACGGTGCTGTCGGTGGACGCGGGACGGACGCTGGTGCTCGACGGCGAGACGTTCTACACGCGGGCCGATGCGCACGGGTTGACGGTGGTCGGTCGGGAGAGACCGCAAGCTGATGGCGGCTAGCCGTGCCTAGCGAAGCGGAGCCGCGCTGCCATGTCTGATTCCCTTGACGGTTTGAGGCGGAGCTTCGATAGAACCGGGCCCCGGGTCGCGGTTGTCGGCGTCGGGCATTTCGGGCGACACCACGCACGGATCCTCTCGACGCTGCCGGGCGCGCGGCTTGTGGCGGTGGTGGACATCGACGCAGACCGCGCGGCGGCCGTGGCGGCCGAGACCGGCGCCGCGCCGGAAACCGACGTGACCGCGCTCGACGGTCGTGTCGACGCGGTGACGCTGGCGGTGCCCACCGAGTCGCACCACGCGGTCGCCCTCCCGTTGCTCGAGCGTGGGGTCTCCGTTCTCGTCGAGAAGCCGATGACGCGGTCGGTTGCTGAGGCCGACGCACTGATCGCCGCCGCCGCGGCGAGTGGGGCGGTGCTCGCCGTGGGGCACACCGAGCGATACAATCCGGCCGTCGCCGCGGCGCTACCGCTCGTCCGGGCGCCGCGCTTCATCGAGGTGCATCGGATCGGCGCCTTTGCTGCGCGAAGCCTGGATATCGATGTCGTGTTTGATGTGATGATTCACGACCTGGACATCATCCTGACGACGGTCGGGACGGAGGTGGCGACGGTCGAGGCGGTCGGGGTGCCGGTATTGACGGACCGTGTGGATATCGCCAACGCCAGACTTCGGTTCACGTCCGGGTGCATCGCGAACATCACCGCCAGCCGGATCAGTCGCGACCGCGTGCGCAAGCTGCGATTCTTTCAACGGGATGCCTACATCTCGGTCGACTGTGCCGAGCAGGAGGTCGAGGAGTGGCGCGTGACACGGACCTCCGGGTCTGACCCCAGGATTGCCGGGGGCAAGGTCGACGTCCCGCGGGGCGAGCCGCTGGAGCGCGAGCTCGAGGACTTCGTGCGGGCGGTCGCCGGGGGAGAAGCGCCGCGTGTCGGTGGCGCCGACGGTCGCCGGGCACTTGCCCTGGCGCAACGGGTGGCCGACGCGATGAGGGACGAGCGTGCTTCCAGGAGGTAGGCCTGTCCGCCGTAGCCTTGGCGAAGGCGGGAGACAGGAGGCAGGAGGGAACCTGAGGGCTGCGCCGGCATCCAGAAGCGCCCGGCTTACTCCGGCCGAGTCGGGGCGGGTGTTTGGGTTGAACGAGTCTTCGGGTGCGATGGATTGCGCCGATGAATGATGACTTCAGCTCCGTGACGCAGAAGATCGCGGATGGGGCCGCGCTCGATGAGCGGGACTGGCAGACGCTGATCGATACGCACGATCTGATCGCCCTCGGGGTGGCGGCGGACGATGTGCGTCGGCGCCGTCACGCCGACCGGGTCACCTTCGTCCAGGTTGTCGACGTGCCGGTCGAGACCGCCGCGAATGGGGGGACGCTGCCGGATCAGGCCGGGGAGCTACGGTTGACCGGTCGCCCGGCGAGTGTGGCGGCGGCGGTCGCGGCGGTGCGGGCTGTCGTGGCGCGGGCCGGATCGGTGCCGGTGACCGGGTTTGCCCTCGAGGATCTGCAGGGGCTGTGCGGTCACGAACTGGGGCGGCTCGGCGAAGTGCTTCTCGAGTTGCGTGAGGCTGGGCTGGCGCTGGTGACCGAGGCTGCCGCCGATACGCTGACCGATCCGGAGCCGGTGTTCGACGTGCTGCGGACCAGCGGGCTGACCCTCGCGCGTCTCACGGTGGGCGACGTGGCCGGGCAGGCGGCGTTCTCGCTTGTTCGCCGTGTCGCGACGTGGGACGGTGCCGGGACGGTGTGCCGCGCTTTCGCGCCGTTGCGGCCGGCCGAGCCGTCGCGGCCGACCACAGGGTACAGCGATCTGCGTCAGGTTGCACTCGCTCGACTCCTGGTTGACAATATCGACTCAATCCAGGTCGACTGGGCGGGTCACGGCCCCAAACTGGCTCAGGTAGCGTTGACCTTCGGGGCCGACGACGTGGATGCGGTGCCCGCCGCTGCGCCGGACGATCTGGGCTGGCGCCGCTCGCCACGCGAGGAAATCCGGCGCAACATCGTCGCCGCGGGGTTCGCGGCGGTGCGGCGGAACGGTCGCTTCGAGACGCTAGACGTGCATGACCGGTCAGAACATGAATGAATCGGTCACACTTCGCAGCCAATGCACGGCTAGCCCTCGCGTAGCGGGGCTGTGAAAAAGGCTGCCAGCGTGAAAGGCCCGCGTCGCCCCCCAGGCTAACCCCCGCGTAGCGGGGCGGCTAGAGTCATGAGTCCACTCAGAGTCAGCGCGGTCGAGTACTTGAACGCCAGGCCACTCGTGCACGGGCTGGAGGCTCGCGCCGACCTCTTCGATCTGCAGTTCGACATCCCGGCCCGCTGCGCCTCGCAGCTGCACGATGGCTCGGTCGATCTCGGCCTGATTCCCTCCATCGAGTACCTGCAGGGCTCGGACTATCGGATCGTGCCTGACCTGGCGGTCGCGTCAGAAGGCGAGGTGGCTTCGGTCGCTCTGTTCACCACACGACCCGCGACCTCGCTGCGGTCGATTGCCGTAGATAGCAGCTCGCGGACCGCCAGCGCGCTCCTGCGCGTCCTGTGCGCCGAATGGTGGGACACCGATCCAAAACTGGTAAAGCTCAGACCGGACTTGCCGGTCATGCTCAAGCGGTGTGACGCGGCGCTGGTGATCGGGGACGCCGCGCTGTTTTTCGACTACGAGAGCCAGGGGCTCGATAAGGTGGACCTCGGAGACGAGTGGACCGCCATGACGTCACTGCCGTTCGTCTGGGCCCTGTGGGTGGGACGGGCCAGTACCGTGGGCCCGGACCACGTGGCGGCGCTGCAGGCGGCGTGTGCCAGCGGTGTCCAGGCGAGTGACGAGATCGTCGCGCGGCATTGCCCTGGCGACGAAGAACAGATCGAGGTCGGTCGCCGGTATCTGCGTGAGAATGTGTCGTTCGCACTCGATGAGCGCACCCTTGCCGGGCTCAAGAAGTTTTACGAATACGTGTACGGTCTCCGGTTGGTGCCGACGCGCACCGACCTTCGCTTCTTCGAGTCTCCCCTGCGATGACTGTCGAGTCGACCGCGGAGAAGGTGCTGGCCGGTGGCCGGCTCAGCGGCGAGGAGGCGCTCGAGCTGTATGTCGCCGCTCCCACCAGTCTGCTCGGCCGTCTGGCGGATACCATCCGGGTTCGGAAGCATCCGACCGGGGTGGTGACCTACATCATCGATCGCAACGTCAACTACACGAACGTCTGCGTCGCGAGATGCTCGTTCTGTGCCTTCTACCGTCCGGTCGGGGCCGACGACGGCTATGTGCTCGGTTTCGACGAGCTGTTCCGCAAGATCGACGAAACCCTGGCGGTTGGGGGCGTGCAACTGCTGCTCCAGGGCGGTCACAACCCAGACTTGCCACTCGAGTGGTATGAGGACCTCTTTGGTGCGATCAAGGCGAGGTATCCGGACTTCAAGCTGCACGCCCTGTCTCCGCCGGAGTTGCTGCACCTGTCGCGATTGTCGCAGCAGCCGGTGCCGGTCGTCGTCGACCGGCTCGTGCGGGCCGGCCTCGACAGCGTGCCGGGCGGTGGCGCCGAGATCCTCGTGGACCGTGTGCGGCGGCTGTTGCATTGCGATAGCAAGGCGACCGCCGACGAGTGGCTGTCGGTGATGCGCGTGGTGCACCGCGCGGGTCTCCGGTCGACCGCCACGATGATGTATGGCAGCGTGGAGCGGCTGGAGGAGCGGGTGGAGCACCTGTGCCGGCTCCGGGAGCTCCAGGACGAAACCGCCGGCTTCACCGC
This sequence comes from Acidobacteriota bacterium, assembly GCA_015659035.1. GTDB lineage: Bacteria > Acidobacteriota > Vicinamibacteria > Vicinamibacterales > UBA8438 > NP936. Next base: position 4,407 of record DQNS01000146.1, on the reverse strand, counting down.
GTTCATCACCTGGAGCTATCAGCCGCCGAACACCGAGCTCGGGGGGGCGGAGGCGACCGGGATCGACTACCTGCGCACCCTGGCGCTCTCACGCATTGTGCTGGACAACTTCGACAACCTCCAGGCCTCCTGGGTCACGCAGGGCGGGAAGGTGGGGCAACTCAGTCTCGCGTTCGGCGCAAACGACATGGGCAGCGTCATGATCGAGGAGAACGTCGTGCGCGCGGCTGGCGCCGAGTACTGCATGGACGAGGCGGAGATCGTCCGGAACATCGAGGACGCCGGCTTCGCGGCGAAGCGGCGCAATATGGTGTACGACGTGATGGGTGACCCGTTCTTCCGCGAGCGGTCCATTCCGCGCCGCACCGAGCTCGCGGTTGCCCGCCTGGCCGGTGACACCACCGTGCCGGCTGAGGTGTCTCGCTATCCGGCCCGTAGCCGTCCGGGCAAAGAGCAGCGGCGGCAGGCGGCCCAGCAGCCCGAGTTGGGGACTGGGGACTAGGGATTGGGGGGTGGTGATCGGTGTCCGGACGTTGCATCGGGTCATCCTGGGAGTGTGAAGCGGAGCCGTGAGGTCAGTGTCCAGAGCTTGAGCCCGGTCGCCATCGTTTTCCAGCCCCAGTCCCCCGTCCCCAACCTCCAATCCGTCGTTCCCCCGCAGCGGACCGCCGGGATGTTGCCGGTCCGCTTCCCATGATTCGCTACGTCGCCGACTGGGTCCTGCCGATCGCCAGCCCGCCGCTGCGCACCGGCAGCGTCGACGTGGACGACGGGCGCGTGGTCGGGGTGGGTCCTCTCGACGCCGTCACGCCGGCGGGCGCGACCGTGGTCGAGTTGGGGGCGACGGCGGTCTTGCCGGCACTGGTCAACGCGCACACCCATCTGGAGCTGTCGGGGTTGGGGGGTGAGGTGCCGCCGGCCGCGTCGTTGCCCGAGTGGGTGGAGGCGCTGCTGGCGCGTCGCGCCGAGTCGGGTCCCCCGGACGCGACCGCGATCCGGCGGGCGATCGACGAGGCGCGGGCGTCCGGAACGGGGCTCTTCGGTGACACCGGCAACACTCTGGCTGCCGTGCCGATCCTGGCGACTGCCGGCGTGGCGGCCCGTGTGTTCCGGGAGGTGGTGGCGTTTCCGGACACCGGGGCGGCGGCGATCGTGGACGCGGCCGTGGAGGAGATCCGCACGGTCGCCACGACGGGGCGCGTCCGAGTGGGGTTGGCGGCGCACGCGCCGTTCTCGGTCGGTCGAGCCGCGTTCGCGGCGCTCGACGCCGCCATCCGAGCGTCGTTCGATGGGCCTCGGTCCATCCACTTGGCCGAGTCGCCAGACGAGTTGGAGTTCCTGCTCACCGGCCGCGGGGCCTGGCGCGATCTGCTCGAGCGGGTTGGCCGCTGGGTCCCGGGGTGGGTGCCGCCGGCCTGTGGGCCGGTCGACTACCTGGACCGGGTGGGGTGGCTGCGTCCCGGGTTGATCGTTGTCCACGGTGTGCAACTGACCGATGCAGAGCTGGCGTTGCTGGTCGGGCGGGGCGTGACCCTGGTGACCTGTCCGCGCAGCAACGTCTGGACCGGGGTCGGCCCGCCCCCAATCGACCGGTTCATCCGTTCGGGTGTGCGCCTGGCGCTTGGCACCGACAGTCTCGCGAGCGCGCCCGATCTCAACCTGTTCGCCGAGCTCGAGCTGATGCGGCGGCTTGCGCCGTCGGTGTCCGCCCGTCGACTGCTCGCCTGCGCCACCATACGCGGTGCCGAGGCGCTCGGGTTCGCCGACGAGCTCGGCCAGATTGCGCCTGGCAGACGCGCGGCCCTGATCGCCGTGCGTGTTCCTCGGGATGTGAGCGATGTGGAAGAATACCTCGTTGGCGGTATCGCACCGGACCAGGTGACCTGGCTCGAGGATCCCGAGTCAGATACGGCCACCCGCTGACCAACGGGCCTTCTATGTTACGTCGTCTCCGCGCCTACGCCTCCTTCGTGCGAATCGGACACTCGGTGTTCGCCCTGCCGTTTGCCCTGGTGGGCGCCCTGTTGGCGGCCCGGCAGACACCCCTCACCGTGACGCGGGTCCTGTGGATCGTCGCAGCCATGGTGACCGCGCGCACCGCGGCCATGGGGTTCAACCGGTTGGTTGACGCCCGGTTTGACGCGTTGAATCCGCGCACCGCGAACCGCGAGCTGCCGCGCAAGGTCATGTCGTCCGGCGAAGCGGTGGCCCTGGTGGTCGGCGCCTCGATCGCTTTCGTTCTCGTGACCACCCAGCTTGGCTGGATCTGCCTGGCGCTGTCGCCCGTCGCGCTCGGCATCGTATTCTGGTATTCGCTGGCCAAGCGCTTCACGACGTACACCCAACTGTTTCTCGGGCTCGCCCTGGCGGTCGCGCCGGTCGGCGGATGGCTGGCGGCCGGCGGACGCGGCGGATGGGAGCCGTGGCTGCTGGCGCTCGCCATGGGTGCGTGGGTGGCCGGATTCGATATCTTCTACGCCTGCCAGGACCTCGAGTTCGACCGCGCACAGGGGCTACGCTCGATTCCGGCGCGGTTCGGTGTCCGGGTCTCGCTGGCGATCGCGCGCTGGCTACATCTGTTCACAGTGGCGGCGCTGGCGGCGGTGGCGCTCGTCGCGCCGCTCGGCAGTTGGTATCTCGCCGGGGTGGCCGGTGTCGCGCTGCTGCTCGCATACGAGCAGTCGCTCGTGCGGCCGGACGATCTCTCCCGGGTAAAGCAGGCGTTCGATCTCAACGGCTACGTTGGGCTCTTTTATCTGACGGCCACCGCCGCGGAGATCTATGTCGGGTGAGCCCGGCCGTCGCATCGTCGTGGGGATCACCGGGGCGAGCGGCGCGCTCTATGCCGTCCGCACGGTCGCCGCGCTGCTGTCGCGCGACTGCCAGGTCGAGCTGGTCGTGTCCGACTTCGGTCGCCGGCTGCTCCGAGACGAGCTGGGCGAGACGGCGGCGCTCGATGGCCTGCTCGAGTATCTGGTGACCCGATACGGTGACACCGTGCGGGCCGGAACGCTCACGGTGCATCGCAACCGCGACGTCGGCGCGTCGATCGCGAGCGGAAGCTACGCATGCGAGGCGATGGTGATCGTACCGTGCTCGATGAAGACGCTGGCCGGCGTGGCGCACGGTCTGTCTCGCACGCTCATCGAGCGGGCCGCCGACGTCATGCTCAAAGAGCGACGGCCGCTGGTGCTCGTCCCGCGCGAGACCCCGATGAGCCTGCCGCAGCTGCGCAATATGGTGGCGTCGGCGGAGGCGGGCGCGCTGGTCCTACCGGCGATGCCGGCCTTCTACCAGGGACCGCGCACGCTCGACGACCTGGCCGATTTCATGGCTGGGAAGATCCTCGGCGCGCTGGGTTTTTCCCACGAGCTGTATCCTCCGTGGAGCGGATGAACGCCGCGCCACCGGTGGGCCCGGCGACCGGGCCCGGCGCACCGTCGCTCGACAAGGATCCCCGCCGGATCGCGGGGATGTTCGATGCCATCGCGCATCGATACGATCGGCTGAACCACCTGCTCAGCGCCGGGTTCGATCGTCGGTGGCGGCGCGCGGCGGTCGCGGCGCTCGACCTACGCGAGGGTGTCCGTGTGCTCGACGTCTGCACCGGCACGGCCGATCTGGCGATGACAGCGTCCCGCGCTCAGCCGGCGCCCGGCGCCGTGCTCGGTGTCGACTTCGCCGGCGCGATGTTGGCGTTGGGCCAACGGAAGCTGCAGGCGGCTGGACTGGGTCGGGTCGTGCGGCTGGTTCGCGGTGACGCCTGCCGGCTGCCGTGCGCGTCGGCGACGATCGATGCCGTGACGGTCGGGTTCGGGATCCGCAACGTGGCAGAAACGGAGCGGGCCGTCGAAGAGATGTTCCGGGTGTTGAAGCCTGGTGGACGGCTGGCGATCCTGGAGTTCGGAGAGCCCCGTGTGCCGGTGCTCCGGGCGATCTACCTGTGGTATTTTCGACGGGTTCTGCCCGTGATCGGCCGTCTCCTGTCGAAACATACCGAGGCGTATGCCTATCTGCCGGCCTCGGTCAGCGCGTTTCTCACCCCCGACGCGCTCGCGGCCCTGTTGCGGGCGTCCGGTTTCTCCGAGATACGAGTAGACCGTTTGACCTGCGGCGTCGTCTATCTCTATGTAGGTCGGAAGCCGCTAGACTCCTGACTGCTAGCGCCTAGCGAGACTCTGCCTCAAACCGTTCCGACCCAGTTGGCTCCGCCTCGCTAGTCACGACAAACGTGGTTCAAGGAGTCTAGCAGTCCGTGGTGAAAGTCCAGCGTTGCACCGACACCGGTGATGCGCCCGGTTGGTAAGGCGCGACGAGGGAGAATACCGGCAGTATTCGACCGAGGAGGAACGCAGCCAGGCGGGATGCAGCGCCGGTTGAATGCAGCTGGACTTTCACCACGGGCTG